>NZ_BQWE01000030.1:0-29567 GCF_023706025.1 Sphaerotilus sp. FB-3 | reverse complement strand
GCGCGGCCAGCTGCGCCGCCAGCAGGCGCTGCAGCCGCGGCTGCAGGCCGGGAAACCGCACCAGCGCCCGCCGGCTCGCGCGCAGGTTGTCCTCGATCCAGTCGCCGGGGGTCGGCGTCTCCTGCAGCGCGGCGGCCAGCGCGGCCAGCCACAGGTAGAGCGCGCGGTTGAGCGAGCGCTCGGCCAGCACCGCCAGCCGCGGCGGCAGCGACAGCACCTCGGGCTCCAGGCGCGGGCGCCGCACCTGCGTGCCGGTGCCGGCCAGGCGCTGCAGCCAGTCGCGCGGGCCGCCCTGGGCGCGCACGCCGGCCTCGGCCAGCCGCACCGCCGCCGCGCCGCCGCCGGCGCGGAACATCAGCTCGATGGCACGGCGCATCTCGCTCAGATCGACCGCGGCGGCCTCGTGGCGACCGGCCTCGCTGCCGGCGGCGCGGGTGATGAAGCGGTGCCACTGGCGCCCGACCCATTCCTCCATGTCAGATCTCCTTGTCAGTGCGGCGCTGGCGCAGCGTCTCGCGCACCGCGTCGACGCCGATGCGCCACTCCAGCAGCGGCCCCTGGGGCTGCCCGGCCTGCGAGGTCGCGCAGGCGTCCAGGCAGCGTCCGCACTGCACGCACGAGAACATCATCCGCTTGATGTCGCGCGGATGCAGACGCATCGGGCAGCTGCGGTCGCAGGCGCTGCCCGAGGGCGAGGCCGGCGTGCGGCAGTCGCGGCAGTCGCGCGCGCGGTCGCGGTCGAACGCGACCACCATGCCCTTCGGATTGGCCATCCACACCAGGCTCTGGAACAGCCCGACCGCGCAGCCGAAGCGGCAGAACAGGTGGCGCGCGAAGGCGAACTCGGCCGAGAACACCAGCGTGCCGATGCCGAGGAAGCGCGCCTGGCCGGGCGTCAGCGTGCCGCCGAGCAGGCCGCGCCACAGCTCGGCCGGCGGCAGCAGGTAGCTCAGCAGCGTGATCGCCCACAGGAAGCCCGACATCACGCAGGCCAGCGCGAACACCGGCCACCAGCGCTGCTGCGCCGGACGGTCGGCGCGCGGCGTCGGGTGGCGGTCCCACAGGCTGAAGCGCGCGCAGGCGCGGTGCAGCAGGTCGTTGATCAGCTCGACCAGCGAGAAGTGCGGGCACAGCCAGCCGCAGTAGAGCCGGCCACGTCGCCAGGCCACCGCGAGGAACAGCGCCACCAGCACGAGCGCCGGCAGGAAGGCGCGGCCCAGGATGGACAGCGCGGCGGCGGTGGCGTCGATGCGCCCGGCCATGAAGTCGTCGATCCCCAGCGACCAGCGCCGGCCGAGGAACCACAGCTGCGTCTCGTGCAGGTCGAAGCGCAGCCAGTCCAGGGCCGGCGCGACCAGGAAGAGCACGAAGAACGCGGATTGAAAGAGACGGCGGCGGCGCTGCATGAAAGGGATGGATGGTTGAATCCTGGAGCAACCGGGCATGCAGCGCGGACAGTCCTCGCGGAACAGGCCGCCGTCCGGAAAACGGGCATCGGCGTCGATGCGGTCGATGGCGACGGTCAGCGGGCGGCGCCGGCCGGGGCCAGCACCGCGTCGACCAGCTCGGCCAGCGCGGCCACCGTCTCGGCGTCGTCGCTGAGCGCCTCGACGATGGCGGCGCGGCAGGCCGCCGCCGGGTCGAGCCCGGCGGCGATCAGCCGCCCGGCCATCACCAGCAGCCGGGTGCTGGCGGTCTCCTCGAGATCGTGGTGGGTGAGGCGGCGCAGCGCGCCGGCCAGGCTGACCAGCGAGCGTGCCTCGGCCGGGGACACGCCGCTCTCGGCCGCGACGATCGCCTCCTCCAGCGCCGGCGCCGGGTAGCCGAAGCTCATCGCGACGAAGCGCTGGCGGGTGCTGGGCTTCAGGCTCTTGAGCAGGTTCTGGTAGCCGGGGTTGTAGGAGACGACCAGCATGAACTCCGGCGGTGCCAGCAGCTGCTCGCCGGTGCGCTCGATCGACAGCAGGCGGCGGTCGTCGGCCAGCGGATGCAGCACCACCGTGGTGTCCTTGCGCGCCTCGACCACCTCGTCGAGGTAGAGGATCGCGCCGGTGCGCATCGCGCGGGTCAGCGGACCGTCGCACCAGACGGTGTCGCCGCCGGCGATCAGGTGGCGGCCGACCAGGTCGGCCGCGCTCAGGTCGTCGTGGCAGCTCACCGTCACCAGCGGACGGCCCAGGCGCGCGGCCATGTGCTCGACGAAGCGGGTCTTGCCGCATCCGGTCGGCCCCTTGATCAGGACCGGCAGGCGCTGCAGCCAGGCCTGCTCGAACAGGGTGCATTCGCGGCCCTGCTCGGCGTAGTGGGGGATCGCGGCGATCTGCCGTGCGCTGGCGTGTTCCATGATGTCGCTCTCAGGCGCGGGCCGCGGTGGCACCGGTCTCGCCGGCGTTCACCGGATCGCGCTCGTCGCCGGTGACGAAGAAGCTCGCCAGATAGGTCAGCAGTCCGGCCAGAAAGCCCACGCCACCGGCCAGGCGGATCCAGTAGAACAGGCGCAGCTGGTCCTGGGTGGCCATGAAGCCCATCGCGCCGCTCTCGGGCAGGCGCTGCAGCCAGACCTGCAGGATGCCGGCGCCCGTCAGGGCCAGGGCCATCACGCCCATGCTGATAGACATGAGCCAGAAGCTCCACATCTCACAGCTTTGCGCGGCACGCGGCGCGGCCAGGCGACCACGCAGCGTCGGCATCGCGTAGCTGATCACCGCGATGACCACCAGCACGTAGGCGCCGTAGAAGGCCAGATGGCCATGCGCGGCGGTGATCTGGGTGCCGTGTGTGTAGTAGTTGACCGGGCTGAGCGTGTGGATGAAGCCCCACAGGCCGGCGCCCAGGAAACCCATCACCGAGGTGCCCACCGCCCACAGCACGGCGGCCTGGTTCGGGTGTTCACGGCGACGGCGCTGCACCATGTTGAAGGCGAAGACCGTCATCATGAAGAAGGGAATCGGCTCGAGCGCGCTGAAGATGCTGCCGACCCACTGCCAGTAGCCGGGCAGGCCGATGAAGTAGAAGTGGTGGCCGGTGCCCAGGATGCCGGTCATCAGCGCGAAGGCGATGATCACGTACAGCCACTTGTCGATGACCTCGCGGTCGACGCCGGTGGTGCGGATCAGCACGTAGGCCAGCAGCGCGCCCAGGATCAGCTCCCACACGCCTTCGACCCACAGGTGCACGACGAACCACCAGTACATCTTGTCGCGCACCAGGTTGTGCGGGTTGACGAAGCTGAACAGGAACATCAGCGCCAGGCCCCACAGGCCTGTCAGCAGCACCAGGCTGATGCTGGTCTTGCGGCCCTTGAGCACCGTCATGCTGATGTTGAACAGGAAGCCCAGCGCCACGACGACGATGCCCAGCTTGGTGGGCAGCGGCTGCTCGAGGAACTCGCGGCCCATGGTCTGCAGCAGGTCGTTGCCGGTCAGCTCGGCCAGGCGCGCGTAGGGCACGGTCAGGTAGCCGACGATGGTCAGCGCGCCGGCGACCAGGAAGATCCAGAACAGCGCGATGGCCAGCTTCGGGCTGTGCAGCTCGGTCTCGGCCTCCTCGGGCACGAGGTAGTAGGCCGCGCCCATGAAGCCGAACAGCAGCCAGACGATCAGCAGATTGGTGTGCACCATCCGCGCCACGTTGAACGGGATGTACGGAAACAGGAAGTCGCCGACCAGATACTGCAGCCCCAGCCCGAGGCCGAAGAGGATCTGCGCGGTGAACAGCCCGAGCGCCGCGATGAAGTAGAGCTTCGCGACGGACTGGGACTTGTACTTGAGGACAGGCGTGTTCATGGCGGGTATCTCCTCTCACCCTTCGATGTTGGGTGGCCACTTCTCGGTGTTGATCTGGCTGGTCCACTTCAGGAACTCCACCAGGTCGTCGAGCTGCTGGTCGGTCAGGTTGAACTGCGGCATCTGGCGCCGGCCCGGCGTGTGGGTCGGCTGGGCCTTCATCCAGACCTTGATGAACTCGCCGCCGCGGCGCGGGTAGACATTGCCGAGCTCTGGCGCGAAGTACGCGCCTTCGCCCAGCAGCGTGTGGCAGCCGATGCAGTTGCGCGTCTCCCAGATCTTCTTGCCGGCCACCACCTGCGGCGTGATCGCCTGTGCGTTGGAGCGCTCGGGAATCCGCTGCTCGGTGTCGAAGACGATCACCGCGAACAGCAGCGCGAAGAACATCGAGCCGCCGTAGAACATGTTGCGGGCGGTCTGCTGTGTGAAACCACCCGGGGATTTCTGGCTCATGCGCACCTCCTCCAGCAAGGGCTTGAACGGTGCGCATATCCTCGTGTTTCAGTCGGGAATCGTCCTTGAACCGGTTCAAGGAAATGGCGGCAGGGGGCCGAGGGCTGAGGCTGATGGCCTCAGCCCGGCTTGCCGTCGGCGCGCGGGCGCATCAGCCACGGTCCGTAATGCACGGCATAGAGCGCGAAGGCCAGCGACCAGGGCAGGGCCGAGGCCTGCACCGCCGCCAGCAGCGACTCCGGCGCCAGCAGCGGTGGGATCACGCGCAGCAGCGCCGCCAGCAGTGCAAGCAGGTAGATCGCAACGTCGATGCGGTCGGCCTTCAGCGGCCGGCCGGTGTGGCCGCGTGCGGTGCGCGTCATCATCGCCAGCGTCAGCAGGCCGATCGCGCCGGTCGTCAGCGCGTGCGTGGCCACCGAGGGCGCGACCCAGCCGAAAGCGGCCAGCGCGCGCAGCAGCAGATGCAGCGGAATCCAGGCGCAGGCAATATGCAGCACCGCCACCAGCGGCACGCGCAGCGTGCGTGCCGGTTGCCACAGCACCAGACGGGCCGCATGCGCGATCGCTGCGGCCAACGCGATCGCACCGACCAGCTCCGGCGGCCAGGGCAGCGGGTTGACGATCGCCAACACGAGCAGCAGGCCCAGCGCCACGCGCTCAAGCTGTGGCAGCTGGCGTGGCTGCGTGCCGGGCACGCCGTTGCGCGTGAACATCGGCACCACCCGGCCGGCCATCACCGCCATGATGAAGAGCACCACGTCGAGTGCGAGCTGCAGGGCCTGGCGCGCCAGCGCGGCGTCGTGCAGGGCCAGCACCCTCATCGAGGCGCCGGCGCTACCCAGCAGCACCAGCAGGCCGACGAAGAAAAAGTTGCGCCGGTTGCCGCCCCGGTGCAGCGCCCGGCCCAGGCCGGCGGCGGCCGCCAGCGCAAACGTCAGGTCGGCGGCCGCACCAGCCAACGGCCACGGGCTGAAGGCCAGCCCCCGGCCGAGCAGCCACAGCCCAGCCAGTGTCGCCAGCGCGCCACCCGAAGGCGTGGGCTGGCCGCTCCAGTTGCGTCCGGCGGTGAACAGGAAGCCGACGATCACCGCCATCGCGAAGCCCGAGACCATCTCGCCGGCATGCCACAGGCTGCCCGGCAGCGGCGAGGCCAGGCCGGTCTGTCCGCCGAAGACCAGAACCCACAGCGGCAGCACCAGCGCTGCCTGCACGGCCGCCAGCAGGTAGAAGGGCCGGAAGCCCAGCGCCCACAGCGCCGTGGGGTTCATCAGCGGGCCTCGTCAGTGGCGGGTGCAGGCTTCTGGTTCGGGTTGACGACGCCGGGGCTGCTCGGGTCGGCCGCGTGCTCCTTGGGCGCACCGATGTGCTGCTCGACCGGCGGCAGCGTGTGCGCGATGCCCTTGTGGCAGTCGATGCAGGTCTTGCCCTCGGTAAATGCGGCCTGGTGCGCGGCGGCCGAGCGGGTGTTCTGCTCGGCATAGTCCATCGCGTTGAAGTGGTGGCAGTTGCGGCACTCGCGGCTGTCGGTGCGCTTCATGCGGTCCCACTCGTGCTGGGCCAGCTCGGCGCGCTTGGCGTTGAACTTCTCCGGCGTGTCGATCGTGCCCAGGATCTTGTGCAGCACCTCGTTGCTCGCCTGGATCTTGCGGATCATCTTGTGCCCCCATTCCTTGGGCACATGGCAGTCCGGGCAGGTGGCGCGCACGCCGGTGCGGTTCTGGTAATGGATGGTGTTGCGGTACTCGGCGTACACGTTGTCCTTCATCTCGTGGCAGGAGATGCAGAATTCCTCGCGGTTGGTGTATTCCATCGCGGTGTTGAAGCCGCCCCAGAACAGGATGCCGGTGACGAAGGCAGCCGCCAGCACCAGGAAGCTGCGGCTGCGTACCCGCGCCCAGGTGCGGGCGAACAGGCCGGGTCGGGAGTCGTGCTCGTTCGGAGTCATGTCAAGGTCCTCTCGGCCGCGTCACTGCAGGCCACGGGCGCGCTGGAAGGTGTTGCCAACCAGCGGCTTGGCATCGGTCTGCGGCACATGGCACTGGGTGCAGAAGTAGCGGCGTGGGCTGATGTTGTCGAGCTCCTGGCCGTCGCGGTTGCGGAAGTGGGTGACGCTCACCTTCGTCGCACCGCTGTCCTTCGACTTCTGGAATGAATGGCAGTCCATGCACTTGTTGTAGTTCTTGGTGATCTGGTAGCTGGAGATGGTGTGCGGGATCAGCGGGGGTTGCTGCACGAAGTCGCGGTCGCTGGGGGCGTGGTCGCGCTCCTGGCGGATGGGCGTGGGCGCGTTGTCCTGATCCAGCGGCGTGCCGCCGCGCAGGCCCTGCATCTTGACCGGTGCGCTGCCCGAGGCCTGCGGCTCGGCGGCCAGGCCATGCTGCTGTGCACCGACCAGGATCAGTCCGGCGGCCAGGGTGACCCGGGCGAGATCCTGCAGGAGATGGCGGAAGGAGCGGGAGTTCATGGTGTCGGCCTCTCTTGCCTGTCGAGCTTGTTGAAACGGTGGGAAAAGGTGAAGACATCCGGCGCGCAGACGTCGATGCAGCGGCCGCAGTGGGTGCAGGCCTCGTCCAGGATGAGCGGGCCGGCGCCGCCCTTGCCCTTGAGCGCGATCGGGATGATCTGCGGCTCCGGGCAGACGGCGTAGCACTCGGCGCAGTCGTTGCAGCGGTCGCGGTGACGGGCGCTGACGCGCACCACGCTGACGCGGCCGATCAGCGACCAGGCCGCACCGGCCGGGCAGACATGGCCGCACCAGCCGCGCGGCGCCACCAGCAGGTCGAACAGGAAGACCGCCAGCGCCGCGCCCCAGACCGCGCTGCCGCCGAAGATCAGCGCGCGCTGCGTCAGCGACACCGGGTTGACGTTCTCCCAGACCAGCCGCCCGGTCAGCGCCGAGGCCACGAGCACCGCCACCAGCAGCCAGTGGCGCAGCCGCGGGTTGGGCGCGCGCCCGCCGCTCAGATCCAGCCGGCGGCGCAGCCAGCCCGCGCCGTCGGTGATCAGGTTGACCGGGCAGACCCAGGCGCAGAAGGCTCGTCCGCCCGCCAGCGCGTAGAAGACGATGACGATCGCCGCGCCGATCAGCGCCGACAGCGCGGGCGCGTGCCCGGCCGCCAGCGACTGCGCCAGCACGAAGGGATCGGTCAGCGGCAGCACGCCCAGCGTGACGCTGGCGCTCAGGTTGCCCTTGACGATCCAGACGCCGGCCAGCGGCCCGAGCAGGAAGAGCGCGAGCACGCCGGCCTGCGACAGCCGGCGCAGCAGCAGCCAGCGGTGGGCGCGCCAGAAGCCCTTGAGCTCGCGGGCCTCGGCGCCGATGCGCTTCTTCGGCCCGGGCGGGGTGGCCACAGGCGTCGGGGTCGGGCTCATCGCGAGGCTCCTTCGGGGCGTGCATAGGCCTCCTGGCCGGAGCGCAGCGGCGCCAGGTCGCCCGGCACCGGCGTGGCCGGCAGGTTCTGCACCGGCTGGTCGAAGCGGGGCCGGCCCCCCTGGCTGTCGGGCGACCAGCCCTTGCGGTAGTGGTGGCCGAGTTCGCCGCGGGCCAGATCGACCGGCAGCACCTTGATCGCCGGCTGCTCGAGCACGCAGCTCTTCTCGCACTTGCCGCAGCCGGTGCAGGCCTCGGCGTGCACGGTGGGCAGCAGCATCGCGTGGCGGTCGCTGCGCGGGTTGCTGACCTTCTCCAGTGTGATCGCCTCGTCGATGACCGGGCAGACCCGGTAGCAGACATCGCAGCGCAGGCCGAGAAAGTTCAGGCAGTTCTCCTGGTCGATCAGCACGGCCAGGCCCATGCGGGCCTTCGTGATCTCGTGCAGCGCCGGATCGAGCGCGCCGGTCGGGCAGGCTTTCACGCAGGGCAGGCCCTCGCACATCTCGCAGGGAATGTCGCGCGCGACGAAGTAGGGCGTGCCGGGCACAACCTGCGCGTCCAGGCCGTGCCCGCCGCCGGCCAGGCGCAGGTTCTGCGGCGGGCAGTCGCGCACGCACAGCCCGCAGCGGATGCACGCGCCCAGGAAGTCGTGCTCGGCCAGCGCGCCGGGCGGGCGCAGCGCCTGCGCCGGCCGGCCGACGGCCGGGCGCGCCAGCAGCGCACAGCCGCCGGCCAGCAGTGCGGCCGCGCCGGCGCCCGCCGCCTGCTGCAGCCACTCGCGTCGGGTGCTCATCGGGCTCTCCCGCGTGCTGCGCCTCAGGCGCGCACCACCTTGACGGCGCACTTCTTGTAGTCGGTCTCCTTCGAGATCGGGCAGGTCGCGTCCAGCGTCAGCTTGTTGACCAGCCGGCCCTCGTCGAAGAAGGGAACGAAGACCAGGCCGCGCGGCACCTTGTTGCGGCCCTTGGTCTCGACCGAGAGCGTGATCTCGCCGCGGCGCGAGGCGACCTTGACCTTCATGCCGCGCTGCAGGCCGCGGGACTGGGCGTCGTCCGGATGCATGAAGACGACCGCCTCGGGCACCGCGCGGTGCAGCTCGGGCACGCGGCGGGTCATCGTGCCGGTGTGCCAGTGCTCCAGCACCCGGCCGGTGCACAGCCACAGGTCGAAGTCCTTGTCCGGGCTTTCGGCCGCGGGCTGGTAGGGCAGCGCGAAGATGTTGGCGCGGCCGTCCTTCTGGCCGTAGAAGCGCAGGCCCTCGCCCTTCTTCACGTAGGGGTCGTAGCCTTCGCGGAAGCGCCACAGCGTCTCCTTGCCGTCGACCACCGGCCAGCGCAGGCCGCGCACCTCGTGGTAGACGTCGAAGGGCGCCAGGTCATGGCCGTGGCCGCGGCCGAACTCGGCGTACTCCTCGAACAGGCCCTTCTGCACGTAGAAGCCGAAGGCCTTGGACTCGTCGTTGCGGTAGTCCTTGATGTACTTGCTGTTGACCTTCGTCAGGTCGGCCAGCGGATAGCGGTTGACCTTGCCGTTGCCGAACAGGATGTCGAACAGCGTCTTGCCCTTGAACTCGGGCTTCTTCGCGATCAGCTCGGCCGGCCAGACCTCCTCGACCTTGAAGCGCCTGGAGAACTCCATCATCTGCCACAGGTCGGAGCGGGCCTCGCCCGGGGCCTGGACCTGCTGGCGCCAGAACTGGGTGCGGCGCTCGGCGTTGCCGAAGGCCCCTTCCTTCTCGACCCACATCGCGCTGGGCAGGATCAGGTCGGCGGCCATTGCGCTGGCGTTGGGGTAGACATCGCTGACGACGATGAAGGTGGCCGGATTGCGCCAGCCCGGCAGCAGCTCGCCGTTGATGTTCGGCCCGGCCTGCATGTTGTTGTTGGTGGTGTTCCAGTAGCAGCGGATCTTGCCGTCCTTCAGCGCCCGGGCCATCGCCACCGCGTGCAGGCCGATCTTGTCGGGAATCGTGCCCTCGGGCAGGCCCCAGATCTCCTCGGTGTGATGGCGGTGCTCGGGGTTGGTCACCACCATGTCGGCCGGCAGGCGGTGCGCAAAGGTGCCGACCTCGCGTGCGGTGCCGCAGGCGCTCGGCTGGCCGGTCAGCGAGAACGGGCTGTTGCCCGGCTGGCTGATCTTGCCGGTCAGCAGGTGGATGTTGTAGACCATGTTGTTGGCCCAGGTGCCGCGGGTGTGCTGGTTGAAGCCCATCGTCCACAGCGACATCACCTTGACCTTCGGGTCGGCGTAGAGCTTGGCCAGTTCTTCCAGCTGGCGCACCGGCACACCGGAAATCTCCGAGGTCTTCTCCGCGGTGTACTCGGCGACGAACTTCGCGTACTCCTCGAAGCTGATCGGGCTGGCGTCGTTCGGGCTGCCCTTGGGCTTGCCGTCGGCGCCGGGGTAGCCGTTGCTGGTGGCGTCCTTCTCCAGCGCATGCACCGGGCGCAGGCCGTAGCCGATGTCGGTGGCGCCCTTCTTGAAGTTGACGTTCTTCTTGACGAAGTCCTGGTTCACCTTCTTGTTGGTGATGATGTAGTTGGCGATGTAGTTGAGGATCGCCAGATCGGTCTGCGGCTTGAAGATCAGCCCGGCGTCGGCCAGGTCGAAGCTGCGGTGCTCGTAGGTCGACAGCACCGCGACCTTGACATGCGGATGCGACAGGCGCCGGTCGGTGATGCGGCTCCACAGGATCGGGTGCATCTCGGCCATGTTCGAGCCCCACAGCACGAAGGCGTCGGCCTGCTCGATGTCGTCATAGCAGCCCATCGGCTCGTCGATGCCGAAGGTACGCATGAAGCCGGCCACGGCTGATGCCATGCAGTGGCGCGCGTTCGGGTCGAGGTTGTTGGTGCGGAAGCCCGCCTTGTAGAGCTTGGATGCCGCATAGCCCTCCCAGACCGTCCACTGTCCGGATCCGAACATCGCCAGCGAGTTCACGCCGGAGGTCTTGATCGCTTCCTTCCACTTCGCGGCCATGATGTCGAAGGCCTCGTTCCAGCTGACCGGCACGAAGTCGCCGTCCTTGGCGTACTGGCCGTTCTTCTTGCGCAGCAGCGGCGTGGTCAGCCGGTCGCGGCCGTACATGATCTTGGACAGGAAGTAGCCCTTGATGCAGTTCAGGCCGCGGTTGACGGGCGCTTCCGGGTCGCCCTGGGTGGCGACGACGCGGCCGTCCTGCACGCCCACCATCACCGCGCAGCCGGTGCCGCAGAAGCGGCACGGTGCCTTGTCCCAGCGCACTGCGCCGCCCGCCACCGGCGCCGACGCGCCTTCGGCGGCTTCGACGACGATCGGAATGCCGGCTGCAGCGGCGGTGGCGCTCAGGGCCTGGGCCTTCAGAAAGTCGCGACGATTCGATTCCATGCTTCCTCCAACAGTGCGGCCGGATGCTCGCCGTTCACGGGAGGAAAGTCCTTGAACTGGTTCAAGACGGCCGGCACGGATGGGGCCCTCAGGAGGGCTCAGGTGCGGTCGTGCCGCAGGTCCACGCCGGCGGCCAGTTCATGCAGGCCGGCGCGCCAGGAGGTGGCGTTCATGCCGGCGCTCTCGACCGGGTCATCGCCGCCATGCTCGTAGACCAGCGAGACATCGACGACCCCGGGCAGCAGCGCAATCGCAGCCAGCGTGGCCGAGGCGGCGATGCCCGCGCTGTCCTCAATGACGAGAATCAGCCGGCCATCACCCGGATCGAGCGCGACATCGACGCCAGGCTGTTGGGCGAGCTGGCGCGACAGCTCCGCGACGCGATCACGGGAAGTGCGCACGATGGCGCCGAGAATGCTCATGGGATCTCCTGGGTACACCCTGTCTGGGTGCGGGCTGCAATGTGACCTTGCATGCCATCCGCCAGGCTGATGCAGGTCAAGGTCGGGTGCCCGCCGCACATGCCCAGGCGCCTGCTGCCGCTGCGGCCCACAGCAGCACGATCACCGCCGCACCGACCTTGCTGACGGGCTTGCGACCCTGTTCGGTCATCCAGGCCTCGGCTCGGAGGCGGCTGTCTTCGAGCACGGCCGGCGGCAGCAGCCTGACTGCCAGCCAGATCATCCCAGGCAGCAGCACATCGTCAAGGTATCCGAGCACCGGGATGAAGTCCGGAATCAGATCGATGGGGCTGAGTGCGTAGGCCACCACGAAGAGGCACAGCAGCTTCACGGCTCGGGGCGTTTTCGCATTCCTGCAGGCGAACCACAGGGTGACCGCATCGCGCTTGATGCGCCGCGCCCAGTGGCGAAGACGGTCTGCCAAGTGCCTGACCTGGCTGGATCTTTCAGGAGTGCGCATGGCAGAAAGCTGAGTTTTATGAAAAAAACATCGACCATGATAATGAAAATTATCATGGTCGAGTGATTGATTTGTTATCTGCAGCAAGCGTGCACCGACGGTCACGCGGAGCCCTGGGCGTCGTGTCCTTTTCTTTGGGCGGTGCCATGTTCTGTCGTGACTTCAGTCACGAATGTTCAGGAGTGCCGTGGACGGCAAAAATGGCAATCGGTAAGCTGACTTTTTTCACAAGAACAGCATCAACAACGATGATCGCCGTGAAATCCGTCCTCTTGTCGGCGGTTCTTGCCGCAACGATGGTGGCTGCCGCCCAGCCCAAGTCGCCGCAGCCTCAGTCGCAGGCAAAGCCGCCAGCCCAGCTCGAGCTTTTTGGCGTGCAGTTGAAATCCGCCACGCGAGAGCAGCTTCGCGAGGTTTTCGAGGCGGGCGGGTTGCCGCCGGTGCGTGTCGAAGACAACTCGGTCAGTGTTTCGCGGGGTTGGCCGGATACCACGACGTACCTGACCTTCACCGATCCGGTTGCCCACGCGGAAATGAGAGCGGAGCAGGAAGCCGACAAGCGTGCTGCCGAAAGAGAGAGGGCAAAGGCCCAGACCCGGGCGTTCTAGCTTGGCTCTCCAGCCGCACGCCGTCGGAGTCAAAGCCCCTTGGCCTTCAGCGCCGCATCCATGCGCGGGAAGACCCGGCGGGCGTTGCCCTCGAAGACGGCGTAGCGCTCTTCGTCCGTCAGGTTCTCGGTGGCGTTGACGTAGCGCTTGGTGTCGTCGTAGTAGTAGCCGGTCTGCGGGTCGATGCCGCGCACCGCGCCGATCATCTCGGAGGCGAACAGGATGTTCTTCACCGGGATCACCTTGGTCAGCAGGTCGATGCCCGGCTGGTGGTACACGCAGGTGTCGAAGAAGATGTTGTTCAGCAGATGCTCGTCGAGCAGCGGCTTCTTCATCTCCTGCGCCAGACCGCGGAAACGGCCCCAGTGGTAGGGCACCGCGCCGCCGCCGTGCGGGATCAGGAACTTCAGCGTGGGGAAGTCCTTGAACAGGTCGCCCTGCAGGCACTGCATGAAGGCGGTGGTGTCGGCGTTCAGGTAATGGCTGCCGGTGGTGTGGAAGCAGCTGTTGCAGCTGGTCGAGACATGGATCATCGCCGGGATGTCGTACTCGACCATCTTCTCGTAGATGGGGTACCAGTGGCGGTCGGTCAGCGGCGGGCTGTTCCAGTGGCCGCCCGACGGATCCGGGTTCAGGTTGATGCCGACGAAGCCGTAGTCCTTGACGCAGCGCTCCAGCTCGGGAATGCAGGTCTTCGGGTCCACGCCCGGCGACTGCGGCAGCATCGCCGCGCCGATGAAGTGGTCCGGGAACAGCTGGCTGACGCGGTAGCACAGCTCGTTGCAGATCGCCGCCCAGGTGCTCGACGTCTCGAAGTCGCCGATGTGGTGCGCCATGAAGCTGGCGCGCGGGCTGAAGATGGTCAGGTCCGAGCCGCGTTCCTTCATCAGGCGCAGCTGGTTCTTCTCGATCGATTCGCGCAGCTCGTCGTCGCTGATCTTCAGCGCCTTCGGGTCGGGCTTCTGGCTGGGGTCCTTCAGCGCGGCGATCTGCAGGTCGCGCCAGGCGCCGAGCGCGGCGGGTGCGGTGGTGTAGTGGCCGTGGACGTCGATGATCAGGGGTTGGGCTTGGCTCATGGGGCGCTCGGTGAAAAGACGGGAAAAGAGGCGGACAAGGCGAACGAGGCGGCCGTGCTCAGGCCGGTTTCATGCCCTGGCGGCGCTTCGCGGCGGCGGCCTCGGGCGAATTCATGAAGTCGAGCATCGCGCGCACCGCATCCGGCTGCGTGCAGGTGGCGGCGACGCCGGCCGAGAAGATCGTGGTGATCTGGATCGTGTCGGGCAGCGGGCCGACGATGTCGATGCCCTCGACATGGATCAGCTCGCTGAGCTGCTGGAAGCCCAGCTCGACCTCGCCCGCGGCGACCAGCGAGCCCACCGGCGTGCCTGGCGGCGGCGTGACCAGGCGCGTGGCCACCTCGGCGGCGATGCCCCAGCGCTCGAAGAGCCGGGCCAGCGCTACGCCGCTCGGGCCGGTCGAGTAGCTGACGCTGCGCGCGGCCAGCACGGCGGCCTTCACGCTGTCTTCGCTGGACAGATCGGGGTGCGGCGCGCCGGAGCGCACCGCCACCGCCACGCCCGAGCGCACCAGATCCACCCGGCTGCCCGGCTGGACATGGCCGCCGGCGATCAGCCTGTCGATCGCGTCCGAGCCCAGGATCACCACATCGAAGGCTTCGCCCGCGGCGACCCGCCTGGCGGCATCGACGCCGCCGACCGACACGATCTCGGCCGAGTGGCCGCTGCGGCCCTGCCAGTCGGCGACCAGCTCGGCCAGCAGCTGGCGGGTGGCCATCGAGGAAATGCCCTTGACGGGTGGTGGCAGCGCGCGGGGGTCGGAGGTCATGCGAAATCCTGGGGGAGACTTCGCGCATTCTCGGCAGCCGATGCCATGCCGGCCAGAGTCGGCGGGCACTAGCAGCTATCTCCTGTCGGCATGGCCAATCCGGGTTGGCCCGGATGCCGCTCAACCCGTCACGGTGCTGCGCAGGCGCTCCATGCGCTCCTCGGTGCGCTCGCGGGTGCCGGTCGGCACCTTGCCGGTGATGGCCACCGCAGCCGGCGCGGCCAGCATGCGCCGGGTGCAGTCGCGCACCGCATCGGCGTCCACCGCCTCCAGCGCTGCCAGCCATTCGGCACCGCTGCGCACCCGCCCGAGCGCGAACAGGTCGAGCGCAGCCGTCTCCAGCCGGTGCTGCGCGCCCTCGCGCTGGCGCACCGCGCGCACCGCGATCTGGTTGCGCGCGCGCAGCAGGTCGGTCTCGCTCACCCGCTCGGCCTGCGCCTGCAGCAGCGCGACGATCTCGTCCTGGCAGGCCTCGAGGTGCTCGGCCGTGGTCGAGGCCTCCAGCACGAACTGCCCGGCCAGATCCGACTGGTCGGTCGAGCAGCCGGCGTAGTAGACCAGCCCCAGGCGCTCGCGCACTCGGTCGAGCAGCGGCGAGCTCATGCCCTCGCCCAGCACCGCCGCGGCCATCACGCCGGTGGCGGCGCGCGGATCGAGCCGGTCGGGCAGCGGGAAGCCGGCCACCAGATGCGTCTGGCTGGAGCCCGGCTGGCGCCGGCTCTTCACCCCGCCGACCCAGGTCGGCGGCGCCACGAGATTGGGCGTGCCGGCGGGCATGTCACCGAAGACCGCCTCGACCTCGCGCGCCAGCGCCTGCGGATCGACCGGGCCGGACACCGCCACGATCAGGTTGCTGCCGGTGTACTGGCGCGCGACATAGCCGGTCAGCTCCTCGCGGCTGAAGCGCTCGATGTTGCGCCGCCGCCCGATCACCGGCTGCGCCAGCGCATGCCTGCCGAAGGAGGCCTCGTCGAAGAGCTTGAAGGCGGTGGACAGCGCATCGTCCTCGTCCTCGAGGAACTCCTGCAGGATCACCTGGCGCTCGCGCTCCAGCTCGGCCTCGGGAAAGCTGCCGTGGCGCACGATGTCGCCCAGCATGCGAACGAAGGTCAGCGCGTCGCGCGCCAGACCGCGCATGTGGTAGGCGGTATGGTCCTTGTCGGTGTGCGCGTTGACCTCGGCGCCGAGCAGCTCGGCCTCGAGATTGATCTGCTGGCAGTCGCGCGTCGCGGTGCCCTTGAAGGCCATGTGCTCGACGACATGGCTGATGCCGTTGAGCCGTGCGCTCTCATGGCGGCTGCCGGTGCGCACATAGAGGCTGACATTCGTGCTGGCCAGATGCGAGGGCCGCACCGCCAGGATGCGCACGCCGTTGGGCAGGACCAGGACCTCGGTGTCGTCGTCGCCGCAGGCCGGGCGGGGGAGGGAATGGGTCATGCCGGCATTGTGCCGGCAGGCGCGGGCGGTGCACCGCCGCTCAGCGGCGGATGAAGCGCACGAAGGCGTCGAGCTGGCGGCGGATGTGCTCGCGCGCGTCGCCATCGATCAGCCGGCCGGCGTCGGCATCGACCTTGCTCTGCACCTGGCCGATCATCACCTCGGGCAGGTTCATCACCCGCGCATCCAGCGCGACCAGCACCTGGCGCAGGTGGTACTGCGCTCGCACGCCGCCGAGCATGCCCATCGACGCGCTCTGCAGCGCCACCGGCTTCGCGGACAGCGGCTTGCCCGGCAGGCGCGAGAGCCAGTCCAGCGCGTTCTTCAGCGCGCCCGGCACCGAGTAGTTGTATTCCGGCGTCACGATCACCACGCCATCGGCCGCGAACACCGCCTCGGCCAGCTGCGCCACGCCGTCGGGCAGGCCGGCGTCGAAGGTGTCCTGGTCATAGAGCGGAATGTCGCCCAGCGTCGCATGCAGCGCGATCTCGACATCGGCGGCCACCAGCTCCGGCAGCGTCTGCGCGACCATGCGGTTGAACGAGGCGCGGCGCAGGCTGCCGGTGATGACGAGGAGGCGGGTGCGGGAATCAGACATGGGGAACTCCGTGTTCGGCGCCGGGGCACGGAAGGGTGCGAAGCCGGCATGTCCTCATGGTGCGCCGCAGCGTGCCCCGGCGCTGTCGGCCGGACCTGCGCGGACGTGTCGGACGGGTCCGACGCTCAGTGCCGGTCGCCGGACGGCTCGGCGCCTGTGGATTCCACCTCCAGCGTGCAATCACAGCCGATGCCGGCGGCGATCAGGCGGCGGGCGCTGCGGCGCAGCAGCGGGGCGGCCGGGCGCAGCCAGACGGGCAGCGGCGCGTGCTGGCCGGTCAGCAGGCCGCAGACATAGCGCGCGGCGCCTTCGTCCCATTCGAGCATGCGGCAGGCGCCGTCGCGGCGCTGGCTGGCGAGCATGCCGACCGGGCAGGGTTCGGTCAGGCAGCACAGGCCGCAGCCGTTGCAGGCCTGGCCGGGCGCGGGCTTGCGCGGCGCGTCGGCGCGGATCTGGATGACGCGGCGGTCGGTGGCGGCAGGAGGGACGTCCATCGCGCCAGTGCAGCATGGCACACCGGGGACGGATGCGCCGAAAAGCGCGCCCTCCCCCGTTGCTTCAGCCGCCAGCGCCGTCGTCCGCGCAGGTGCCCGGCCCCTGGTGGAAGACCAGATCCTCGACCGGTTCGCCGCCGACCAGGTGCGAGGCGATGATGCGGTCCATGTTCTGCGGCGTGACGTCGTGGTACCAGGTACCGTCGGGCTGAACGCACATCACCGGGCCGCCCTTGCAGGCGGCGAAGCAGCTCACCCGGCTGCGCTTGACCCGCAGCTCGCCGTCGTTCAGGCCCGCGGCCTTGAACTTCTCGCCCAGGCTGTCGAACAGCGCCTGCGCCTCGCCCTCCTGGGTGCAGCGCGGGCCGGTGCAGACCAGCAGGTGGCGGCGGTAGGCGCCGATTCTGGGCTTGACGGTCGTCTCGCTCATGCTTCGCTCTCCTCGGGCAGATCGGCGGCGGCGGCTTCCAGCGGCTCGTCCAGCGTGGCGCGGATGTAGTCGACGGGCAGGCGGTGGCGCGCGGCGAGCTGCTCGACGCTCTCGCCGGCGGCATGGTCGGCCTGCAGCGCGTCCAGCCAGCCGAGCAGGCCGGTGGAGAGCGAGCGGCCGGCCTTCTCGCCGTCGCGGGTCTCGAAGCCCTGTCCGGCGTCGTACTTGTTGGCATAACCACGCGGCGTGACCATCAGGCCGTCGCGCACGAAGGTGCTGCCGTTGCCGATCAGCACGGTGCTGAGCATGCCGATGTCCTGCTCGGCCATCTGCGCCAGCGTCGTGAAGACGATGTTCTGGCGGCGGCGGTAGGCGCTCTTGACGATCGCCACCGGCGTGTCGGCGCGGCGGTGGCGCAGGAACAGGCGCTGCGCCTCGACGATCTGGCGGGTGCGCCGGCCGCTCTTGGGGTTGTAGAGCGCGACGACGAAGTCGGCCATCGCCACCGCGTCGAGCCGGCGCGCGATCACCGGCCAGGGCGTGAGCAGGTCGGAGAGCGAGATGGCGCAGAAGTCGTGCGTCAGCGGCGCGCCGACCAGCGCGGCGCAGCTGTTGAGCGCCGAGGCGCCCGGCACGATCTCGACCGCGACGTCGCCCTCTGGCGTCCAGCCGGCCTGGAACAGCACCTCGTAGGTCGGCCCGGCCATGCCGTAGACGCCGGCGTCGCCGCTGGAGATCAGCGCCACCTTCCTGCCAGCGCGGGCGGCGTCGAGCGCGCTGACCGCGCGGTCGAGCTCCTCGGTCATGCCCTTGCGCACGACCTCCTTGCCCTCCAGCAGGTCGGCGACCAGCTTGATGTAGGTGACGTAGCCGACCACCACATCGGCCTCGGCGATGGCGCTGCGGGCGCGCGCGGTCATGTGCTCGACGCTGCCGGGGCCGATGCCGACGAGCATGATCTTGCCTGCAGGGGCGGTGGGAACGGCCGCGGGGAAGGCGCTTCCAGCGGGCGGGATCGGATCGTTCACGGGATCTCCGGTTCGGGGGATTCAGGGGATGGGGCCGGGCTGCGCATCCGCGCCACCGACACGGTGGCGTGGCGGCCGTCCGGCCCGCGCAGGCGGTGCTTCTCGACGACCAGCGCGCGCATCTCGTCGGCGCGGCCGGCGGCCAGCAGCGCGGCGGCCTCGCTGACCGATGGCGTGCCGGTGTGGCGGCGCACCGTCTCGGACGGGTTGGGCACCGCGACCCGGGCCAGGACGTCCGGCGCATGGAAGACCGGCGTCCAGCCCTCGGTGCGGCAGAGCGCCAGCAGGCCGGCCTCGTCGGCCTTCAGCGTGATGCTGGCCACCGCCGCCACATCGGCCCGGGTCGCACCGGCCTGGGCCAGCGCCTGGTCGATGGCCTGGCGCAGCGTGGCCTCGTGCGTGCCGCGGTCGCAGCCCAGACCGAGCGCGAGGTGCGGCCTCATGCGGCGGCTTCCTCGCGCGGCGGGCGGTAGACCACCAGGCGCTCGGCCCAGCGCGTCCAGACCTCGGGCGCGATCTCGGCGTGCGTGACCCACAGCACCGCGCGGTGGCGGGCCGGATCGACCTGGTCGAAGCGCGTCAGGCGCTGGATGCTGGCCGGCAGCGGCGTCGGCCGGGTCCACCAGTCGGGGCGGCCGGCCTCCTGCACGAAGGCGATCGGCTCGCCGTTGACCACATGCGCCGAGACGCGGGTGATGTTGATCTTCGGCGCCTCGACGCGCCAGCCCAGCTCGCGGCCGAGGATGTCGACCGGAATCGTGCGTCCGACGTCCGACGCGGTGGTCACCACCGGCGTGGCCTGGATCAGCGCGGCGACCTGCTCTGCCATCGCGTTGGCGCCGCCGACATGGCCAGAGAGCACCGGAATGACGAACTGGCCGGCATCGTCGATCACCGTCACGCCGGGATCGACATCCTTGTTCTTCAGGTGCGGCGCGATCAGCCGCACCACGGCGCCGAGCGAGACGAAGAAGACCAGCTGGTCGAAGCCCTCGAACAGCGGCGCGATCTCGTCGCGCAGCGCGCCCTCGTAGGCGCGCACCGGATTGGCCACCTCTGCGAAGGCGCCGGCGAACCTGGCCGAGGTGCAGATCGACGCCTGCGGCAGCCGGCGCGCCAGTGCCGCGGCCTGCGCGGCGCCGTGCTTCGTGATGGCGACGATGCAGACGCGCGCATCGACAGCGGAAACGGACGGGACAGCGCTCATGCGGCGACTCCGGGAGAGGTCTTCTTCAGGCAGCCGCGAATGCGCTCGCCGCGCACCCGGTGCGGGCTGCGCACGATCATCAGCGAGAGGTAGCTGACCTTGCGCTCGCGCAGCGCGCGCAGGGCCTCGGGCGTGTCGGCGACCTGCTCGTCGGGTGCGCCGCAGCGCTCGACGAAGCTGGCGTGGCCGAGCAGCTCGCGCCGCTCCAGCCAGTCGAGCAGCTCGCCGATCAGCGGCTTGACCTTCAGCAGCACCAGGGTGTCGAAGTCGACCAGCAGCCGGTCGATCGCCGAGACGCCGTAGGCCGCGGGTACCAGCGCCACGGTGTCGTCCTGCTCGCACAGCGGCAGCCCTTGCGTGGCGCAGGCGGCGGTGAAGGCGTTGACGCCGGCCACCACCTCGACCGGCAGCTCGGCGCCCTCTTCCTCGGCCAGCGCACGCAGCGTGCGCGCCAGGTGGCCGAAGGTGGCGTAGGTGCTGGCGTCGCCCTCGACCAGGAAGAGCACGTCCTGCCCGGCGCGCAGCTTGGGCCAGACCACTTCGGCGGCGCGCAGCCAGGCGCGGGCGAGCTTGTCGCCGTCGTGCGTCATCGGGAACAGCAGGCTCTGATGGTCGGTCGGCGGCACCAGGCCCGCGCGCGCGATGATGTCGAAGGCGTAGCTCGGCGTCTTCGTGCTGCGCGCCGGGTAGACCCAGGCGGTGTCGGGGCGCTCCAGCAGCGCCCAGGCGCGCCGCGTGATCAGGCCCGGGTCGCCGGGGCCGAGGCTGACGCCGTGCAGCGTGCCCATCTTCTTCAGGCCCGGATTCATGCGGCCTCCTTGCGGGCGCAGACGATCCACACCGGGTTCTCCGCGGCCATGCGGTGCATGTCGAGAATCGGGCGGCTGCGCGCGGCCTGCAGCTGCAGCACGTCCCAGTCGATCGCATCGGTCGCCACCATCGCCTTGAGCGCCTGCGTGGCCACCGCCAGGTTCTCCAGCGTCACGAAGTTCATCACCAGATGACCGCCCGGGCGCAGCCGGCGCAGGCACAGCGCGATCAGGCTGGAGAGCTCGCCGCCGGAGCCGCCGATGAAGACGGCGTCCGGATCGGGCCAGGCCTCCAGCCCCTCGGGCGCGCGGCCGTGCACCAGCGTGTGGTTGGAGACGCCGAAGGCATCGCGGTTGGCGCGCGCGATGGTGATGTCGGCCTCGTTCTTCTCGATCGCCCAGACGTGGCCCTGCGGGCACAGCCGCGCCGCCTCCAGCCCGACCGAGCCGGAGCCGGCGCCGATGTCCCACACCCTGCTGTCGGCGCGCAGCTGCAGGCGCGCCAGCGATACCGCACGCACCTCCTGCCTGGTGATCAGGCCCTTGTCGGGCTGACGCTGGTGATAGTCGCGGTCGGCCAGGCCGAAGCGCACCGGGTTCGGCCGCGGGCGCACCCGCCACAGCAGCACCACATTGGGATCGGCGAAGGCCTGCGGCGGCGCCTCGGCCACTTCGGCCGGCGCCAGCTCGGCGCGCACCCGCTCGTCCGGCTGCAGCAGCCGCTCGGCCACCGCCATGCGGAAGTCGTCGCCCTGCCCCTCGGCGAGCAGCAGCCGGGCGATGCGCGCGGGCGTGTTCTCGGGGCTGGTCAGCACCAGCAGACGGTCGTGCGCGCGCAGCGCCTGCGCCAGCGCGTGCAGGCCATGCGTGGGCGGCGCACCGACCTGCCATTCGCCGGCGTCCCGGGCGTGGATCGACACGATCTTCGCGTCCTGCCAGACCAGCCCCACGCGCGCGCAGGCCAGCTGCAGCGTCGAGACATTCGGCAGCACCTCGATCGCCTGCACGCACAGCCGCGCGGCCAGGAAGCCGGCGATGCCGTGGCAGAGCGGGTCGCCGGTGGCCAGCACCACCACCTTGCGGCCGGCCTCGCGCGCCTCGCTCACCCAGCCGGGCACGGCGGACAGGCGCCCGGTCAGATCGAGCCGCTCGGCGTCGGGGCGGATCTCGGCCTCCAGCAGCGCGAGCGTGCGCGCGCCGCCGATCACGCGGTCGGCGGCGCGCAGATGCGCCCGCGCCGTCGCGCTCAGGCTGGCCGCGCCGTCGTCGAGCACGCCCAGCACCCGGCAGGGGTTGGGATCCGGAAAGACATCGGTGTTCATCAGCAGTCCTCGTCAGCGGGCCGAACTCGCCTCGGCGATCTTGCGGCCCTCGAAATCGCAGACCAGCACCTGCAGGTGGAAGCGCTGGCCGTAGCGCTCGGGCGCGGTCAGCGTGGACACCACCTTCTGCGCCAGCGCGGCGTGGAACTCGTTCAGCAGCCCGAGCGCCTCCATGCGCTCGGCGGCGAAGCGGGCGGTCTCGGCGGCGGCGATGGCGGCGCACTCGTCGGGCGGCGCGCCGATGCCGGCGGCCAGCTCGGCCAGCAGGCCGGTGTCGACCTCGGCGCGGTTGGCGTGGGTGATGGTCTCGCCCTGGGCGATCTTGGTCAGCTTGCCGACCATGCCGCCGATCACCACCTCGCGCAGCCCCTGCGCCACCGCCTCGTCCAGCGCGTAGCGCAGGAAGTCGCCCATCTGCACGAAGCAGGCGGCGGGCAGCGCGGGGCGCTCCTTCATCGCGAACTGCTCGGTGCGCCCGCCGGTGGTCAGCACGACGACGCCGTGACCGAGGGTGGCGGCCACCTGCACGCCCTGCACCACGCTGGCGCGGTAGGCGGCGGTCGAATAGGGCTTGACGATGCCGGTGGTGCCCAGGATCGAGATGCCGCCCAGGATGCCGAGCCGCGCGTTGAGCGTCTTCTTCGCCATCTCGACGCCCTGGGGCACCGAGATCGTCACCGAGAGCCCGACCTCGTCGAGCAGGCCGGCGGCGACCTCGCGCAGGTTGGCCTCGATGTTGCGTCGCGGCACCGGGTTGATGGCCGGCCCGCCGACCTCCAGCCCCAGCCCGGCCATCGTCACGGTGCCGACGCCGAAGCCGCCGTGCAGCGTGACGACGCCGGGACGGGCCGCATCGATCTGGACATCGGCGGTGAGGTGCGCGCCGTCGGTGCAGTCGGGGTCGTCGCCGGCGAACTTCACCACCATCGCGTGGGCGGCGCGTCCGGTGCCCTCGCCCTCGCAGCGGCCGTCGTGCACGATGAAGCGCACCCGGTCGCCGTTGGGCAGCAGGCTCTCGATCTCGGCCGGCACCGCGCCCTCGACCAGTCCGAGCGCGGCGGCGCGGGCGGCCGCGGCGGCACAGGCGCCGGTGGTGAAGCCGGTGCGCGTGCCGCGCTTGACGGTCTTGTCCATCATGGAAGCGGCCTCTCCAGCGTCAGGCCGCGGCGGCCTTCTGCCGCGCCTCGGCCAGCGACAGCAGCGCGTGCACGGCGGCCACCACCAGCGTCGATCCGCCCTTGCGACCGCGGATGACGATCCAGGGCACGTCGGCGACCTCGGCCATCAGGTCCTTGGACTCGGCCGCCGAGACGAATCCCACCGGCATGCCGACCACCAGCGCCGGGCGCACGCCCGTCTCGCGGATCAGCCGCACCAGCTCGATCAGCGCGGTTGGCGCATTGCCGATGCCCACAATCGCGCCGTCCAGCCGCCCGAGCCGGTGCGCCTTGCGCATCGCCTGCACCGCACGGGTGGTGTCCTCGGCCCGGGCCTGCGCGATCACGTCGGCGTCGCTGATGAACTGGTGCGTCGCCATGCCGAAGTGCGCCAGGCGCGGGCGCGACAGACCGGAGCAGATCATCTCGACATCGGCCACCACCGGCGTGCCGCCGCGCAGCATCGCCGCCACGCCGGCCTCGACCGCGTCCGGGTGGAAGTCGGTCAGGCCGTTGAACTCGAAGTCGGCGTTGGCGTGGATCATGCGGCGCACGATCGGCCACTGCTCGGGCGTGTAGCGGTGCGGGCCGGCCTCGGCGTCAATGATGGCGAAGCTGTCGTGCTCGATCGCCTGGCCGGCGCGGGTGAGCTGCTCGGTGACGGTGTTGACGGTGCTCATGCCGGCTGGGTCTCCACCGGGTGCACGGGAATCACGGCCGGCGCCGGCGCCGGCGCATGGGCGTGCGCATGCTGATGCGTGTGCTCGTGCGAGTGGCCGTGGCCCAGGTCGTGGGCGATCTCGCGGTAGCCGCAGCCGTCGCAGGGCAGCTTGGCTTCGGGCGTGCCGGCCTGCAGGTCGGCGACGCGCTGCTCCAGCAGCTCGAAGATTTCCTTCTCAAACCCGAAGTGCGTCGAGCAGGTGAAGCGGATCCGCGGATACTGCGCGCGCAGGTGCTCGACCTGGCGGTGGATGCGCTGCATCAGCGTGCCGGTGTAGAGGTAGTAGGGCAGCACGACGATCTGGGTCATGCCGATCAGCGCCTGGCGCTGCACCACCCGCTCCAGCCGCGGGAAGGTGATGCCGGTGAAGGCCAGATCGACCAGCTCGTGGTCGCCCTCTTCCTGCAGCCAGCGCGCCATCTTGGCCATGTCGCCGTTGGCGCCGCGATCGGACGAGCCGCGGCCGAGCAGGATCACGCCGGTCGTCGTCGGGTCCGGCATGTCGAGCGCGTTCATGGCCTTGCGCAGCCGGCGCTTGAGGATCGCCAGGATCGGATCGCAGGCGGTGAGGTGCGGGCCGTAGAGGAAGGGGGTGCCGGGGCAGTGCGCGCGGGCGTGCTCGATCGCCTCCGGGATCTCCATCTTCACATGGCCGGCGGCGTTGAGGATCAGCGGCAGCACCAGCACGCGGCGCGCGCCTTGCGCGGCGGCCAGCAGGCCGTCGTGCAGCGAGGGCGGCGCGAACTCGATGAAGCAGACCTCGATGCGCCAGCCTGGCTGGCGGGCACGCCATTGCGCGACGAACTCGCGGATCTCTTCGTTGCCGGATTCCTCGCGCGAGCCGTGGCCGACGAGCAGGATGCAGTCTGGGTGGGAATTCATGCGGAAGCCTTGCGGAAGCGGTGGGTGAAGCCCGGGTCGTAGAGCTTCGACTTGACGAGGTCCGGCCAGTGGCGCGCGCCCAGCGTGGGGCTGGCGATGATCATGGCCTGACTGACGATGCCGGCGTCGCGGCAGCGCTGCTTGATGTCTGAGAGGGTGCCGCGCACGATGCGCTCCTCGCCCGGCCAGCTGGCCTTGTGGACGACGACGACGGGCGCGTCCTCCGGCCAGCCCGCCGCGCGCAGTCCGGCCTCGACCTTGTGCAGCAGCGTGATCGACAGGAAGATGCACAGCGTCGTGCGGTGCGCCGCCAGCGCGGCCAGGTCCTCGCCCGGCGGCATCGGCGTGCGGCCCTCGACGCGGGTGAAGATGACGCTCTGCGTGACCTCCGGCAGCGTGAAGCTCTCGACCGCCGCCGCCGCCGAGGCCATCGCCGAGGACACGCCGGGCACGACACGCACCGGCACGCCGGCGGCGTCGAGCGGCTGCACCAGCTCGATCAGCGCGCCGTAGAGCGCCGGGTCGCCCGTCTGCAGCCGGATCACCGTCTCGTGCGCACCGGCCTGCTCGATCAGCCAGGCGGCCATCTGCGGCAGCGTCATCTCCTTGCTGTCGGCGATGACGCAGCCCGGCGGCGCCCAGCGGGTCGCGGCCTCGTTCACCAGGGAGCCGGCGAACAGGATCGCGCCGGCGCGCTCGATCAGCGCGCGGCCCTTGACGGTCAGCAGCTCCGGGTCTCCGGGGCCGGCGCCGACGAACCAGACGGTGCCGCGCATTCAGGCCGCCCCGGCCAGCGTCAGGCGCTCGTCCAGACAGACCCGCGCCCAGCGCTGCGAGCGCAGTGCCGCGGCGCCACGCACCAGCGCGATGGTGACCAGCGGCTCCAGCGCCACCACACCCAGATAGGACGCCGCGAAGCGGCCCCACTCGGCCAGCGAGACCGCCTGCTCGCCGCTGGCGAGCCAGAAGCCGACCATCAGCGTGACACCGGCGTAGTAGGTACCGTCGAGCTTGAGCAGGGCGGCCAGACCCGGCGTGCCTTCGCCCAGGCGACGGCCCAGCGTGTGGTGCACCGCCAGCAGCGGCACGATCAGCGACAGCGCATTGACCGCCAGATGCACCAGATCCTGCGGCTCGAACAGCAGGCCCTGCATCAGCAGGCCCAGCGCGAAGCCGAAGAGGGTCGGCAGCAGGCCGAACAGCACATAGACGGGCATCGCGCCGATGAAATGCAGCTCGGACGGTCCCACCGGCAGGTGGAAGCTCTCCATGAAGACCGAGAAGAAGACCGCCGCCAGCAGCGTGCGCAGCCACAGGGCGGGCCGGCGCATCAGTGCTGGTGCATGCGCGGCCAGCAGGCCGACGGCAGCCACATTGGCGGCCATGATCTTGGCATCGGACAGGAAGCCGGGTTCGATGTGCATCGTGAAATCTCCGTGGGCAAAGGGACAGGAAAGGGAGTAGGGAACAGACAGGCAGGCGCGAGCCGGCCCGGCACGGGGCCGCCAGGGCTCCGCGCGCATCAGGTCAGGCGTGTCGGGAAGGACGGGCCCTCAGCCGCCGGGCGGCGGCGTGGCCGGATCGAACAGCGCCGCGATCGCGCTCGGGTTCGACGGGAAGTAGAGGTGCAGGAAAGAGGCGTGCAGCCGGCCGAGGCGCCAGACGGATTCCGGCCGGCCGTGGTCGCGCTCGGCGCGGGTCTGGCCGACCGGCTCGAGCGTGCTCTCGAACTGGCCGTGGTGGAAGGTGTGGCCGCGCACCGTGCCCTCGGGCAGGTCGGCGGCGTGCATCCCGAGGTTGACCAGGCGCGGCTGCATCCGGCCCTCGCCGGGCAGCAGGCCCCACATCGCAGCGCGTCGGCCGGCCAGATCGCTCAGGCCGTTACCCAGCGCGAGCAGGCCGCCGCATTCGGCGACGATCGGCCGGCCGGCGGCGTGAAAGGCGCGGATCGTGTCACGGGTGCGGCACGCCTCCTCCAGCCGCTCCAGATGCAGCTCCGGATAGCCGCCGGGCAGGTAGAGCGCATCGGCCTCGGCCGGCACCGGCTCGTCGGCCAGCGGCGAGAAGAAGACGATGCGTGCGCCGAGCTGCTCCAGCATGTCGACGTTGGCAGGGTACAGGAAGGCGAAGGCGTCGTCGCGGGCGATGGCCACCGTGCGGCCGGCCAGGCGCCGCGGCGGGGCGTCGACCTCGGCCGGCGCGATGAAGCGCACCGGCGCGGGCAGCGGCGGCGCGGCACGCGCGACCACATCGGCTGCGCCTTCCAGCCGGCGCTCCAGGTCCGGCAGTTCGGCCGCCTGAACCAGGCCCAGGTGGCGCGAGGGCCACTCCAGCGCCTCGCAGCGCGGCAGCGCGCCGAATGCGGCCATGCCCGGCGGCAGGCTCTCGATGACCATGCGCGCATGGCCCTCGCTGCCGACGCGGTTGGCGATCACGCCGGCGAAGTCCAGCCCCGGCCGGTACAGCTTCAGCCCGAGCGCGATCGCGCCGAAGGTCTGCGCCATCGCGCTGGCGTCGATCACCGCCAGCACTGGCAGCCCGAGCCG
Source organism: Sphaerotilus sp. FB-3 (assembly GCF_023706025.1). Classification (NCBI taxonomy): domain Bacteria; kingdom Pseudomonadati; phylum Pseudomonadota; class Betaproteobacteria; order Burkholderiales; family Sphaerotilaceae; genus Sphaerotilus; species Sphaerotilus sp. FB-3. Next base: position 2,585 of record NZ_BQWE01000030.1, on the reverse strand, counting down.
CTCGGCCAGCGCCGCGCTCGAGGCACTGCCGTCATGCAGGCCCATCACGCCTTCGACGAGGATCAGGTCGGCCTCGCCAGCGGCCTGCCAGAGCAGCTCGCGGCAGTGATCCTCGCCGCCCATCCACAGGTCGAGCTGCCGGCACGGCGCGCCGCTGGCGTGCTCGTGCACCATCGGATCGATGAAGTCGGGGCCGGTCTTGAACACCCGCACCCGCAGGCCCTGGCGGCGCCAGTGGCGGGCCAGCGCGGCCGTCACCGTGGTCTTGCCCTGGCCGGAGGCCGGCGCGCTGACCAGCAGCGCGGGGCAGAGGCGGTCGGGCCGCCCGGAAGGAATATCGCTTGTCGTCATGCCTGTCGGCCGCACGCCCCGTGCGGCTGTCGCGAGAGAATCGCTGGCGGCATCGGGCGGGGTCGGACGGGACAGGACCGGGGCCGGTCCTGCACGGGCTCCGGTGGAGTCCCGTGTCGTCCGGCCGCCGCCCTCCGCGGTGCCAGTGCGCATGCTTCAGGCCGGTATCCGGGCTGGCGAGCGCGGGAGTCACCCTCTCGGGCGATCCTGCCGATCGGGTCGCCTTCCCGGAACCGGGGCTCCAGTGGCATCGTGACCTGATCTTCTCTCGCTGACCGTTGCGGGGGCAGCGCCGGCATCTCACCGGCTTCCCGTTTAAATCCGGCCGTTCTTCACGAACCGGATCACCTGCAGCAGCGTGCAGTCTATCAGCTTCGGCAGCTCGGGCACCAGTCCCCATGCGTACCGGTCCGCCTGCTGCAAAAGGACGGAAAACCCGCGCAAATCCCTCCATGGCTGCGGGAATGCACATGATCGAATCACTGTGCCCTGACCCCGATCTGCCGCCGTCGATGACCGGACGGGAGTCGCTGTCCCCTCAGTCCAGAACATTCGGAGCCCGTCCATGGCGCTGGTGACCAAGCATCGAGAGACCGTTCATGAACCCGTGGCCGCACCGGTCGTCGCGCGAGGCGTGACCCGGGCAATGGCCCGCGACGCCGAGGCCGGCCGCAAGCGCGCACGCACGCTGGCCAAGCAGCAGCAGGTCGCCGAGCGGGTGGCCAGCGCATCGAGCCAGCTGTCGGCCGGCATCAACGAGGCAGCCTCCGCCTCCGAAGAGCTCAAGCGCGCGGCCGACCAGATCGCCAGCGGCGCCGAGGAAGCCTCGGGCGCCGCCCAGGAATCGCTCGCCGCGATCACGCAGGTCAGCGCTTCGATCGCCCGCCAGCTGTCCGCGGTCAACAATTCGCGCGCCAAGGCCGACAGCATGCAGGCCACCACCAGCCGCATCGATTCCGAGGTGCGCGCCACGGTGGCCAATGTCACGCTGGCGGCGCGCCGCCAGGCCGAGTCGGTGCAGCGGGTGGCCTAGCTCGAGCGCCAGGCGGCCAACATCGGCGACATCGTCAAGGCGGTGGCGCGCATCGCCGACCAGACCAATCTGCTGGCCCTGAATGCCGCGATCGAGGCCGCACGGGCCGGTCAGCACGGCAAGGGTTTCGCGGTGGTCGCCGACGAAGTGCGCACCCTGGCCGAGACCAGCGAGAAGAGCGCCAAGCAGATCCAGGATCTGGTCGGCCAGATCCAGGGCGAGGTCAAGGCCATCGCGGCCGGCATCAACCAGTCGTCCGAGACGATCGCCGGCGAGGTCGAGAAGAGCGAGCAGATCCTGCGCCAGCTCGACCGGGTGCGCCATGACGCGGCCGACATCGTGGCCGGGGCCGGCGAGATCTCCGCCGCAGCCCAGCAGGCCAGCGTGGCCTCGCAGCAGGCGCTCAAGGGCGCCGAGCAGATCGCCGCGGCGGCCGCGCAGCAGTCCTCCGCCTGCGAGGAGGCGGCCAAGACGGTCGACGAGCAGAGCGCGGCGCTGTCCGAGTGCGAGCAGACCTCGCAGAACCTGTCGGAGATCGCCGACGAGCTGAAGAACTCCTCGGACATCGGCAAGAGCGCCGAGGAAGTCGCCAGCGCCGCCGAGCAGCTCGCCGGTGCGGTGCAGGAGATCAACCGCTCGGCCGCGCAGATCATGGTGGCGCTCGACGAGATCCGCAAGGGCGCGCAGACCCAGGCCTCGGCCACCGCCGAGTCCGCCGCGGCGATCACGCAGATCGAGCGCGGCGCGCAGATCGCCTCCGAGCGGGCGCAGAACGCGCGTGAGCGCTCCAGCACGATCCGCGCCCTGATGATCGACAACAAGCAGATGATCGAGGGGCTGGTGAGCAGCATCTCGGACAGCGTGGCCTCCACCCGCACCAGCCTGCAGCAGATCAAGGAGCTGGAGCTGGTCAGCCGCAAGATCGACAAGATCGTCGATGCCATCACCCAGGTCTCGATCCAGACCAACATGCTGGCGGTCAACGGCTCGATCGAGGCGGCGCGTGCCGGCGAGTACGGCAAGGGCTTCGTGGTGGTGGCCACCGACATCCGCAATCTCGCGCATGACTCGGCCGAGAATGCCGACCGCATCAAGGATCTGGTCAAGGGCATCCAGGACCATCCCTTTCAAGGTGCCCGCCAGGGAGCCAGTAAGCTGGGGGAATGAAGAAGCCACAGGAGAACGAGATCTGGGAAGCGGT
>NZ_BQWE01000029.1:0-706 GCF_023706025.1 Sphaerotilus sp. FB-3 | reverse complement strand
CTCCCAGGCCCTCTACCGCAACGCTCTTTGCCTTGATCTCGTGCTCAACTATGCGGGCGTCAGGGAGCAGTGAACGGCCCTGGTTGCTGGCCTGGGCCGCGCCCCCTTCGGCTGCGCAGACGCTCCAGGTATAGAGCGTCTGCCGGCTGGTCAGATTGGCCATGCGCAGCACCTCCACCGCATTGGCGAAGGCGATCATCGAGTAATTCTCGAGCAGCAGGAATCCGAAATGCCGGACCCGGGGATCGGGATTCGAGGAGGAAACCATCGCGTGAAACCTTCGTGGCTGGGGACTGCGGTCCGGGCTGCCCGGTCGGACCTGTTGCCGCCGGAATCCTCACATATTGAGCAACGATCGTGCCAGCACATTCCTGAGCTGAATTTCCACGACATGCCGGCCTGTGCCGGAAAAACTGCGATCCGGACGCTGGTCGTGCCCGCGACGGTGGGTCGCGCATGAGGTTCGGCGGTGCATGCGGCACCATCACGGTGCCGCGCCTGCCAGATTTCACCGTAATTGGTCTTGATGCAGAACAGGTGATTACGCTGATATTCTGAAGATGGCACAGAGAAAAAGAACAAGGCCCGGTCGCCGTTCAGGACAACCGGGCCGGGCAGGGGAGCAGGGCCGTTCACTGCTCCCTGACGCCCGCATAGTTGAGCACGAGATCAAGGCAAAGAGCGTTGCGGTAGAGGGCCTGGGAGA
>NZ_BQWE01000028.1:0-17333 GCF_023706025.1 Sphaerotilus sp. FB-3 | reverse complement strand
GCATTCAGCGGCGCCACGCACTCACCGTCCGTCGTCGCCGCGAACAGCGCCACGCCGAAGTCGATCCCCAGCGTCGGCACCAGTCCCGCCGCCGGGATCACGTCCGCTTGCTCCACCTGGATCGACACGAACCAGCGGCCCCGCGCCTGCGTCAGCGTGTAGTTCCGAACCGATCCCTCGACCGCCTGCGACTGACGCATCCGCATCCAGCCCAGCTTCGGTGGCTTGATGCGCTGGTTCTCAGCGTCGAGCTTGCAGTCCGACGCCTTCGGAAACCGCAGCCCCGCATCCTGGCCCCGACCCCGGAACCTCGGATAGCCGCCCTGGCCCTCGAAGAAGCGCCGGTAGCTCGCCTCCAGTCGCTTCAGGGTCTGCTGCTGCGCCTGCACGGGGGTTTCGGCCAGCCACGCCGTGCCCGGGTCGTTGCGCCACGCCGTCAGCCAGCGGCACATCGCCGCATAGCCGGAGAACTTCTCACCCGCCGCCCGCAGTCGCTGCTGCTCGCCGATGGCCCGGTTCCACACCCAGCGGCACGACCCGGCGAACCGGCGCAGGGTGTGCGCGGTGCCGGGTGTGGGGCGCAGCTGGAAGCGGAAGGCTCGAATGGGCATGATTGATACTGTACATAAAACCAGTCAGCCATGCCACAGGAAACTCGACCTCTACGCCAATGGCTCGCTGCGCGAGCCTGCGCTCTACCTCTCCGCCCTGAAGGACGGGGCTTCTCGCGCCTTCTGGTGAGCTGGTAAATCTGGCGACTGATCCGGTGTTGTGGTGTGCTCGCGACGCCAGATGTGGTTTTGTCGACAGTGTCATCAGGGGGGCATGCCCGTGCTTCTGTGAGCCCGTGAAACACGTCCCCTGTTCGAGGGGCCGGGGCTTTGAAATGCAAAAGCGGCGGCCTATATTGGAGCCGACACAGCAAGCCTATCCCTCGACGATGGCAAGTCGAAAACTCAAGGAGTTCTCCATGTTCAAGAAAACTGTCGCAGCTCTGATGCTGGCCGGTCTGGCTTCGGGCCAGGCCTTTGCCGCAGGTGTTGATTTCGAGAATGCGTCGACGTCCAGCTGGTCGACCTTCAATGGCACCATGACCCTGGGCACCTACGGCACGACCAAAATCTTCGTCTCTGACGATCTGGTCGGTCCCGCGCCCTTCACCAGCGAAGTCGTCTCGAAGGCCGGTCTGGCCGATGATCTGGGCACCCACTTCGGCGTGCTGACCGCAGGCCCGGTCCCGGCCACTTCGTCTTCGACCCCGCTGTCGAGCTTCGGCTTCACCGCCAGCCTGACCAACGGTGCCGTGGCCAACGGCGGCACGCTGTACGTCAAGATGTTCACCGCTGACGATGCCTACGCCAGCTCGGGCTACAACGACAGCTTCACGGTCTACGCTGACGGCATTTCGCTCGGCACCTACGATGCCGCGACCATGTTCTCTGACAACGGCGACGTGGCCTACGGCATCAGCCCGTGGGTTTCGTTCAGCGTTGCCGCAGGCACCCAGCAGCTGGCCCTGACCTTCAACAACATGTACGACGGCGCGGCCTCGAACGCTCCGCAGTTCGCCATCGACTTCGCCGCGGCTCCGGTGCCGGAAGCCGACTCGGTCGCGATGATGATGGCTGGCCTGGGCGTGCTGGGCATGGTGGCTCGCCGCCGCCGCGCTGGCAAGGCTGCCTGAGTCTGCTGACTCGGCAGGGGGCATGATCTGCCCTCTGCAACGACAAAGGCCCGCTTCGGCGGGCCTTCTGCTTTGTGCGGTGCTTGGCCGGCACATCATTGCCCGCGCTCAGTTGGCAGGCTGGGGTTCCATCTGCTTCGTGAAGCCCGGACGACGTTCTTCGACCCAGGCACGCACATCTGCCGGAGCAATGCTCCAGGTGTCTCCTGCCACGCGCACCAGCGTGTTCTCGACATCCTCTTCCTTCGGGCCCAGCCGTGCTGCTTCCCGCCAGGCGGCAAACAGGGTGTCTGCAGGATCATTGACGGCGTAGTGAAGCAGGCTGAGGTTGGCCCAGGCCTGCGCATGGGTCGGGCGCAGCTTGATCGACTCCAGCTGGTGCTTCAGCGCTATGCCGTAAGCCTCCACTTCGGGTGATCCCGCCTCGCCCAGCGTCCACAGGGCCTGGCCCTGCAGGCTGTAGAGCTGCGTCATGGCATCGTGCAGCGTCGCGTCTGCTGGCGTCAGTGCCAGTGCCCGTGTCAGCTCGCCATGTGCACGCTGCCAGTCGGCTTCCTCGTAGGTCTGCACGCCGCTGGCCCAGCGGGTGATATCCAGCCGTGCGGTCGATGAACTCCAGTCGGCGCTGATGATCCGGATCGCCTGATGGGTGACGGTACCCGCCATGACGCACAGGGTGGCGGCAAGCAGGCCATCAAGCAGCCGATGCCGGACAGGGGAGGCTGTGGCGATGATGTGCTCCTCTGGCAATCAGCGGCGTTGTCCCGCTGACAGGAAAGGCAGATCCCTCAGCCGGAAGCCGCGACGGGAGCCGTCCGCGCTGGGCGCGGGCATGACCGGATCCGGCGGGGCCGAGACCTCAGGCATCGAGGGCAGCGGGGCCGGGCGGGTGCCCTGGAAGGCAGCGGTGGCCATGCCGCGGCGCGCGGTGCCCGCGCGGTCGGTGGCGGCCTCGGGCTTGAAGCTGCTGGACGCGGGTGCCGGAGGCGTTGCCGCCGCAGGTGCGCGCGCCCTTGGTGGCATGGCCACGGGCGCCAGCGGCTCCAGATCGCTCAGCTTCAGGCCGCGCAGGCCATTGGCGCTGCTGGTGCTGCTGCCTGTCGCCACTGCAGCCGGGGCGGGCGCTCTGATCACGGCGGCAGGCGGCTCGGCACGTACCGGCGCCGGTGCGGGCGCAGGGCGCAGCACAGGCGGTGCAACCGGCGCGGCCGTGACCTCGGCTGCGGACGCCGCTGCAGCCACAGGCTGAGGTTCGACCGCCACCGGGGCAGATGCAGGTACAGGTGCAGGTACAGGCTCAGGGGCTGCCGTCGGCGCCGTGGGTGCGGATGCCGGCTTCAGCCTGGACCAGAGCGACTGCATCAGCGTGGCCCCGGAGGTCGGCGCTGCAGGCGCCGGTTCGGGCCTGGGTTCCGGCTCGGGCAGCTCTTCCAGCAGCACGGCTGCAGAAGTGCGCGCCGGCTCCGGCTCCGGTTGAAGCGGCTGTGCGGTGGCGCGCGGCCAGACCAGCGGTGCGGCCATTGGCGCCGGGGCCTGCACGGGAGTCGGTGCGGGTGCCGGAGCCGCTGGCCGGCTCGGCGGACGCGATGCCGGCTTCATGCCGAAGTCCGGCAGATGCCAGTCATCCTCGCTGGAAGCCGAGGGGTCGGCTGCCGGGGAGGGCGCCGACGGCGGCTGCGACCCGAACAGGCTGTCGCCCAGGCTCGTGGCTCCGGCCTGGACCGAGGCCTCGTTCAGCCCGTCCACCACCGTGTCGATGCGGAAGTCGGTCAGCGACCAGCCTGGCGTGGGCGTCTCGCCCGTGCCTGCCGTGCCGGCGGGGGCCTCCTTCAGACCGAAAGAGTCGTTCACGGCACTGGCCTGCAGGGCCGGCAGATCGTCGAGCAGGTCCAGTCCGCTGCGCCAGGTCGAATCCTCGGCGTCCGCGTGTCGGGGCAGGTCGCGGAAGACCAGCTTCTGCTCGCCCGCGCCCAGCGCGAACGAGGACACGCCGGCGATCTGCTGCGGCGTCAGCACCATCAGCCGCTCGGCCAGCGCCGCGTCGTAATGCTCCTGCAGCCACTGGCGTGCCGCGCTCATGCGCGGCTTGCGGCCAGACAGGTTGTGCGCGTCGGAAGCCACCACGTCGGCCCAGCCCGCATCCAGCAGATGCCGCGCGGTCGCGTGGGCCTTGCTGCCGAACTCGCCGATCACCGATCCTGCGGTCAGCTGGAAGCGGCAGCCCATGCGGCGCAGGGTCTCCAGCCGCGACGGCTGCTCCATGACCGCCTTGTTGCGCTCCGGGTGCGCGATCAGCGGCGTGATGCCCCGATCCAGCATCAGCCCCGCTAGCCGGTCGGTGCCGACCGGAATCTGGCCGTCCGGCAGCTCGATCAGCGCGGTCGACGGCCCCACCAGGCTGCCATCGAGCAGCGGCAGGCGGCGATGCTCCAGCCAGTCGATGATTTCCGGGCAGATCCGCACCTCGGCCGCCCAGGTCATCGTCAGCGCCAGGCCTTCGGCGGTGACCGCGGTCTGCAGTCGCTCGAAGGCCTCGGCAATGCGGTGCGGCGTGTTGTCGAAGACACCGGGATAGATGTGGGGCGTGGCCACCACATGCTCGATGCCGTCGGCCACCAGGGCCCGGGCCAGCTTCAGCGCATCGTCGAGGTTGCGCGGGCCGTCATCGATGCCGGGCAGGACGTGAACATGAAGGTCAAGCATGCAGGCGGGCGATCAGGTGGTCGTGGCGGGGGTCGCCGGCGGCTGCGCGGCATACCCATGATAGTAGGTGTTGCCGTATCCCCCGTTGACAGACTCGCCGTAATAGCGCTGCGCGTCCTCGAAGTCCAGACCGTTGACGATCACGCCCATCACGTTGGCGCCCGCGCGCTGCAGCCGGCTCAGGCCCTTGCGGATCACCGGCACCGGCGTCTCGGTGGCGCGCACCACATAGATCGTGCTGGTGGCCATCGGCGCGATCGACAGCGCATCGCTCACCAGCTCCACCGGCGGGGTGTCGATCAGGATGAAGTCCAGCTGCGGCTGCAGATGACGGATCGCCTCCTTGAAGCGCTGCGACAGCAGCAGATCCAGCGGATTGGGCGGAATGTCGCCTGCCGGCATCACCAGCAGCGAGCTGCCTTCCACCGCATGCACGCACTCCTTCAGCGAGGCGGTGCCGGTCACCAGGTTCGACAGGCCCTTGGCGTTCGGCGCCAGCCCCAGGCGCACGCCCACCTGCGGGCGGCGCATGTCGCCGTCGATCAGCAGCGTGCGCTTGGTCTGCGACAGCGCCAGCGCCAGGTTGATCGTGGTCGAGGTCTTGCCCTCGGCCGGCACGCTCGAGGTCACCACCAGCAGGCGGTGGTTCTGGTCGACGTTCGAGAGCTGGATGCCGGTGCGCGCGGTGCGGATCGCCTCGGCATGGTGCGAGTTGGGCTCGCGGATGAACATCGTCGCGACATTCTCCAGCTGCTCGCCCGACAGCGCCGGCAGCACCGCCAGCACCGGCTGGTGCAGCTTCAGCTCGGCCGATTCGCTGCCCTTGATGGTGTTGTCCATCCGCTCCAGCAGCAGCGCGCCCATCGAGCCGATCATCAGGCCCAGCACGAAGGCCACGATGATGATCTGGCCCTTGTTCGGCTTGACCGGCACGGTGGCCACCACCGCCGGGTCCACCACCCGGGCCACTGCGGCCTGGATGTCGCTGCCGGCATCCATTTCCTTGGCGCGGCCCATGAACAGGTCATAGAGCTGCTTGTTCGAGGCCACCTCGCGCTCCAGCACCTGCAGCTGGAATTCCTTGCGGTTCACGTCCTGCACGCCGCCGGTGGCGGTCGACAGCGCAGCTTCCAGCGAGCGCTCCGACTGCCGGGCCAGGTTGTATTCCTGCACCATGCTGCGCGCGACCGAGCGGCGCTGCTGCTCCAGGTACTTGCGCGCGGCAGCCAGCGAGGACTGCGCCTCCTGCATCTTGATGTGGTTCGGGCCCAGGTTCTCCGACAGCTCGGCCACCAGCTTCTGTGCTGCCGCTTCCTGGCGAATGGCTTCCTGCACCGTCGGATGGTTCACCACCGCCGGCACGCCGCTGTAGTCGCCGTTGCCGACGCCGCCGATCAGGTTGTAGGTGCCCTCCAGCTGCAGCCGGCGTGCGCGCGCCTCCACCAGGCGCTGCGTCACCTCGTTGGCCTGCATGCCGGCCAGCGCCTGTGCCGAGCCGCTCAGGCTCACCAGACCCTTTTCCTCGCGGTAGGCCTGCAGCGCCAGCTCCGACGCTTCCAGGTTCTTGCGCAGCTCGGCGGCGCGTTTTTCCAGCCAGCCGTTCAGGTTCTGCGCCAGCTTGAACTTGGCATCACGGTCGGCATCGATGTAGTTGGCCGCGATGTCATTGGCCACCCGGGCCGCCAGCTTGCTGTCCGGCGACTCGAAGCTCACCTTGACCAGCTGGCTCAGCCGCACCGGCTCGATGGTGACGCCTTTCATGAGGGGCGTGACCGTGGCGTCCGCCAGCGTCTGCTCGTTCCACTCGACCTTGGGCGGCGCCATGCCCAGCATCGCCTTGAGCTTGGTCGACAGCCCGTCCTCGCCCTTGCGCGGGTCGAAGTCCGGGTTGTTCCAGAGCTTCATCGTCGTCACGGTGCGCATCGCCACCTCGCGCGACTTCAGGATCTCCACCTGCGTCTGGTAGTGCTCCTTGCTCTGCATCGCGCTGCCGAACATGTCGTCCATCGACAGGAACTTCGGCTTGCCCGGCTCGATCAGCACCGTCGCGGTCGACTTGTAGACCGGCGTCATCGAGAAGGCCACCGCCGCGCCCAGCGCGGCCAGCGCCGTCGCCAGCCCCAGGATGGGCCACTTGCGCTTCTTGATGCTGCGCCAGTGGTCCAGCAGCGCCAGCTTGCTTTCCTCCGACAGTCCGATCTGGACCGGGGCAAACGGGGGCACCGGCTGCGCCGGAACCTGGCTCTGCGCAGCGACTTGAATCTGGTTCATAAGAAAGAAGAAAGGCGAAAACTATCGACGGCGTGATTCGGGTACAGATTGGCCCCGCGGGACCGTCCAGACCACGGCCAATAGTACGGTCAGTGCCATCGCATTGGCGTTTATCTGTAGATTCAAATCCACGCTCGCGTGCAGGAGGGCGCAGATCAGGCCCATGCCGACGCCGGCGGCAACCCCACGCACATGGGGGCCATGGCGGTCATTCATCAGCTGGATGGCCCTGCCCAGCGACAGCAGCATGACCAGGCCCAGCAAGGCCAGACCCGGCAGGCCCGTGTCGGTCGCGATCTCGATGTAGTCGTTGTGGGCGTGGTTGTAGGGCAGCCCAAGCGACTCTTGCTTGTAGCGTGGAAAGGCGGTGTAGAAGGTGCCGCCGCCGAAGCCGCTCCAGGGGCGTTCCTCGATCATGGCCAGTGCATCGCGCACCGGTCGGGTGCGTTCATGCAGGCTTTCTTCCCTGCGCACTGCATGTCGTGGCGCCATCAGCGCATCGCTGCTGGCAGCTGCCACCGCGCTGGCCGCCTCTTCCTGCTGCAGCGCCAGCTCGGTGGCCTGCATCCGGTCGATCACCTTCGACAGGCCCACCCATTGCCCGATGATGATGATGTCGATCACCAGCAGGCTGACCACCAGAATGGCTGCCGGCCGGCGCAACCGCTGCGAGCGCCACATCACCCAGGCACCCATCAGGAACAGGCTCAGGAAAAAGGTGCCGTTGCCCATGCGCGATCGGGTCAGCACCAGGGCGATCACCATCAGGATCAGCATGATGCGCACCAGCATCTTGGTGGACATCATGAATTCCAGTGCCGACCGGGCCCGGCCTTGCCAGTTGTGCGCCGGTGCGTCTCTGCCCTGGCCCATCTGCGCCAGCATGACCGCCAGGCCCGCAGACAGCGCGATCAGCAGGTAGCTGGCCAGAGCATCCGGTCCGGTGAAGGTGCCCGTGGCACGGATGCCCTGACGGAACTCGAAGCCCATCAGCTCATAGCGGCTCGCTGCGGAAAACAGCACCATCGCGACCAGCGCCTGCACCACGCCGGCGCCCAGCATGCCACCCAGCACCACCATGCGGCGGCGGTCGCTGGTCACCAGCAGCTGCACCAGCCAGAACGCGCCCAGGTAGCCGATGCAGCGCAGCACATACATCCGCGTCTCGTGCGGATCTTCCGTGTAGCCCCAGGGCGTCAGCTGCAGGCCGCACCAGGCGGTGAAGGCCACCAGCAGCGCCAGCACCAGATGGCTGCCCCAGCCGGTGGAGCGCGACGGCGCACTCGGCTGCGCGGGGCGCGCCAGGCGCAGCAGCCCCGTCAGCGCCAGCAGCAGCCACACCATGGCGGTGAACAGCGCAATGGCCCAGGGCCGATTGCTGCCCAGCGGCAGCGGCAGCCAGAACAGCGAGACAACAAAAAGGCCCAGCAGGCCTCGCTCAGCCTGCCGGGCCCCAGATGGACGGGTCAACGTGAAACCTGTCGCGTCGTGTCGATCATCAGCACGGCGTGATGCCGGGGCCGCCACGCTTGCACGGCGGCTGCACCACGACGGGTGCCGGCGGCGTCGGACGGCTGCCCGGACGGCCGACCGCGGGCGTGCCACGGCTGGATACGACGGCCGGCAGAGCCGCCGTCACGGTGGCGCGTGCGGTGACGACACGTGCCTGGGCGTGCGCGGCCAGGCTGGCCGTGCTGGCCAGCACGGCGGCTGCAACCAGCACCATGCCCTTCACTGAACCCTGAAACTTGATCATGCTTTCGCTCCTGAAAGTTAAGCCGTCCCTCAAGCTGCGGACGGACGAAGTGAAAATATTCCACTCCTATTTTGGAGTCTGCGTACTTTCCCGGGGAAGCTCAACCCCCGCAGTCGTGTGGGTTGCACACGCTTGCAGGCATCGATCCAGACGGCCCAGCACGACAGACCGGATCAGATGCTTCTGGGCGTACTGGTTGGCCCGGAGCCCGAGCTGCTGGCGCAGCGCGGGCGAGTCCGCCAGTTCGATCAGCGCATCCGCGAAGGCCCGGTCGTCCCCAGGGGGAACCACCCGGCCGCATTCGCTGACGACATGCGCCAGCTCGGTGCCCGGCTCGGTCGTGGTCACCACCGGCCTGCCGCTGCCCAGCATGCCCGAGAGCTTGGACGGCATCACCAGATCGGCCGCGCCCGGGTTCTGCGGCAGCATGTGGATGTCGGCGGTGTGCAGCAGCTCGGCCAGCCGCTCGGCGGGCTGCAGCGGCAGCATGCGCACGTTGTCCATGCCGGCACAGGCCTGTTCCAGGTGCGGCTTCATCACGCCGTCACCACAGATCACCATCACCAGCTTCGGATGGCTGCGAATCCGCTGCGCCACCTTGGGCAGCAGCTCCAGCCCCTGCTTGCCGCCGAGCGTGCCTGAGAACAGCGCGACGATGGCGTCCTCCGCAATGCCCAGCTCCTGCCGGTAGCGGCTCGGGCCGGTGAAGGGGCGTGCGGCCTGGTCGTTCACCCAGTTGGGCAGAAAGACCAGCCGTTCGCGCTCCACGCCCTTGCTGCGGGTGCGGTCCAGCATGCGCCACGAGATGGTCGACACCCGGTCGAAGCGGCGCAGCAGCCATTGCTCGATGCCGGTCACCAGCTTGCGCACGATGCCGTTGGCGCTGATCAGCCCCAGCTCGAAGGCGGCATCCACCTCGAAATCCTGCACATGCAGCCAGCAGCGTGCGCCGGACAGGCGCGCCGTCAGCCAGCCGCCCGGTGCCGAGGTCAGGGCCGGGGCCACCACCATCACCATATCGGGCCGCCACAGCAGCTGGCGGGCCAGCACCGGCAGGGCTGCCACCGAAAAGCTGGTCAGGTGAATGATGCGCTTGAGCCCGCTGGGCTGGGCCGGCACCCACAGCGGCACGCGCCACACGTCGACGCCCTTCCACTCGTGCCGGGAGTAGCCGTTGCGCCACCCGTCGCCAATGCGCCAGTCCGGGTAGTAGGGCGGGGCGGCCACGACGCGCACCTCGTGCCCCATGGCCACCAGCTCTGCGGCCATCTCGCCGGAGTACTTGCCGATGCCAGTGGGTTCGGGGTGGAAGTTGATGCCGTGGATCAGGATCCGCATCGGGTTGTGCTCGCCTGGAAAAAGTTGTGGTCGGAAGGACGCGAAGGGAGGCGGATCGGGTCCGACGGACGCTCTGACCACAAGCACAGCCTGTGCCTGCTCCCCGTTTGCTTGTTAGGTGCAGTGTAGGGGCTTGCCCTTGCTCCCGGCCTGCTCTGATGTCACGGCACACCCCGAATGCGGTGCCAATCCGGCATTGCTGAGAAAAACGACTCAGTCCGCCCCCATCTCCGACTCAAGTCGGTAGACACCGCGAAGGGCAATCCGATCTACTACTGACAAACACTGACAAAGATGGGCTCATCAGGCGTCTGCGAGGTGTCTGGGGCCTGCGATCAGAGGGGTGAGGGGGCATGAATCCGGTTGCCAGTTGACACACAATTTGCATGCCGTGTCGTGCTGCAGTGCAGCAAGTCTGCGACACCTCTCCTGCCTGAGCCCTGCGTCGTTCTGCCCCTCGTTTTCATCATTCTTCTTGCACCATGAGCGCTATCTCAACGCAATCCAAGATCTTCATCACCGGCCATCGCGGCATGGTCGGCAGCGCCCTGGTGCGCCGACTGCAGGCCGGCGGCTACACGAACATCCTCACCCGCAGCCGCGCCGAGCTGGACCTGCTGGACCAGCGCGCGGTGCAGGCCTTCCTGGCCGAGGAGAAGCCGGACTACATCTTCATCGCCGCCGCGCGGGTGGGCGGCATCCAGGCCAACAACATCCACCGCGCCGACTTCATCTACCAGAACCTGATGATCGAGGCGAACCTGATCCACGGCGCGCACCTGGCGGGCGTGCAGCGGCTGATGTTCCTGGGCTCGAGCTGCATCTACCCGCGCGACTGCGCGCAGCCGATCCGGGAGGACGCGCTGCTGACCGGCCCGCTGGAGCCGACGAACGAGCCCTACGCGATCGCCAAGATCGCCGGCATCAAGCTGGCCGAGAGCTACAACCGCCAGCACGGCCGGCAGTACATCAGCGTGATGCCGACCAATCTGTACGGCCCGAACGACAACTACGACCTGGCCAACAGCCATGTGCTGCCGGCGCTGCTGAGGAAGGCCCATGAGGCCCGGCAGCGCGGTGACGCCGAGTACACGGTCTGGGGCACCGGCCGGCCGATGCGCGAGTTCCTGTACGTGGACGATCTGGCCGATGCCTGCGTGCACCTGATGGAGCAGGGCTACGACGGCCCGCTGGTGAACATCGGCACCGGCACCGACGTGACGATCCGCGAGCTGGCCGAGACGGTGATGCAGGTGGTGGGCTTCGAAGGCCGGATCGTCTTCGACGACAGCAAGCCCGACGGCACGCCGCGCAAGCTGCTCGACGTCAGCCGGCTGGCCGGCCTGGGCTGGACGGCGAAGACGGCGCTGCGCGACGGCATCCGCCTTGCTTACGAAGCTGCACCGTTCTTCAAGTCCTGACACCTGTTTTCCCGGCGGCCCGCGGCAAAGTCCCGGGCGGCCTTCTTGGCTCTTTCCTTTTCACTCACCTTTCACAGACGAAAGCGAAACACACCCTATGTCGACGAACTCGAACCCCCGCAAGGTTGCCCTCATCACCGGCGTCACCGGCCAGGACGGCGCGTATCTGGCCGAACTGCTGCTGAAGAAGGGCTACGAGGTCCACGGCATCAAGCGTCGCTCCAGCCTGTTCAACACCGACCGCATCGACCACCTGTACCAGGATCCGCATGTCGACGGCCGGCATTTCACGCTGCACTACGGTGACCTGACCGACTCGACCAGCCTGGTGCGCATCATCCAGCAGGTCCAGCCCGACGAGATCTACAACCTGGCGGCGATGAGCCATGTGGCGGTGTCGTTCCAGGAGCCGGAATACACCGCCAATGCCGACGGCATCGGCACGCTGCGCATCCTGGAGGCGATCCGCATCCTGGGCCTGACGAAGAAGACGCGCTTCTACCAGGCCTCGACCTCGGAGCTGTACGGCCTGGTGCAGGAGATTCCGCAGAAGGAGACGACGCCGTTCTACCCGCGCAGCCCCTACGCGGTGGCGAAGATGTACGCCTACTGGATCACGGTCAACTACCGCGAGGCCTATGGCATCTACGCCTGCAACGGCGTGCTGTTCAACCACGAGAGCCCGCTGCGCGGCGAGACCTTCGTGACGCGCAAGATCACGCGGGCCATCGCGCGCATCGCGCTGGGGCTGCAGGACTGCCTGTACCTGGGCAACATGAGCGCGCTGCGCGACTGGGGCCACGCCCGCGACTATGTCGAGATGCAGTGGCTGATGCTGCAGCAGGACCAGCCGGAAGACTTCGTCATCGCCACCGGCGTGCAGTACAGCGTGCGCCAGTTCGTCGAGCGTGCGGCGGCCGAGCTGGGCGTGACGGTGCGCTTCGAGGGCGAGGGCGAGCAGGAAATCGGCGTCGTCGCGGCGGTCACCGGCGACCGGGCCAAGTGCAAGGTGGGCGACGTGATCGTCCGTGTCGACCCGCGCTACTACCGCCCGACCGAAGTGGAAACGCTGCTGGGCGACCCGACCAAGGCGAAGGAAAAGCTGGGCTGGGTGCCGACCACCTCGTTCGAGGAACTGGTGCGCGAGATGATCGAGGCGGATTACACCTCGGCGCGCAAGGACAGCCTGGTCAAGCTGGCAGGGTTCCAAGCGTTTGATCATCACGAATAATTTGCGATATGAGAACTGAGCCCCGTAGGGGCTCATTTTTATTATGAGTGTAAAAAAAAATTTTTCATGGCAATTTTTCGAAAAAATACTGAGGATAGCATCCGGGGTGTTTGTTACGGCTCTTGTGGCTAGACATATTGGACCTGCTGGTTATGGCGATATATCTCTCGGGATGGCTTTTCTGGCAATTGCACAATCCATATCAAATTTTGGCATAGATAACATATATATAGGAAAAATAGTAAAAAATAAAAATTTAACCAAGTTGAGGGCGTCAGAGTTATTTGGATTGAAATTTGTCTCATCATTATTTTCGTACTTTATTTTTTTGGCAATAATAATTATTTTTTACGAAAAAAATGTCGCGCAAATTGTGATAATTAGTGCGGTAATTTTCTCAATGTTCGATGTTTTTGACGTGTTAAATAATGCAAGTCATAACTATAAATTTTCTGCAATAGCTAGAATTTCTTCATGTATTATTTCTTCCGCAATTAAAATATGCGGCATATATTTTAATTGCGGAGTAATTTTTTTTGCAATAGCGAACTTTGCGGAATTTTTTCTCTCCGCATTATTTTTGCTCACCATTTCAAATTTCAGTGTTGTTGTAAACCCTTTTGAAAAAATAAATAGAATACCTGGCCTGTTCCGTGCTTATAAATGGTATGCATTGTCTATGGTGATGGTTTCGATTTATCTTAGGATTGACCATGTGATAGTTGAGAAAATATGCGGTAAGGAGTTTTATGGTATTTATTCTGCAGTCGTTCCATTGGTTGCTGCTTGGGCATTTATTCCAGTGACATTGGTCTCGAGTAGTATGCCAAGTATGGTGGAGGCAAAAAAAATAAGCCAAGAGTTATTTTTCAAAAAAATAAGCGAACTTACAAAAAAATTATTTATTTTCGGTTTATTTGTGTCTATTTTTTATGTTGCATTTGGGGATTTTATAATAAGCATACTGTTCGGTGAAAAATACAAGGATGGATATTATGTTGTTTGTTTTTACTCCGTCGCCATGATATTTTCTTTTATTTCAAATGCACAATCTCCGTGGATAATTTTGCAAAATAATAAAAAAATTATTTTTTTTAAAGCATTGTCCGGGGTGGTGATATCATTTTTCTCTACAATACTTGCTGCGCATTTTTACGGAATAGTTGGGGCTGCATTTTCAGTAATGATTTCTCAGGCTCTGGCACTTCTGTTTTTTGGATTTTTTTTCGCAAGAAAACTATTTTTATGTCAGCTGGTTTCAATTTTGAGGTTTTGGAGTTTTAAATGACTGGTGTTGCTCCTGTTGTTGTATTTGCGTATAATCGCGCCGATCACATATATAGATTGTTGTTAAGTCTCTCTGAAAATTATTTAGCAGAGATTAGTAAGGTTTTTGTTTATATAGATGGGCCAAAACGCGAGGGCGATGTTGCTGCTGTTAATAATGTATTTGATGTTGTGAATAATTTCAGTGAAAAATTCGGTGAATTTAATGTTTATAAAAGCGATCATAATCGTGGACTTGCCAAGTCAATAATAAGTGGCGTTGGGGACATCGTAAATAAATATGGGCGCGTTATAGTTCTTGAGGATGACTTGGTTTTGTCAAAAGAATTTCTTGTTTTCATGAATAAGTGCCTTGTTGAATATGAAAATGATGAACGTGTCATGCATATTTCTGGGTATTCTTATCCAGTGAATAATGATGTTGCTGATGATGTTTTTTTCTTAAGAGTTCCGATGTGCTGGGGGTGGGCTACATGGCGAAGGGCTTGGCAAAAATTTAAAAAAGATGAAAATATTTTTTTGAGTAAACATGAGAGGAATTATATTGATTTCGACGGGATGCATAATTATTCCAAACAGTTGGATTTAAATATTTCTGGAAAAATAAATACATGGTTTATATATTGGTATATATCTTGCGTCAGAAACTCGGGGCTGTCAGTGTTTCCAAATAAGACTTTAGTAAGAAATGGTGGCTTCGATGCTTCTGGAACCCATGGTGTTTCTGTTGACCTGTATAATTCTGAATTTATGACAAAGGCGCCCGTTCAAATAAATCGCAATGTATTGGAGACTGAAAAAATTATATTTGCGCACAAAAAATATTTCTACAATATATCGGGAGTGAAGTCAAAAATAATCAATGCTTTTAAATTATTTTGGAGCTGCCGCCGTGAATATTTTTAAAAAATTATTAAAAACAATAATATTGAGGATAAATGGCAATATAGTAAAGTCATCTGTGGTTTTCGATGAAAAAACAAAATTCTCTATTGGCAACTATGTTGGAAATGACTGCGAGCTGTATTCTGTAAAAATTGGAATATATAGCTATATAAATAGTGGCTGCTGCATAGATAATGCTGTTATAGGGGGGTTTTCTTGTATCGGTAGGAATGTTATTATCGGGCTTGGCCAGCATCCAGTGGATAGGGTTTTGTTTCATAGAATGTTTTATGCTTCCGGGATTGGTGTATGGAAAAAATTCTTTTTTGAAAACAATTTCAGTGAGGTGAAGGAGACAAAAATAGGTTCCGATGTTTGGATAGGGGCGGGTTCTATGGTAATGGATGGGGTTGAAATAGGTAATGGGACACTGGTTGCAGCGGGATCTGTCGTTACAAAAAATCTGGATGAATATTCAATTTACGCTGGGGTTCCCGCAAAAAAAATCAAAAATAGATTTAAAAATGATGACGTTAAAAAATATATTTCAGATTTTAATACTTCGTCATTGATGAGTGCTGATGATATCTGTAATTTGGCAAAGACTGGTTTTTTTAATAAGGGAGAAAATGATTTTGAGAATTCACAGGATTTTATCGATTTTCTTGAGAGTAAAAGGGTTTTTTTGGAGAAAAATAATTTCACCGTTAATTAAATTAATTTTTACATGCGATAACTTGATATTGGGGTCAGGGGGGCAGTTTTATGGGTTGCCACTATTCGATGTGCGCGGTAATGGTAAAATTGTATTTGGCGACAATTTTATATTGTGTTCTTTAAGTGATTTTTCTGCATTGGGCGTCAGAAGTGGTAATATATTTAGAGTTAGTGATGGGGCTATTTTGTCTGTTGGTAATAATTGTGGATTTAGTGGGTGCGTTATTTATTGCACAGCAGGCATATCTATAGGTGATGGTCTATTGGCGGGCGCCGACGTGATGATCATTGATAATGACTTTCATCCGGTTGATGTTGAGAATAGGTTTTCTTACCCTTATCCTGAGGGAAAGCCTATTTTTATAGGTAAAAATGTTTTTTTGGGATCTGGTGTTAAAATATTGAAAGGTGTTTCTGTGGGTGATAACTCTGTTATTGCGGCTGGTAGCATCGTTGTGAGTGATATACCTTCAAATTGCATTGCTGGCGGAATACCATGTGCTTTTATTAAGAGTATTGAATTAAAATGATGCTGCCATATTTGAATACGGTTATTTCAATTTTATACATATATTGGGCATTTAGGCATGCAAAATTGTTCGGAACATATTTAACTGCATTCCTTAGTTCGATTTATATTTTAACAAATAGCGCATTCTTGTGGACAAATCAGGATTCAGCTGGAGAATTTGGTTATATTATATATGATGAGGCCTTGGTTTTGGCTGTTATTGCAAATTTAATATTCCTGTTTGTTTCTGTTTTTTTAACGATGGTTTTTTCTTATTTTTTGGGTTACAAGTCGGAAGAAATATTCTGCGCCAATATAGTTGTTAAAGATAATGTTTTGTTTTTTCTTGGGATCATGTGTATATTTTTTGAATTAAAATATATATTTTTTGGTGGTGGATTAGGGCGATTGCACAGTTTGGGCCAAGTTGAAGGACGTGATAGCCTTTATGCGATGAGGTATGATGAGGCACTTGCAATCAGCGAGGGTTCTGGGTTGTTTTCTTCTTTGCTTTCTATGCGGATACTTTATCCAATAGTCGCACTTGGTTGTTTTTTTAAATTGATAGTCGAGAAAAAAATAAATTTTATTTATTTAATCGTGCCGACTTTCATTTCAACTATTCTTATGGCTATGTCGACGCTTCAGCGGTCTCCAACTTTTAATACTTCTATGGTGACAGTGCTTTGTTGTCTATGGGCATTTATAGCAAAAATATACAAAGATAAAAATAAATTACCAGATATTTCTATTAATCATTTGTTTGCTCTTCTTCCTATTGTGATTGTCGGTTCATTTATATATTCTTTTACAGAGCAGGTTGATGTTTTTGAAGGGGCTTATCATATGGTAGAGAGAATATTTCTTATATCGTCATTTTCTTCTACGTCATATTATGATCTTTTTGGACCTGGAAAAAGTCTTCCGTTCGCCGGGATTGGTTATTTATTTGGTTATCCTGTTGAATCAAATGGAGTTGAAATAACATACAGAGAGATAGGTCAAGTTATGAATGGGTGGCCACATAATCTTAATGCTTCCTTTGTTGCAACGGCGTTTGGCGCATGTGGTTTTACTGGCGTGGCATTTATATCTGTAATAATGATACTTTTTGCTAGAATTGCGGATGCGTTGGTTTTATCTGCTGGACCGTTGGCGAAACTGGCATTAATAGTACTTAATATTTTTACTGCGTTCGAGATAAGCAATGGGCCATTCATGAATGGATTGTATGCCGGACTTGGTTTTAATGCTGTATTGTTCCTTTTTGTTTTTAAATTCAAAAAACTTTATAAGTAATTAAAAAGGGGTTTAAATTGAAGAATTTTGAAAGCAAGCCATCTTTAAGCATAATTGTTGCAACATTTAATGCTGAGAATTATGTGGATGAATTTATGAAATGCTTAATGAGTCAGGAAAATAAAGATTTCGAGGTAGTCATAAATGACGGCGGCTCATCCGATAATACTGTTAATATTATAAATAAATATAAAAAATTTCTAAAAATAGACATTGAATCCAGAAGTGAT
>NZ_BQWE01000027.1:0-42061 GCF_023706025.1 Sphaerotilus sp. FB-3 | reverse complement strand
TTGCTCAACACCTCGCGCATGACCTGTCTTGCTCGGTACAGTGGCCAGCTGCGTATGGGCCAATGATCATATGGGACCCAACAGCTATGCACCACCACGGTGTCGCCCTCGCGGACGAAGGCCAGCAGCCTTTCCAGCTCGGGACGCTGGGTGTCCTTGCCAGAAGCCTTGTCGGTGAACACCCGCGCCACCTGAACACCCTCCAATTGCCGTTCCGGGTTCTGGTCGAAGCTGCTGACGCGGACATAGCCGATGCGTTGACCTTGCAAGATGCCTCCAAAGGCAAAAGTGTCAGGATGAAATCTATTACCTTTGACGGAATATGTCAATCAATAGGAAATTTAACTCTATTCTGACATCGTTTGCACATGGCATCTGACATCAAGTTAGGGTATGCCTCAATCTGACGGCTGCGAACCGCCAGGGACAGGCGCAATGTCAGATTCTGTCGCGGCCTTGGCGCGTGCCTGGAAGCGTTCATAGCAATCCAGCCCGCAGAAATGTTCGACGTATTCCGCGCCTTCCGGGGTGAAGGCGGCATCGAGCGGAATTTCTTTGCAGCATACGCAGCAGGTGGTGCAACTGGCAGTGTTCGGGGCGTTTGCGTTCATGGTGGTACTCCTCCAGATTGGTAGCGAAGCTCAAAGCTGCCCACTCTCGGCTGGCTGGGAAGCGGTCATGATCTTCCCTTGAAGGCCCGCAGCAGCCGCGTCACAGACAGGACAAACAAGCCGGTCAGCGTGAGGGCTGCAATACCCCAGTGCTCCCCGATGAACGCGCCGGCCGTCGTGCCGGCTAGCACAATGGCGAGAATCGGCAAATGGCAGGGACAGGTGAGCACGGCCAGCGCGCCCCACAAGTAGCCGGTGATCGGTTTGTGCGTCTCAGACGGCAAGTGCTCTGGGCTGTTCATGGCAGACTCTCCGCGTGCTGTGCCGGTTCGGTTGGCATGGCGGCCAGTTGCATTTCGAGGCTGGCCAGGGCCTCGCGCCGACGCTCGACGAGTTGCCGCAACACGGCAAGCTGCGCAGACGCACCGTCACCGTCCGCAGCATCCAGCGCCCGGCACAGCCGCGCCAGTGCGTCCAGGCCGATACCCGCTTCGAAGGCAGCCCGTACAAAGCGCAGCCGTTGCAACGCGGTGTCATCGAACAAGCCGTAGCCGCCCGTGGTGCACGCGACCGGCCGTAGCAATCCGCGCAGCAGGTAGTCGCGCACGATATGCACGCTCACCCCGGCATCAAGGGCCAGCCGGGACACTGTGTAGGCGCTCATTGAACACCTCCTTTTCCTCATCCGGCGCAGCACGAAAGCTGCTTCACGTCCTTGCTGAAGGTCTGCGCCGCGAGCTTCAGCCCTTCGACCATGGTCAGGTAGGGGAACAATTGGTCGGCCAGTTCCTGCACGGTCATACGGTTGCGAATGGCGAGCACCGCCGTCTGGATCAGTTCACCCGCTTCCGGGGCCACCGCTTGCACGCCGATGAGCCGTCCGCTACCTTCCTCGATGACCAGCTTGATGAAGCCGCGTGTGTCGAAGTTGGCAAGCGCACGCGGCACGTTGTCCAAGGTCAAGGTGCGACTGTCGGTCTCGATCCCGTCGTGATGTGCTTCCGCCTCGCTGTAGCCCACGGTGGCGACCTGCGGGTCGGTGAACACCACGGCCGGCATTGCGGTCAGGTCCAGGGCCGCATCGCCGCCAGTCATGTTGATCGCAGCACGGGTGCCGGCCGCTGCCGCCACATAGACGAACTGAGGCTGGTCGGTGCAGTCGCCAGCCGCATAAATGTGTGGCGTACTGGTGCGCATGCCCTTGTCGATGACGATGGCCCCCTGCGCATTGGCAGCGACTCCCGCCGCTTCCAATGCCAGGCTGCGCGTGTTCGGTGCCCTGCCAGTGGCGACCAGCAGCTGGTCGGCGCGTATTTCACCGTACCCGGTGGTCAGCACGAATTCGCCGTCCACATGCGCGACCTGGCTGGCTTGCGTGTGTTCCAATACCTTGATCCCTTCGGCACGGAACGCGGCTGTAACGGCCTCGCCGATGGCCGGGTCTTCGCGGAAGAACAGCGTGCTGCGTGCCAGGATCGTCACTTTGCTGCCCAGCCGGGCAAAGGCTTGCGCCAGTTCCAGCGCCACCACAGACGAGCCGATCACGGCCAGGCGCTCGGGAATGGTGTCGCTGACCAGGGCCTCGGTGGAAGTCCAGTAGGGTGACTCTTTCAGGCCCGGAATCGGCGGCACGGCCGGGCTGGCACCCGTGGCGACCAGGCAGCGGTCGAACGCCACCACACGCTCGCCGCCATCGTTTAAACGGACGGCAAGGCTCTGGTCGTCCTTGAAACGCGCTTCACCATGCAGCACGGTGATGGCCGGGTTGCTGTCCAGGATGCCTTCGTACTTGGCGTGGCGCAGCTCATCGACGCGCGCCTGCTGCTGGGCCAGTAGTTTGCTGCGATCAATCGCAGGCACAGTCGCCGCGATGCCACTGTCGAATGGGCTTTCACGGCGCAAATGGGCGATATGGGCAGCGCGGATCATGATCTTGGACGGCACGCAGCCGACATTGACGCAAGTACCGCCGATGGTGCCGCGCTCGATCAGCGTGACGTTCGCACCTTGCTCGACGGCCTTCAGCGCCGCCGCCATCGCGGCTCCGCCGCTGCCAATAACGGCGACGTGCAGTCCGTCCCCATCACCACCAGCCTTGTCGCCACCGCCCAGCCATCCCAGCGCCTTGCCAAGCAGTCTGCCCCGCGCTGAAGTGGATGGGGCATCGGCGGGTGTGGCCTTGTAGCCGAGGCCGGCCACAGCGGCGGTCAGCGCCTCTGGCGAGGTGCCGGGATCGGTGGCGAGTTGCGCGGAGCCTTTCGGGTAGGACACGAGCGCCGACAGCACGCCCGGCACTTTCTCCAGGGCGTCCTTGACATGTGTCGCGCACGAGTCGCAGGTCATTCCGGTGATATTCAAATACATTGCATCGTTCCTTTTCGTTTCGGCAACTGCCAATGCAGTTAGCCGTGTTTGGGTGGTAGTTCGCAGCGGCGGTTGGCCGGTGAGAGCAGATCCCAGATCGACACCCCGATCATCAAGGCCAGACCGACATAGAGGAGGTTCGCCGTCCACCAATTGCCAAAAAACAAGAGCATGGCCGCCAGCACGATGGCTGGGCCGACCATCCCGAGCAGGCTGCGGTACCATTGCCGATGACTCAGCCAGCCCAGTGCATTCGCCAGCAAAGCCACGACTGCGAACAGCGGCAGCAGCTTGGAGATAAACAACCCTTCGTATTCCTGTAGAAAGCCAAGGCCGATGGCCGCGCCCAGGCTGGCGATAGCCGGGAAACAGGCAGCGCATCCCATCGCGGAAACAACGCTGCCAAGCGCGCCAGCCTTGTCGGCAATGCGTGTAATCAGTCCCATGATCGCCCCAGGTTCGGGTTCAGTGGCTCACTGCTTGACGCTGGACGGATAGCCCGCGTCTCCGGTTGCCTTGGTCAGCTTCTGCACGCTGGTCTTGGCATCATCGAACGTGACAACCGCTTCGCGTGTCTCGAAGGTCACGTCAATTTTGCTGACGCCTTCGACCTTGGAAATCGCCTTCTTGACGGTGATCGGGCAGGTGGAGCAGGTCATGCCCGGTACGGACAGCGTGACGGTCTGGGTGGCGGCCCACACGGGGGCAACAACGGCAGCGAGGGCGAGGGCGGCAAACAGTTTTTTCATGATGAACTCCTGTGATTAATAGAAAAATGGCATGACGTAGGGAAATCCGAGCGCGACCAGGACCAGCGCGGCCACGATCCAGAAAATGAGCTTGTAAGTAGCTCGCACTTGGGGAATCGCGCAGACCTCACCCGGTTTGCAGGCTTGCGCCGGGCGGTAGATGCGCCGCCAGGCGAAAAACAGCGCGACCAGCGCTGCGCCGATGAAGATCGGGCGATAGGGTTCCAGCACCGTCAGGTTGCCGATCCATGCCCCGCTGAACCCCAAGGCGATCAAAACCAGCGGCCCCAGGCAGCAGGCCGACGCAAGAATGGCGGCCAGCCCACCGGCGAAGAGCGCGCCGCGCCCGTTTTGTGGTTCAGACATACGCTTGTCCTTTCAAATTTGGTTTGGATAGCTTAAGCTTACTTCCGTAGTTATGTACGGAGTCAAGCGATATGCAAATTAATTTTGAGAATCTGACCATTGGCGTTTTTGCCAAGGCGGCCGGGGTCAATGTGGAGACCATCCGGTTCTACCAGCGCAAGGGCCTGCTGCCGGAGCCAGACAAGCCCTATGGCAGCATTCGCCGCTATGGCGAGGCGGATGTAACACGAGTGCGGTTCGTGAAATCGGCCCAGCGGCTGGGCTTTAGCCTGGACGAAATCGCCGAGCTACTGCGGCTGGAGGATGGCACCCATTGCGAGGAAGCCAGCGGCCTGGCCGAGCATAAGCTCAAGGATGTGCGCGAGAAGATGGCCGACTTGGCACGCATGGAGGCCGTGCTGTCTGAACTGGTGTGCGCCTGCCATGCGCGGAAAGGGAACGTTTCCTGCCCGCTGATTGCGTCACTGCAAGACGGAACGAAGCTCGCTGCATCGGCGCGGGGGAGTCACGGGGTGACTACGCCTTAGCGTGCTTTATTTTCCGAATTCTGAGACGACCCCATGTGGGCTCTTGTCTGTCTGCGTGGGCCCTCGCCTGCGCGAGGGTGACGGGCGATGCGCGGGTGACAGGCGAACACGCGGCCAACGGGGGAAACTGCCGCATGACCCCCGACGACACCCCCGCCCCCCGCGACCCCGCCGAGCAGGCCCGCCTCCACCTCGCCCTCACCGAGCTGTGGGAGCAGCGCCTGAGCTTCAACCAGCTCCTCGGCCTCAAGGTCGATTCCCTCGACCCCGACCACCCTCGCCTGCGCCTGGACATGCGCCCCGAACTCGTCGGCCACTTCCTCTACGGCCGCCTCCACGGCGGCGTCATCTCCGCCGCCCTCGACGCCGCCGCAGGCTTCGCCCTCACCCTGGCCATCGCCCGCAAGCACCCCCACGAACCCACCGCCCAGATCCTCCAGCGCTTCTCCCGCGTCGGCACCATCGATCTGCGCGTCGACTACCTCCGCCCAGGCCTGGGCGCTCACTTCATCGCCTCCGCCGAGGTCACTCGCCTCGGCGGCCGCGTCGCCTCCGCCCTCATGCGCATGCACAACCACGACGGCTTGCTCATCGCCACCGGCGCTGCGGCTTATGTCGTGAGCTAAGTGTCGGGCGCAGGCTCTGGCGAGGCTCGACTCTCGATCCTCGTGCGGGCTGCGGATGCTGCGGAAAAACGGGAACAAGGCGCTGCAGGAGGCTGGGTTGTCCGTGGGGGGATCGTCCCCACACTGAGGAGAAATCTTCTTTGCGGAGTTCCTCCATGGCTGCCCTCTTTCTCTGGATTTCTGTCCTCGCTCTGCTGGCGCTGTGGTCCCTGACGGTCTGGGCCGGTCATGCGGCGGCGGTCTGGGCGGTCTCGAATGCAGGCGCCCTGTCGGGCACGGCCGCCGACATCGCCGCCATCCGTCTGCCGCCCTGGCTGGAGTTCTGGGTGCCACGCGAGGTTCTGGAGTGGCTGCCGCGCATGCTGGCCGATCTGGCACCGCTGATCGACAGCCTGCTGCAGGCGGTGCCCGCGCTGGCGGGCGGCCTGACCGCGCTCGCCTGGGGCGTCTGGGTTCTGGGCGGGCTGCTGCTGGTGCTGCTGGGCATCGGCCTGCAGCTGCTGGTGTCGCTGCGGCGCTCGCGTTTGCCCGGCGGCGGCCGATCGGCGGGTGTTCAGGGTCTGGCGGCTCTGGCCGGCCGCTGGATGCGGCAGCGCACCGCGCGCTGAACGGACTTTTCTGAAACAGGATGTATCCTTGCGCCCATGCGGGTTTCCATCCTGATCAGCAGCCACAACTACGCACGCTTCCTGGGTGAAGCGATCGACAGCGCGCTGGCGCAACGTGACGGCGGGCCCGACGGCCTGCCGGTGCCCGAGGTGGAGGTAATCGTCTGCGACGATGCCTCCAGCGATGGCTCCGATGCGGTGATCCGGCGCTACGGCACGCGCATTCGCCACTGGATCAGCCCGGATAACCGCGGGCAGGCCTCGATGATGAATGCCGCGATGGCGCTGTCCACCGGCGACTGGGTGCTGTTCCTGGACGCGGACGACCGGCTCGAGCCCCAGGCCCTGGCGCATTGCCTGGAACGGCTGCGCGCCGAGCCCGACGGCGGACGCGATGTGGCCAAGATCCAGTTCCTGCTGCGCTGCGTCGACCGCGAGGGCCGCTGCATGAGCCGCACCATTCCCTATCTGATGCACGATGGCGACGTGCGGCCGCTGATCCGGCGCTTCGGCAGCTACGGCGGACCGCCCTCGAGCGGCAATCTCTACCGCCGCAGTGCGATCGCGCGCTATTTCCCGCTGGTCGAGGCGGACTGGCGGCGTGCCGCCGACACGCCGCCTTTCATCCTGGCGCCCTTTCATGGCCGCGTGCTGGGCATCGACGCGGCCCTGGGGGCCTACCGGATTCATTCCGGCGCGAATCGTGCGCGCGGCTGCTTCGGCAACATCGCCGCCCGCCATGCCGACACGCTGAGGGTGGATCTGCACCGCCGCGAGGCGTCGCTGGCGCTGCTGGCGCGCCACGGCGGCGAGCGCATCGAAGGCCCCTTTCTGCCGGCGCCGTGGAACCTGCGCACCCGGGTGCTGTCCTGGCGCACCGAGCCGCAGCGCCATCCCTACCGGCATGACGACGCGCTGCGCCTGCTGCGGCTGCAGGCGCGCTCACTGCGCGAATGCCCGGGCTACACCCGGCCGGAACGCTATGCCTCGCAGCTCTGGCTGATGGCGATGCTGGTGGCGCCGACGT
Organism: Sphaerotilus sp. FB-3; assembly: GCF_023706025.1. Lineage (NCBI taxonomy): Bacteria > Pseudomonadati > Pseudomonadota > Betaproteobacteria > Burkholderiales > Sphaerotilaceae > Sphaerotilus > Sphaerotilus sp. FB-3. Next base: position 35,183 of record NZ_BQWE01000027.1, on the reverse strand, counting down.
CGCTGGCCAGCCGGATGGCGGTGACCAACACCTCCGGCCGGCTCAGACGCTGGCTGCGTCGGCTCCGGCCGGACACGGCGGTCGCATGAACGCCGGCTCCACCGCAGGCGCAGGCGCGGGCGCCCCGCCGGGCCTGATCGACCGCCTGCGCCATCTGGGCCGGCGCCTGCGCGGCTTTCATCGGCCGGATCTGTGGCTGGCGCGCCGGATCGGCCGGGTGCTGCCCGACCGGCTCTATCTGGCGGTCGGCCATCTGATCTACTTCGGCCGCTGGCCCGACTACCGGCAGCCGCGCAGCTTCAACGAGCACATCCAGGCCTACATGCTGCGCTGCCGCTCGCCGCTGCTGCAGCTCGCGGCCGACAAGGCCGCCGCCCGGCAGTGGGTGATCGAGCAGGTCGGCGACACGCATGTGCTGCCGCAGCTCGGTCTGTGGACACACGCCGAGGCGGTTCCGCTGCGCACGCTGGCGCGCCCCTGCGTGCTCAAGCCGACGGTGGGCAGCGGCCGGGTGATCTTCCTGCGCGAGAACGATCCGCCGCTGGACGCCGCCGCCGAGGCCGCGCTGCGGCTGGAGATGCAGCGCTGGCTCGACACCGACTTCAGCCGCCAGAGCCGCGAGTGGTGCTATTCAGGCCTGCGCGGGCGTATTCTGGCCGAGCCAATGCTGAACGATCCGAGCGAGCCCGGCGGCATTCCGCCGGATCACAAGGTCTATGTGATCGGCGGCGCGGTGCGCTTCATCCAGGTCGACCGCGGCCGCTTCGGGCGGCACACCCGCAATCTCTACGACACCGACTGGCGGCTGCTGCCGGTACGGCTGACGCTGGACAACCATGCGCCCGACCCGCGCCCGGCCGAGCTCGACGCGATGATCGCGCTGGCGCTGAAGCTGGCCGCGCCCTTCGAGTTCCTGCGCGTCGATCTGTATCTGTGCGAGGGGCGGCTGATCGTCGGCGAGCTGACCAGCTATCCGGGCGCCGGCTTCGAGCGCTTCATGCCGTCGGACTTCGCGCTGGATCTGGGCGCGCACTGGACGCGCGCGATGCGCGCCCGCCCCGACGATCAGCCCGCGTGAGGTGCCGCGGCCGGCACGATGACCGGCCGGGTATGCCAGATCTCGTGCGCGTACTCGGCGATGGTGCGGTCCGACGAGAACGGCCCCATGCCGGCGATGTTGAGCACCGCACGGCGGGTCCATTCGTCGGCGTTGCGGTATAGCGTGTCGACCCGGTCCTGCGTGGCGACATAGCTGGCGTAGTCGGCCAGCAGCAGATAGTGGTCGCCCCAGTTCACCAGCGCGTCGAAGATCGGCTGATAGCGGCCGGGATCGTCGGGGCTGAAGACGCCGTCGCGGATCGCGTCGAGCACCGCACGCAGCTCGGCATCGGCCTCGTAGATCGCGCGGGGCTGATAGCCGCGGGCGCGGATGTCGGCCACCTCGGGCGTGGTGTGGCCGAAGATGAAGATGTTCTCGTCGCCGACCTGCTCGCGGATCTCGACATTGGCGCCATCGAGCGTGCCGATGGTCAGCGCGCCGTTGAGCGCGAACTTCATGTTGCTGGTGCCCGAGGCCTCGGTGCCGGCGGTGGAGATCTGCTCGGAGAGATCCGCCGCCGGAATGATGACCTCGGCCAGGCTGACGCTGTAGTTCGGGATGAAGACCACCTTCAGCCGGCCGCCGACCCGCGGGTCGTTGTTGATGACCTTCGCGATGTCGTTGGTCAGCTGGATCACCAGCTTGGCCATGCGGTAGGCCGAGGCCGCCTTGCCGGCGAACACCACCACGCGCGGCACCCACTGCGCGTCCGGATTGGCCAGGATGCGCTGGTAGCGGGTGACGACATGCAGCAGGTTGAGCAGCTGGCGCTTGTATTCGTGGATGCGCTTGACCTGCACGTCGAACAGCGCGTCCGGATTCAGGTCGATGCCGAGCTGCTTGAGCACCAGGCGGCCGAGCCGCTCCTTGTTCTGTCGCTTGACCTTGCGCACCGCGCCCAGGAAGCCCGGCAGGTCCAGCGCATGGCGCAGGCTGTCGAGCTGGTCGAGCTGACGCCGCCAGCCCCGGCCCAGACGCTGGTCGAGCAGCGCCGCCAGCCCCGGATTGGCCTGCGCCAGCCAGCGCCGCGGCGTGACCCCGTTGGTCTTGTTGTTGAAGCGCTCGGGCCAGAGCTGCGCGAAGTCGCGGAAGATCGAGGCCTTCATCAGGTCGGAGTGCAGCGCCGAGACGCCGTTGATCGAATGGCTGGCCACCACCGCCAGATAGCCCATGCGCACCCGGCGCTCGCCGGCCTCGTCGATCAGCGAGACACGGCGCAGCAGGTCCGGATCACCGCCGCCGCGCTGGGCCACGCCGCCGAGGAAATGCGCGTTGATGTCGAAGATGATGCGCAGATGGCGCGGCAGCACCCGGCCGAGCATCTCGACCGGCCAGGTCTCCAGCGCCTCGTGCATCAGCGTGTGGTTGGTGTAGGAGAACACCTTCTGGCAGAGCTGCCAGGCGTGTGTCCAGGGCACGCGGTGCTCGTCGACCAGCAGCCGCATCAACTCGGGGATGGCCAGCACCGGGTGGGTGTCGTTGAGGTGGATGCTGACCTTGTCGGGCAGCGCCTCGAAGCCGGTGTGGGTGCGCAGATAGCGGCGCAGCAGGTCCTGCAGGCTGGCCGAGACGAAGAAGTATTCCTGGCGCAGGCGCAGCTCGCGCCCGGAGGCGGTCGAGTCGTCCGGATAGAGCACCCGCGAGACGTTCTCGCTGTGGTTCTTGGTCTCGACCGCGCCGAAGTAGTTGCCCTGGTTGAAGGCGCGGAGATTCATCTCCTCGGTGGCCTTGGCCGACCACAGCCGCAGCGTGTTGGTCGCCTCGGTGCCGTAGCCGGGAATGATGGTGTCGTAGGCCATCGCCAGCACATCGTCGGTGCCGACCCAGCGCACCGTGTCGCCGTGCTGCTCCAGGTGGCCGCCGAAGCGCACGCGGTACTGCACCTCCGGGCGCGGGAATTCCCACGGGTTGCCGCCGGTCAGCCAGTAGTCGGGCACCTCGACCTGGCGGCCGTCGACGATCTGCTGGCGGAACATGCCGTAGTCGTAGCGGATGCCGTAGCCGAAGCCGGGCACGCCCAGCGTCGCCATCGAGTCGAGAAAGCACGCCGCCAGCCGACCCAGGCCGCCGTTGCCCAGCGCCGCGTCGTGCTCGAGGTCGAGCACCTTGTCGACGTCGACATCGAGCTCGGCCAGCGCCTGGCGGATTACCGGCATCAGCTCGAGCGCCAGCACCGCATTGGTGAAGGTGCGCCCGATCAGGAACTCCATCGAGAGGTAGTAGACGCGCTTGACGTCCTGCGCGTACTGCGCGCGGGTCGTCTTCATCCAGCGCTCGACCAGGTGGTCGCGCACCGCGTGCGACACCGCGTGCAGCCAGTCCTCGGGACGGGCCGAGACGGGATCCTTGCCGACGGTGTACATCAGCTTGGTCGAGATGGCGCGCTTGAAGGCGCCGACGTCACGGGCAAGCTGCTCGTACTGGTGCTCGAACTGGGTCAGGTCCATGGGAATGATCGGGCGAAGAGGGAGAGATCGTCAGGCGCTGACCTGGCGGTAGAGCGCCTGGTAATGGCGCGCGGCGGCCGTCCAGCCGAAGTCCTGCCGCATCGCGCGCTGCTGCACGGTACGCCAGTCGGCCGGGCGGCGGAACAGCGCCGCGGCCCGCTCGGCGGCCCACAGCAGCGCGCCTGCGGAAAATTCGTCGAAGACGAAGCCGGTGGCGTCGCGGTCGAGCGTCTCCAGTCGCGTGTCGGCCACGGTGTCGGCCAGGCCGCCGACACGGCGCACCAGCGGCAGCGTGCCGTACTTCAGGCCGTAGAGCTGGGTGAGCCCGCAGGGCTCGAAGCGCGAGGGCACGGCGATCGCGTCGCTGCCGGCGATCAGCCGGTGCGCGAAGCGCTCGTCGTAGCCGATGCGCACCGCGATGTCGCCCGGATGGGCAGCGGCGGCTTCCGCGAACGCCGTCTCCATCCAGGCGTCGCCGCTGCCCAGCATCGCGAACTGCCAGCCCAGCGCGCGCAGGCCCGGCAGGGCTTCCAGCACCAGGTGCAGGCCCTTCTGCTCGGTCAGGCGGCTGACGATGCACAGCAGCGGCCGTGCCGGATCGACCGTCAGGCCGAGCTCCTGCTGCAGCGCCGCCTTGCAGGCGGCCTTGCCGTCGAGCGCATCGACATCGTAGTTCGCTGGCAGCAGCACATCGGTGGCCGGATGCCAGACCGCGTCGTCGACGCCGTTGAGAATGCCCGAGAGGTCGACGCCGCGGGTGCGCAGCAGCCCGTCGAGGCCACAGCCCTGCTCGTGGCCCTGGATCTCGCGCGCGTAGGTCGGGCTGACGGTGGTGATGCGGTCGGCGAAATACAGCCCGCCCTTCATGAAGCCGATCTGGCCGTGGAACTCGACGCCGTTGACGCCCCAGAAGCCGCTGGGCAGGCCCAGCTCCTGGAAGTGATGCCCGGCGAAGCCGCCCTGGTAGGCCAGGTTGTGCACCGTGAAGACGCTGCCGGCGAAATGCTGGTGGCGCGCCTGCTGCGCCGCACGCAGATAGACCGGCGCCAGGCCGGCATGCCAGTCATGCGCATGCAGCACTGTCGGATGCCAGATGGGATCGAGCCCCTGCGCCAGCTCCGCGGCGACCCAGCCCAGCAGCGCGAAGCGCAGATGGTTGTCGCCGTACGGGTGGCGGTTGGCGTCGGCATACGGCCCGCCCGGACGGCGGTAGTAGCCGGGCGCGTCGATCACATAGGCGGTGACGCCCTCGCCCACCGCCGGCAGCCGGCCCCACAGCAGCCGCGTGCCGCCACTGCCCCAGTGCAGCGCCGACGGCGGCTGCAGCTCGGCCACGACCACCGCCTCCTGCAGCCCGTCCAGGATGGCGTCGAAGCCCGGCAGCAGCACCCGCACCTCGTCGCCGAGCGCGGCCAGCGCCGGCGGCAGGGCGCCGGCGACATCGGCCAGACCGCCGGTCTTGAGCAGCGGGAAGATCTCGGCACAGACCTGCAGGACTCTCATAGCGCGGCAATCATCCTGCGGGTCACCAGGACCACGCCGTTGTCGGTGCGGAAGAAGCGCTGGGCATCCAGTTCAGGATCCTCGCCGATGACCAGGCCGTCGGGCAGCCGGCAGCGCCGGTCGATCACCACCTTGCTCAGGCGGCAGCCACGGCCGATCTGCACGTCGGGCAGCACCACCGCCTGGTTGATCTCCGAGAAGGAGCGCACCAGCACGTTGGAGAACAGCACCGAGTTGCGCACCGTCGCGCCCGAGACGATGCAGCCGCCCGAGACCAGGCTGTCGATCGCCTGACCGCAGCGGCCCGGCTCGTCGTGCACGAACTTGGCCGGCGGCAGCTGTTCCTGGTAGGTCCAGATCGGCCAGTCGCGGTCGTACATGTTCAGCTCGGGCGTGGTCGAGGCCAGATCGAGGTTGGCCGCCCAGTAGGCATCCACCGTGCCGACATCGCGCCAGTAGGCGCGCGAGTACGGCGGGTTGGCGATCGCCGACATCGAGAACGGATGCGCCAGCGCCTGGCCTTCCGAGACCGCCTTCGGGATCAGGTTCTTGCCGAAGTCGTGCTCGGAATCCGGATCGGCCGCATCCTCCTCGAGCAGGCGGTAGAGATAGTCGGCGCTGAACACATAGATGCCCATGCTCGCCAGCGAGGTGTTCGGATCGCCCGGCATCGGCGGCGGATCGGCCGGTTTCTCGACGAACTCGACGATGGCGCGGTTCTCGTCGATCGCCATCACGCCGAAGCCCTTGGCCTCCTCGCGCGGCACCTCGATGCAGCCGACCGTGACGCCCCGGCCGCTGGCGGCGTGGTCGGCCAGCATGATCGAGTAGTCCATCTTGTAGATGTGGTCGCCCGCCAGCACGACGATGTACTCGGGCGGGGTCGAGTTGCGGATGATGTCGAGGTTCTGGTAGATGGCGTCGGCGGTGCCGCGGTACCAGGATTCCTCGTCGACGCGCTGCTGCGCCGGCAGCAGGTCGACGAACTCGCCCATCTCGTTGCGCAGGAAGCTCCAGCCGCGCTGCAGGTGGCGCAGGAGCGAGTGCGACTTGTACTGCGTGATGACGCCGATGCGGCGCATGCCGGAGTTCATGCAGTTCGACAGCGCGAAGTCGATGATGCGGAACTTGCCGCCGAAGTGGACTGCCGGCTTGGCGCGCCGGTCGGTCAGATCCTTCAGGCGCGAACCGCGGCCACCGGCCAGGACCAGGGCAAGCGTGCGACGTGCCAGCGTGCGGCTTTCTGTGTAGCGGGTGATGTCCATGAGGCAGGTCTCCTTGTGCTCTGCTTGCTGTGTGCTGGTGAGGAACGGGAACAGGCGGGATCAGGTGTCAGGTGATGACGGTCGGCGCGGTCTGGCCGGAGAGTTCGCGGATGCGCGCCACCGTGTCGGCCAGCGCGATCAGGTCGGCCAGCGCGTCCTGGGTCGGCCGGTCATGGTCGCCGTCGGCCGGCTCGAAGCGCTCGAGGTAGACGCGTAGCGTCGCGCCCTCGGTGCCGGTGCCCGACAGGCGGAAGACCACCCGCGAGCCACCGGCCAGGATCAGGCGCACGCCCTGACGGCTGGAAACCGAGCCGTCGACCGGATCGGTGTAGGAGAAATCGTCCGCCTGCGCGATCTCCAGCGCGCCGAAGCGCTGGCCCGCCAGCGTCGGCAGCTGCTCGCGCAGCGCCGCCATCAGCGCGTCGGCGCGCTCGGTCGGGATGCCCTCCCAGTCGTGGCGAGAGTAGTAGTGGCGGCCGAAGCGCTTCCAGTGCGCGCGCACCAGCGACTCGACCGAGTCGCCGGTCGCCGCCAGCAGGTTCAGCCAGAACAGGATGGCCCACAGGCCGTCCTTCTCGCGCACATGGTTCGAGCCGGTGCCGTAGCTTTCCTCGCCGCAGAGCGTGGCCCGGCCGGCGTCGAGCAGGTTGCCGAAGAACTTCCAGCCGGTCGGCGTCTCCCAGGCCGGAATGCCCAGCGCCTGCGCGACCACGTCGGCGGCCTGCGAGGTCGGCATCGAGCGGGCGATGCCGGCCAGGCCGTCGCGGTAGCCCGGCACCTTGGTGGCATGCGCGGCCAGCAGCGCCAAGCTGTCGGAGGGCGTCACGACGAAATCGCGGCCCAGGATCATGTTGCGGTCGGCGTCGCCGTCCGAAGCGGCGCCGAAATCGGGCGCGCCGGCGCCGCTCATCGCGGCGATCAGCTCGGTGGCGTGGGCAGGGTTCGGGTCCGGGTGATGGCCGCCGAAGTCCTCCAGCGGCTCGCCGTTGACCACCGTGCCGGCCGGCGCGCCCAGCAGGCCCTCGAGCACCGCGCGGGCGTAGGGGCCGCTGATCGCGCCCATCGAGTCCATGCGCATGCGCCCGCCCCGGGCGAACCAGGCGCGCATCGCGTCGAAGTCGAAGAGCTTTTCCATCAGCTCGGCGTAGTCGGCCACCGGGTCGATCACCTCGACCGTCATGCCGGCCAGCGCGGTGGTGCCGAGCCGGTCCAGGTCCAGATCGGCCGCGCCCGCGAGCGTGCGGTACTCGGCGATGTCGCGGGTGCGGGCGTAGATGGCCTCGGTGATCTTCTCCGGGGCCGGGCCGCCGTTGGCGATGTTGTACTTGATGCCGAAGTCACCGTCCGGGCCGCCGGGGTTGTGGCTGGCCGACAGGATGATGCCGCCGTAGGCGCCGTGCCTGCGGATCACCGCGCTGGCCGCCGGCGTCGACAGCAGGCCGCCGCGGCCCACCATCACGCGGCCGACGCCGTTGGCGGCCGCCATCTTCAGGATGGTCTGCACCGCCACCCGGTTGTGGAAGCGGCCATCGCCGCCCACCACCAGCGTCTGGCCCGCCAAGGGGCCCACCTGCTCGGGCAGGATGTCGAACAGCGCTTGGACGAAGTTCTCGAGGTAGTGCGGCTGCTGGAAGACGGTGACCTTCTTGCGCAGGCCGGAGGTGCCGGGGCGCTGGCCGTCGAACGGCCGGGTGGAGACGATCTGGACGGTCGGAGCGTTCGGTGCGGTCGAGGTCATGGAAGCGTTCGGACTCATGGAATGAAGCTGGAAAACATTGTGCGCGGAGGCTATGCGCCGCGAACTACGGCGATTCCCGATGTGTTCACCGATCTGCGGCCTCGCTGCGATGGATCAGCAGCGCACGCGCCGGCAGCACCGCGACCGCGCCGGCGGCCAGCGCGGCGGCCTCGGGGTCGGGCGCGCCGCCCGGGCGGCTGCTGTCGAAGAGCGCCACCCAGCGCCGCCCCGGCCCCGGGTCGGGCAGCCGCGCCTCGCGGGCGATGTGCTGCGGATGCACCGACACCAGCACCGCCTGCGCATCGGCCGCCGCCTGCAGGCGGATCAGCAGCGTGCGGTCCTGGGAATCGCTCCAGTCGCCGTCGTGCATCGCACGGCCGGCCGGATGCCACCAGAGCACATCGGTGCAGCCCTGCGCGTCGGGCGTGCCGCGCAGCCAGCGGCCGATGCGCAGCGAGGCCAGCGTCTGGCGCCAGTGCCCGAGCCGGCGCGCGGTGGCCAGCAGGTCGTCGTCCTGCTGCGGCCAGTCCAGCCAGCTGATGGCGTTGTCCTGGCAGTAGGCGTTGTTGTTGCCCTGCTGGCTGTGGCCGATCTCGTCGCCGGCCAGCAGCATCGGCGTGCCCTGCGACAGCCACAGCGTCGCCAGCAGCGCCCGCTGCAGGCGCGCGCGCAGCGCGAGCACCGCGGCATCCTGCGTCGGCCCCTCCACGCCGCAGTTCCAGCTGCAGTTGTGGTGGTGGCCGTCGCGGTTGTGCTCGCCGTTGGCGTGGTTGTGCTTGTGGTCGAAGCTGACCAGATCGCGCAGCGTGAAGCCGTCGTGCGCGGTGATGAAGTTGATGCCGGCGGTCGGCGCGCGGTGCTCGTGGCGGAACTGCGCGCTCGATCCGGCGAAGCGGTGCGCAAAGATGCCGCGGTCGCCCGCATCGCGCAGCCACCAGGCCCGGATCGTGTCGCGGTACTGGTCGTTCCACTCGCTCCAGCCCGGCGGGAAGGCGCCGAGCTGATAGCCGCCCGGGCCGATGTCCCAGGGCTCGGCGATCAGCCGCACCGAGGCCAGCACCGGATCGGCGCGCAGCGCGGCGAAGAAGCCGGCCTCGCGGCTGAAGGCGCCGTCGCGCCCGCGCGCCAGCACCGGCGCCAGATCGAAGCGGAAGCCGTCGACGCCATAGGTCTCGACCCAGTGGCGCAGCGAGCCGGCCACCAGCTCGACCATGCGCGGCTCGGCCAGATTCAGGCAGTTGCCGCAGCCGGTCCAGTTCTCGTAGAGATCGGCGCGACCCTCGGCCCGGCGCAGATGGTAGGCGCGCGCATTGGCTAGCCCGCGCAGCGACAGCGTCGGGCCCAGCTCGTCGGTCTCGGCGCTGTGGTTGTAGACCACGTCCAGCACCACCTCCAGGCCGGCGGCGTGCAGGTCGCGCACCATCTGGCGGAACTCGCCCTCGGGCGTGGTGCCGGGGCGGCCGCTCCAGTAGCGCGGCTCCGGCGCCAGGAAGCCGATGCTGGAATAGCCCCAGTGGTTGGACAGGCCCAGGCGCTGCAGCCGCTCCTCGTCGGCGCGCGCGTGCACCGGCAGCAGGCTCAGCGTGGTCACGCCCAGCGCCTGCCAGTGCGCGATCATCGCCGGATGCGCCATCGCGGCGTAGCTGCCGCGCAGCTCGGCGGGAATGTCGGGATGGCGCATCGTCGTCGAGCGCACATGCGCCTCGGCGATCACCACCCGGTCGGCCGGATGGCGCGGGCGCTCGGCCGGATCGACCTTCGGCGTCGGCGCGACCACCCGTGCCTTCAGCGCGACCGCGGCGTTGTCGCGCGTGTCGGGCTGGCGCACGTCGGCGGCATCATGGCCGTGATAGAGGCTCAGGTCGACGCCCGGCCCGCCATAGGTGCCGACCACCGCCTGCGCCCACGGATCGAGCAGCACCCGGGCCGGATTGAAGCGGTGCCCCTCGCGCGGCGCCCAGGGCCCGTGCGCGCGCAGGCCGTAGACCGTGCCCGCGCCCAGCCCTTCGCCCAGCAGCCGGCCATGCCAGACACCGTCGGTGCAGCATGGCAGCCGCACCCGCGCCTGTTCCACCTGGCCGTCCGCATCGAACAGGCCGACCTCGACCGCCGTCGCGTCCGGCGCCCACACCGCGATGTCCAGCCCGCCCGCGACCGGCGTCGCGCCCAGCGGCGCCGGCCGGCCCGCCTCGATCCTCACGACCTTCATCACCCGATCCGACCGATCCGTCAATCGATCACCAGCATCACGGTGGCCAGCGGCGGCAGCGTCATGACGATCGACTGCGCCTGGTCCTGCCACGGCAGGGCCTCGCTCTCGAGCACGCCGTTGCCGACGCCCGAGCCGCCGTAGACCGCCTGGTCGGTGTTGATCAGCTCGCGCCAGGCGCCGGCCTGCGGCACGCCGATGCGCCAGCCGTGGCGCACCACCGGCGTCAGGTTGCAGATCACCAGCACCCGCGCGGCGTGGCCCGCCTCGTCGGGCGCGGCACGGCGCTCGAAGACGATCACCGAATGCTGCGCGTCCTCATGGCTGACCCAGGCGAAGCCGTCGGGCTGCACATCGCGCTGGTGCAGCGCCGGATAGTGGCGCAGCACGCTGTTGAGGTCACGCACCAGGCGCTGCACGCCGGCATGCGGCGCCTGCTCGAGCAGCGGCCAGTCGAGCTGCGCGGCCTCGTTCCACTCGTTCCACTGCGCGAACTCGCAGCCCATGAACAGCAGCTTCTTGCCCGGATGCCCCCACATGAAGCCGAGATAGGCGCGCAGGTTGGCGAACTTCTGCCAGTCGTCGCCGGGCATCTTGCGGATCAGCGAGCCCTTGCCGTGCACCACCTCGTCATGCGAGAGCGGCAGCACGAAGTTCTCGCTGAAGGCGTACATCAGCGAGAAGCGCAGCTGGTCATGGTGATGGCTGCGGTAGACCGGATCACGCGAGAAATAGGCCAGCGTGTCGTTCATCCAGCCCATGTTCCACTTGTAGTGGAAGCCCAGGCCGCCGGACTGCAGATCCTGCGAGGGCGGACGCGTCACCAGCGGGAAGGAGGTCGACTCCTCGGCGATCATCACCGCCTCCGGGCGCTGCGTGCCGACGATGAAGTTGGCACGGCGCAGGAACTCGATCGCCTCGAGGTTCTCGCGGCCGCCGTGGCGGTTGGGGATCCACTCGCCGTCGCGGCGGCTGTAGTCGCGGTAGAGCATCGAGGCCACCGCGTCCACCCGCAGGCCGTCGATGCCGAAGCGCTCGATCCAGTACAGCGCGTTGCCGACCAGGAAGTTGCGGACCTCGGTGCGGCCGTAGTTGTAGATCAGCGTGTTCCAGTCCTGGTGGAAGCCCTCGCGCGGATCGGCATGCTCGTAGAGGTGCGTGCCGTCGAACTCGGCCAGCGCGAAGGCGTCGGTCGGGAAGTGGCCCGGCACCCAGTCCAGGATCACGCCCAGCCCGGCCGCGTGCGCCGCATCGACGAAGGCGCGGAAGTCCTCCGGCGTGCCGAAGCGCGAGGTCGGCGCATACAGGCCGGTCGGCTGATAGCCCCAGGAGCCGTCGAAGGGATGCTCGTGCACCGGCAGCAGCTCGATGTGGGTAAAGCCCAGATCGCGCACATAGGGCACCAGCTGCTCGGCCAGCTCGCGGTAGCTGAGCCAGCGGCCGTCCTCGCCGTGCCGCCACGAACCCAGATGCACCTCGTAGACCGACACTGCCGCGTCCAGCGCATTGGCCTGGCGGCGCGTCTCGTCGATCGCCACGCCGGGCAGCAGGCGCTGCACCACCGAGGCGGTCTGCGGCCGCACCTCGGCGCGGAAGGCGTAGGGGTCGGCCTTGACCCGCACCACGCCGTCGGCGCCCAGCACCTCGAACTTGTAGAGATCGCCCTCGCCGACCTGCGGCACGAAGATCTCCCACAGCCCGCACTCATGGCGGCGGCGCATCAGGTGGCGCCGGCCGTCCCACTGGTTGAAGCTGCCGACCACCGAGACGCGGCGCGCGCTCGGCGCCCAGACCACGAAACGGGTGCCGCCGGTGCCCTCGTGGATCTGCGGATGCGCGCCCATCCACTCGTAGGGCCGGTGGTGCGTGCCCTCGGCCAGCAGGTAGAGGTCGGTGTCGCGGATCAGCGGCGCGAAGCGGTAGGCATCGTCGACCACCACCGGCTCGAGCGCGCGGCCCTCGGCATCGGTCCAGCGGATGCGCAGCCGGTACTCGAACGGGTTGCGCCGGCGCGGCACCGCGCCGGTGAACAGCGCGCTGCTCTCCTGGCGCGTCAGCGCGCACAGCCGCCGGCCCAGCGCGTCGAGCAGTTCGACCTCGGCTGCGCCGGGCAGCAGCGCACGCACCACCAGCGCGGTGCCGGTGTGATGCATGCCGAGCACCGCGAACGGATCGCCGTGGTCGGCGCGCATCAGCGCGTCCAGCGTCGCGGCATCGACCCGGCCGGTCTCGGGCACGGCGACCGCCGTCGGGGAAGTCTTCTTCGCGGGGGCGGCCGGAGCCGGGGACGGAGCGGAGGTCTTGCGGGGCATGGGGCGAGAAGAAGCGAGAAGAAAACGGTGAGCGGAAGTTATGCGGTCGCCAATGCAACCGCTGCGCCAAGCGGATCGATCTGCAGGCGCAGGCCATCGGCGCCAAGCCGGGCCGCGGTGCCCAGCGGGGTCCCGGTCTGCAGCGCGACCCCCTGCCAGCCGGCAGGAAGCAGCAGCTCGACCGGTTGATCCGAGGTATTGAAGGCCAGCAGCATGCACTCCTGTGGTGCGCCCGTGGCGTCAGCAGGATCAAGCCGGCGCTCGAACATCAGCACCGATTCGGGCGCATCGACAAAGCGGATCGAGCCCTCGCGCAGCAGCGGCGTGGCGCGGCGCCAGGCCAGCAGCGCCTGCGCGGTCTTCAGCACCGAGTCCGGCGCGGCCTGCTGGCGATCGGCTGCCCTGGCCTGCTGCGCCGCGCTGACCGGCAGCCAGGGCTCCACCGTCGAGAAACCAGCCTGTACCTCGTCGGCCTGCCAGGGCATCGGCGTGCGGCAGCCGTCGCGGCCCTTGAACTCCGGCCAGAAGGCCAGGCCGTAGGGATCCTGCAGCCGCTCGTAGGGCACGTCGGCCTCGGGCAGGCCGAGCTCCTCGCCCTGGTAGAGGCAGACGCTGCCGCGCAGCGTCAGCAGCATCGCCAGCTGCAGCTTCGAGCGACGGTCGTCGGACAGGCCGTCGCTCGACCAGCGGCTGGCCACCCGCGGCACGTCATGGTTGGAGAAGGCCCAGCAGCCCCAGCCGCCGGTGCGCGCGATCTCGCGCTCGAGCTTCTCGACCTCGGCGCGCAGATGCGCCGGCGCGCAGTGCGCGGTCAGCAGGCTGAAGCTGTAGGCCATGTGCAGGCGGCGACCGGCCTCGGTGTAGTCGGCCATCAGCGGCGGCGCGTTCTCGTCGCCGACCTCGCCGATGCTGGCCGCGCCGAAGGCATCGAGCACGCCGCGCAGCCGCTCCAGGAACGCCAGGTTCTCGGGCCGGCTCTTGTCGTGCAGGTGCTGCTGCATCGCGTAGGGGTTGTCGGCGCGCACCGTCGAGACCTCGCCGCCCTGCGCCGGCGGGTTGTCGCGCAGCTGCGCGTCGTGGAACTGGTGGTTGCAGGCATCGAAGCGGAAGCCGTCGACGCCCTTCTCGCACCAGAAGCGCACCTCGCCGAGCAGCGCGTCCTGCACCGCCGGGTTGTGGAAGTTCAGGTCAGGCTGGCTGGAGAGGAAGCTGTGCAGGTAGTACTGGCGCCGGCGCGAGTCCCACTGCCAGGCGCTGCCGCCGAAGACGCTGAGCCAGTTGTTCGGCGGCGTGCCGTCGGGCCGGGCATCGGCCCAGACATACCAGTCGCTCTTCGGGTTGTCGCGGCTCAGGCGGCTTTCCTGGAACCAGGCATGCTGGTCGGAGGTGTGCGAGAGCACCTGGTCGATCATCACCCGCAGGCCGAGCTGGTGCGCGCGCGCCAGCAGCGCGTCGAAGTCGGCCAGCGTGCCGAAGATCGGATCGACATCGCGGTAGTCGCTGACGTCATAGCCGAAGTCCTTCATCGGACTGCGGAAGAAGGGCGAGATCCAGATCGCGTCGACGCCGAGCGATGCCACATGTTCCAGCCGCGCGGTGATGCCGGGCAGGTCGCCGATGCCGTCGCCGTTGCTGTCCTGGAAGCTGCGCGGATAGATCTGATAGATCACCGCGCCGCGCCACCATGCGACCTCGGACGGACCGGCGCTTGGCGAGGCCGGATTTTTCATGTTCTGGATCATGCGTTTCATCTTGCCATGTAACCGCGACGGAACCCATCCTGAGGAAGACCCGGCTGTTCCGATTTTCGGCAGAGCAATCCAAGCAATCGGCGTGCCCTGGCACCGCTTTCATTTCAGTCTGGATTCCTGCCGGGCCCATGAACAGATGATTCGTGACTTAACTTGCATCTGGTAACTTTCATGCGCGTGAATTTTTCGCGCGAGCACCAGAAACCGCATCGTTGCCAGTCACCATGCCAGGAACATCCAGCATCCCCGGGCCAGCCACCGATCAGGCGCGCCAGACGCATCCAGCGCATCGCGTGCCTCAGGTCGATCCGCGCCGACAGGACTGGGTCGACATCGCGCGCGGAATCTGCATCCTGGCGGTCGTCGGCTACTGGGCCACACGCAGCCTGCATGCCAGCGATGGCGCCGCCAGCTGGCTGGGCTATCTGAGCGTCGCGATGCAGCCCTTCCGGATGCCGGACTTCTTCCTGCTGTCAGGCCTGTTCATGGCGCAGGTCATCCGCAGGCGCTGGTCGCATTTTCTCGATCGCCGGGTGCTGCATCACCTGTATTTCCTGCTGCTGTGGGCACCGATCCTGGTGATCGGGCAATGGCTGCTGGGCCAGCACCGTCCGCAAGGCATGACGGATGCGCTCGCACAGCTGCTGCTGGCGCTGTGGAAGCCGCCGGCGATGCTGTGGTTCCTGCTGATGCTGCCGATCTACGCGCTGGCCTCGCGCCTGCTGCAGGCGGTCTCGCCCTGGGTGGTCGGTCTGGCGGCCACGCTGATGCATCTGTTCCCGCTGCACACCGGCATTCCGGTGCTCGACTGGTTCGGCATGTACTTCGTGTTCTTCCATGCCGGCCATGTGCTGGCGCCCTTCTTCATGGCGCTGGCCGCGCGCAGCCAGGACCAGCCGCGCTGGGCGCTGCGGATGCTGGCGCTGTGGCTGCCGGCCCATCTGGTGCTGATGCTGTACAAGCCCGCGCCGTGGCCACTGGTTCAGTTCATGCTGGGCATGGTCGGCATCGCGGCGGTGGTGATGGTGTCGGCCCTGCTGTCAGGCCGCGCACCGGGCCGCTGGCTGCAGGGCGCCGGTCGCGGCTCGCTGGCAATCTATCTCGGCTTCTGGCTGCCGATGCAGGCACTGGCGCCGCTGCTGGCCGATCTGGGCCTGCCGCTGGCCTGGCGGGCGCTGCTGCTGCCGGCTGGCGCGATCATCGCCGCGCTGGCGCTGAACCGGCTGGCGTTGCGTCACGGCGCCGCCTGGCTCTACCGGCGCCCGACGCGAGTGCGGCTGCCGGTCGATGCCGGCGATCGCCGGGTGACGACCTGAGGACGGGGACGGGCCTCAGTGATCGTCCTCGGGCAGTTCCTCGTCGGGAACCATGCCCGCGTCGATGCTGCGGTCGAACAGCTCGATCTCGGTGAGCGCATGCGGGATCAGCGGACGGTCGAGCGGCCGGCAGACCCGGCGCTGCAGCCGGCCCAGGCGCTCCGAGCGCTCGACGGCGGCGAGAATGTCCTGCGGATTCATCATCAGGGCGAACGGGTCGGCGGGAAACGTCGTGTACTGCTGGGCGTTCATCGTGGCACTCCTGAAATCCATGGAGCCACTCTAGGACCGGGCCGGGCTGCGCACCATCGGTGCCCTGCCCGAGCGCATGTCGGAAGCTGTCCGACAGGCCGTCCGCGCCTGTCCGTCAGCGCCGCGGACGCACCCGCAGGGCCAGCAGCACGCCGGCCACCAGCAGCACGATGCCCGCCAGCGTGGCCGCATCCGGCCAGCGCCCGCGCAGCAGCATCGCGTAGCCCAGCGCAGCCAGCGTCTCGAACACGATCAGCTGCCCGAGCAGCGTGGTGGGCAGGCGCTGGCTGGCGGCGTTCCAGCACAGCGTGCCGACCCAGGACGCCAGCAGGCCGACCGCCAGCATCATCAGCACGAAGCGCAGCGGCTCGGGCCCGAAGGGCATGGCCACGCCCAGCCCGGCCGAGCCGGCCGGTGTCAGCGAGACCAGCCCCAGCGCGCCGTAGCCCAGCGCCGCCAGCGGCAGCGTCATCAGCCCCTGCGCGGTGGCCCAGCTGCGCGGATGGCGGTCCGGATGGGCGCGCATCCAGTCGGCATTGCGGATCGGGTACCAGGTCCAGCAGGCCACCGCAGCCAGGGCCAGCAAGGCGCCGCCCAGATAGCGGCCCGCATCCAGACTGCCCTCGGCGCGCAGCCGCTCCAGCTCGACCTGATTGACGCAGGCGATGCCGATGGCGATCAGCACCAGCGGCGGCAGCAGCTCGCGCCACGGCAGGCGCTCGCGCGGATCGCGCAGGTTCGAGCAGATGGCGATCACCACCGGCAGCGTGCCGATGATCATCGTCGGCAGCGCACCGCCGGCGCGCTGGATCGCGGCGGCCAGGCAGAGGTAGTACAGCAGGTTGCCGATGGCCGAGAGCTTGAGCGCCTCGATCCAGTCGCTGCGCTCGAGCTCGCGCAGCCGCGCGCGGTCGAACCAGGCGATCGGCAGCGCGATCAGCCCGAAGGCCAGATAGCGGCCGCAGGACAGCAGCGCGGCCGGATAGTCCGGCAGCAGCAGCGGCGTGACGAAGACCAGGCCCCACATCAGGCCGGCCACCAGGGCACAGAGAATTCCGATCGACATGCCGGGCAGTGTCGGTCAGGCGTGCCGGCGGGGTCTTGTACCGGATTGCTGCAGCTGCTGGCGGTAGCGCGCCGGCGTCACGCCGTAGCGGCGCGAGAAGGCACGGGTCAGATGCGCCTGGTCGGCCAGGCCGGTGGCCGCGGCCACCTGCGCCAGCGGCTCGCCGGCGGCGATGCGGCGCTTGGCCTCGAGCAGGCGCAGCGCCATCAGCATCTGCTGCGGCGTGGCGTGGTGCTCGCGGCGGAAGCTGCGCAGGAAATGGAAAGGGCTCAGGCCCGCGGCGGCAGCCAGCGCGTCGAGCGTCAGCGGCTCGTCCAGGCGTGCGCGCATCAGCTCCATCACCGGGCGGAAGCGCGCCGCGGCGCAGGCCTCGCGCGGCACGCCCGCGTCGCGTGCATGCGGGCGCAGGTGCTCGACCAGCTCGACGAGCAGGCTGTCGAAGGCCAGTGGCTCGGCGCCCTGCTCGGCCGCGCGCCAGAGCCGATGCATCAGCGCGCTGACCGGCGCGACGGTGCGCGGATCGCGGATCAGCGCCTCGTCGAAGCGCCAGGCCGCACCGCCGCCGAGGCCGCGCAGCAGATCCTCGTCCAGATAGACCATCCGGTAGGACCAGCCCTGCGGCGTCTCGGCGCGACCGGTGTGCAGATCCTCGGGCTGCATCGCCACCAGCGTGTCCACCGGCGCGAGATGCTCGGCGCCGCGCAGCCGGAAGCGCTCGACCCCCTGGTCGATCACGCCGAAGCCGTAGGCGTCATGGCCGTGCGGCTCGAAGGCGCAGTCGACGATGGCGGCGCGGTAGAGCTCCACGCCGGCGCGGTGCGCCGGGCGCAGGAACTCGGCGCGGTCGCGCGGCGAGTCGAAGCACTCCGGCACGCCTTCCATCGTCCACGTCGCCCCAGGCCGCTCAGGCCTTCACGCAGTCGATGAAATAGCGCTTGCGCCCGCCGCCGATGTCCTCCTCGACCAGACCGTGCACGTCGGTGTGGAAGCCGGGGAAACGCTCGTTGAAGTCGCGGGTGAAGCGCAGGTAGTCGACGATGCGCTTGTTGAAGCGCTCGCCCGGGATCAGCAGCGGAATGCCCGGCGGGTACGGCGTCAGCAGCGAGGTGGTGATGCGGCCCTCGAGCTGGTCGATCTCGACCCGCTCGGTGCGGCGGTGCGCGATGTGCGCGTAGGCGTCGCTGGGCTTCATCGCCGGCTCGACATCCGACAGATAGACCTCGGTCGTCAGGCGCGCGATGTCGCCCTCGGCGTAGGCCTTGTGGATGAGCTGGCACAGGTCCTTCAGGCCCAGGCGCTCGTACATCGGGAACTTGCCCGCGAACTCGGGCAGCACGCGCCAGATCGGCTGGTTGCGGTCGTAGTCGTCCTTGAACTGCTGCAGCGCGGTCAGCAGCGTGTTCCAGCGGCCCTTGGTGATGCCGATGGTGAACATGATGAAGAACGAGTACAGGCCCGTCTTCTCGACCACCACGCCGTGCTCGGCCAGGTACTTCGAGACGATCGAGGCCGGAATGCCGGTCTCGGCGAAGTCGCCCGAGACATCCAGTCCGGGCGTGATCAGCGTCGACTTGATCGGGTCGAGCATGTTGAAGCCGGCGGCCAGGTCGCCGAAGCCGTGCCAGCTCTCGTTGGCCTGCAGCACCCAGCCTTCGGCGCGACCGATGCCGTCGGCGGCCAGCGCCGGCGGGCCCCAGACCTTGAACCACCAGTCGTGGCCGAACTCCTCGTCGACCTTGCGCATCGCGCGGCGGAAGTCCAGCGCCTCCTTGATGCTCTCCTCGACCAGCGCGGTGCCGCCCGGGGGCTCCATCATCGCCGCGGCGACATCGCACGAGGCGATGATCGCGTACTGCGGGCTGGTGGAGGTGTGCATCAGGTAGGCCTCGTTGAAGAGGTGGCGGTCGAGCTTCTGCTCCTGCGCGTCCTGCACCAGCACCTGCGAGGCCTGGCTGATGCCGGCCAGCAGCTTGTGCGTCGACTGCGTGGCGTAGACCATCGCCTGCTTCGGGCGCGGGCGGTTCTTGCCCATCGCGTGGTAGCTGCCGTAGAACTTGTGGAAGGCGGCGTGCGGCAGCCAGGCCTCGTCGAAGTGCAGCGTGTCGATCCAGCCGTCCATCATCTGCTTGATGGTCTCGGTGTTGTAGAGCACGCCGTCATAGGTGCTCTGCGTCAGCGTCATGATGCGCGGCTTGATGCCGGTGGTGTCGACGCCGGCCAGCAGCGGGTTCTTCGCGATCTTGGCCTCGATGGCCTCGCGGGTGAACTCGGTCTGCGGGATCGGGCCGATGATGCCGTAGTGGTTGCGCGTCGGCGTCATGAACACCGGAATCGCGCCGGTCATGATGATCGAGTGCAGGATCGACTTGTGGCAGTTGCGGTCCACCACCACCACGTCGCCCGGCGCCACCGTGTGGTGCCAGACCATCTTGTTGGAGGTCGAGGTGCCGTTGGTGACGAAGAAGCAGTGGTCGGCGTTGAAGATGCGCGCGGCGTTGCGCTCGCTCTGCGCCACCGGGCCGGTGTGGTCGAGCAGCTGGCCGAGTTCCTCGACCGCGTTGCAGACGTCGGCGCGCAGCATGTTCTCACCGAAGAACTGGTGGAACATCTGGCCGACCGGGCTCTTCAGGAAGGCCACGCCGCCGGAGTGGCCCGGGCAGTGCCAGCTGTAGGAGCCGTCGCGCGCGTATTCCATCAGCTGCTTGAAGAACGGCGGCGCCAGGCCGTCGAGGTAGGTCTTGGCCTCGCGGATGATGTGACGCGCCACGAACTCCGGCGTGTCCTCGAACATGTGGATGAAGCCGTGCAGCTCGCGCAGGATGTCGTTCGGGATGTGCTGGCTGGTGCGCGTCTCGCCGTAGATGTAGATCGGGATGTCCGGGTTGCGGAAGCGGATCTCCTCGATGAACTTCCTCAGGTTCAGCACCGCCGGGTCCAGCTCGGGGCCGGGCGTGAACTCCTCGTCGTCGATCGACAGGATGAAGGCCGAGGCGCGGCTCTGCTGCTGCGCGAACTGGCTCAGGTCGCCATAGCTGGTCACGCCCAGCACCTCGGATCCTTCCGTCTCGATGGCCTGCGCCAGCGCGCGAATGCCCAGACCGGAGGTGTTCTCCGAGCGGAAGTCCTCGTCGATGATGACGATCGGGAAATGGAAGCGCTGCATGGCGGAAGGGTCTCCGAAGACCAGGGGGCGGTGGAACAGGAAAAAAGCGAAGGGCGAAGTGTAGGGCCAGCGCGTGACGCGACGACGATGGACGAGGCCTGCGGCGGGATGTGACGCGCATCAGGTGGCAGACCGGGTCCGCGCCCCTACACTGGGACCGTCTCGGCTGGACGGGAGACTGGCATGGATGCCGAACTGGATGGTGCACGGCTCTGGTGGATCGCCTCGGGGCTGCTGCTGGCGCTGGAGCTGTTCTCCGGCACGGTCTTTCTGCTGCTGCTGGCGATCGGACTGGCCTGCGCCGGGCTGGTCGCCTGGGGCGGCGGTGCGGTGACGCTGCAGATGCTGACTGCCGCGCTGATCGGCGGTGGCGCGATGCTGGCGCTGCGCACATGGCGCCGGCGTCCCCGTGGTGACGCGCCGCCGCACATCGGCCTGGTGCTCGATCGGGGCCAGGCCGTGCATGTGTCGCGCTGGCGCGCCGACGGCACCGCCAGCGTCCAGTACCGCGGCGCGCACTGGGTCGTCCGCTGCACCGACGACACCCCGGCCGCACAGGCCCAGTCCACCGGCGAATTCACCATCGTCGATGTCGAGGGCACGATGCTGCGCGTGCGCCCGGCCATACCCGCAACACCCTCGACGCCAAGGAGCCCGTGATGGATGTTCTTGCCCCGGTCATTCTGATCGTGACGATTCTCTTCATCGGCCGCGCCATCAAGGTCGTGCCCCAGCAGAGCGCCTGGGTGGTCGAGCGCCTGGGCAAGTACCACGGCACGCTCTCGCCCGGCCTGAACTTCCTGATTCCCTTCATCGACCGGCTGGCCTATCGCCACTCGCTCAAGGAAATTCCGCTCGACGTGCCCAGCCAGGTCTGCATCACCCGCGACAACACCCAGCTCAAGGTCGACGGCATCCTCTACTTCCAGGTCACCGACCCGATGCGCGCCAGCTACGGCTCGTCCGACTATGTGATGGCGATCACCCAGCTCGCCCAGACCACGCTGCGCTCGGTGATCGGCAAGATGGAGCTGGATCGCACCTTCGAGGAGCGCGAGATGATCAACGCGGCGGTGGTCAGCGCGCTCGACGAGGCTGCGCTGACCTGGGGCGTGAAGGTGCTGCGCTACGAGATCAAGGATCTGACACCGCCGGCCGAGATCCTGCACGCGATGCAGCAGCAGATCACCGCCGAGCGCGAGAAGCGCGCGCTGATCGCCGCCTCCGAGGGCCGCAAGCAGGAGCAGATCAACATCGCCACCGGCGAGCGCGAGTCCTTCATCGCCCGCTCCGAAGGCGAGAAGCAGGCCCAGATCAACCAGGCCCAGGGCGAGGCAGCCGCCATCGCCGCGGTGGCCGACGCCACCGCCGAGGCCATCCGCAAGATCGCCGCCGCCATCGAGCAGCCCGGCGGAGCACAGGCGGTGCAGCTCAAGGTTGCCGAGAAGGCGGTCGACGCCTATGCGCAGCTGGCGCAGAAGAACAACACCATGATCGTGCCCGGCCACATGGGCGAGGTCGCCGGGCTGATCGGCACCGCGATGACCCTGATGCGTGCCGGCAGCGCCGGGAGCGCGGCGGCGCCTCAGTCGTCGTCGGCCGCATCCAGGCCGGGAAACAGCACCTCGGTGTAGCCGAAGCGGCTGAAGTCGCGCACCCGCATCGGGTAGAGCGTGCCGATCAGGTGATCGCATTCGTGCTGCACCACCCGGGCATGAAAGCCGTCGGCGATGCGGTCGATCGGCTGGCCACGCTCGTCGCGGCCGGTGTAGCGGATGCGTGACCAGCGCGGCACCACGCCGCGCAGGCCCGGCACCGACAGGCAGCCCTCCCAGCCGTCTTCCTCCTGGTCGGACAGCGGCTCGATCACCGGGTTGATCAGCACGGTGGCCGGCACGGCCGGTGCGTCCGGATAGCGCCGGCTGGCACCGAAGCCGAAGATCACCAGCGCCAGATCGACGCCGATCTGCGGCGCAGCCAGGCCCGCGCCCTGTACCGCCTGCATGGTCTCGACCATGTCGGCGATCAGCGCGTGCAGCTCGGTGGTGCCGAACTCGGCCTCGGTGACCGGTCGGGCCGGCTTCAGCAGTCGGGCATCGCCCATCTTCAGGATCTCGCGTCGGGTCATGGCGGCAATCGGTGTCAGTGTCCAGGTACGGTCGGGAACACGAATTCTTGCGCATCGGCTGTCGCCTTGACCGGCGGCTCCCCCCGCATCCGGTCGGAGAGTCAGACAAAGACGCTTACACATTCATGGCTGATGATTACCATTGGTTACCATGAATGCGCTGGCCGATCACATTGCTTTGCAGAAGTTTCACACTGTCCAGGAGATCGGCGCGACGAGCTTCCGTCTCGAACGAGGCCTGCACGGCTGGATGAGGCTGCAGCCCCGCTGGCAGGCGATGCTGCTTGGCGGCACGCAGACCGACTGCGCCTTTCGGCAGCCCGTCTGGCATGGCGCCCGGCTGCGCCATCTCTGCAACGATCCGGACGAGCTGTTCTTCGTCTGTGCCGAGCGTCAGGGCCGTCTGCTGGCAGTGCTGCCGCTGGCGCTGTCGCAGAGAGCCGTGGGGCGAATGACCGCCATCCGGGAGCTGCGCACTCCGGTGCATGCGCATCAGCTGCTCTGCGACATCGCACTGGCGCCGGATCAGGACATCCACCGCCTCTGGCCCCAGATGCGCGCCTGGCTGCAGGGGCCGGGCGCCCGCCATCTGCCCCCGTGGGATCTGCTGCGCATCGACGGCGTGCCCGGCGTCAGCGCGCTGGATCAGGCGCTGTGCGCCCAGACCGGCACACACCAGCACACGCAGCTGCTGCGCCACAGCGCCTGGCTGGACTGCAGCGGCACGGTCGACCAGGCGCTGGAGCGGGTGTCGCGCAGCCATCATGGCAATGTGCGGCGCCTGCAGCGCCGCGCGATGTCGCGGGGCGCGCTGCGCTTCGAGGTGGTGAACGATCCGGCGGCGCTGCCTCAGGCGCTGTCGCATTTCCTGCAGGTCGAGTCTTCGGGCTGGAAGGGCGAACGCGGCACCGCGATCGCCGCCTGCGAGGGGCTGAGCGGCTTCTACCGGACGCTGGCGGAGCAGTTCGGCCGGCATCGCAGCTGCCGCATCCATCTGCTGTGGCTGGACGACCGGGTGATCGCGGCACAGTTCGTGCTGCTGGGCGCACGCACGATGAATCTGGTCAAGATCGCCTATCTCGAGGAAGAGTCGGACATCGCGCCCGGCCACTTGATCATGCGCGAGGCGATCGAGGCCGCCTGCGCCGATCCGGGCATCGACCGGCTCAGCTTTGTCTCGAGCCCCTCCTGGGCGCATCTGTGGAAACCGCTGCAGGAGCCGGTCCGCCAGCATCTGATCTTCCGCGACAGCCTGAGGGGCTGGCTGCTGCACCGGCTGCACGAGCACCGCCACCAGCCCGTTCAGGCCGGCTGAATGGCGAGGCGGATTCATCCATGCGATGATCCGCCCCCGATTCGATCCCAATTCGATCCCGATGCGATCGCGATTCCTCCCCTCACCGCCTTGATCTCCCGCTGGATACACCGCCGCGCCGTCATCGGCTTCCTGCTGCTGCCCTGGCTGACCCTGGTGCTGGCCCTGGGCGGGCTGGCCGCTGTCGATCTTCTGCTGGGTGATGGCGTGCTGGCGCAGCAATGGGCGCAGGAGCCGCGTCGCGAACTGCTGCGCCAGCTCGGCCTGGATCTGCTCTGGATCGTCGGCGCCCTCTATCTGCTGGGCGCCCTGCCCTGGCTGGGCGGCCTGCTGCTGGGCGCGCTGCCCGCACCGAGTTCAGGCCTGCTGCTGATGCTGATCTGCGGCGCTGCGGGTCTCGGGCTCGGGCTGTTCGCCGGGCTGTCGGTGCTGCAGCCGCAGTCCCTGGTGCTGGGCGGCGTCTGCGCGCTGGCGGGGCTGCTGTATGCGCTGAGCACCCGCCGCGCCCGCGTCCGGCCGGCTCGCCGTCTTCCGGTGTCCGTCTTCCAGGAAGAGGATGCCGTGGCGGCGACGCCGCCCAGCCGGCCGGCCCGGACACGGGCCCCGGCACCTCTGCCGGTCCTGACCGAGCGCCACGATGCGCCGACCACGCTTCCAGCGGAGCACTGACATGTCCCGCCTGATGTCCTCGCCGCGCAGGTCGGCGTTCTCCCGGCTGGGGGCGACCATGCTGGCCGCGCTGGCGCTGATGAGCGGTGCCGTCAGCGCCGCACCGCAGGCCGCAGGCCGCTCGCATGTCTGGCTGGTGGGCGGCGGCCCCGATCCGGACGGCTCCCAGGGGCAGATCGAGCTCAATGTGCTCTGGGTGGCGGACATCGTGCGCTCGGTGGCGCCCGGGGCGACGCTGAAGGTGTATTTCGCCGATGCCTCGCCTGAAGTCCGCGATGTCCGGATCTGGAGCCGGCCGGCGGACAGCCGCGAGAATCTGCAGCCTCTGGCACGGATCTTCGGCCAGCAGGAATTCAACGGCAACCAGTACCGCAAGCACCGGGTGCCGGACATCGTGCACGGTACCCGGGCCGATCTGCTGGCACCGTCGCTGGCGCGCGAATTCGGCGCGATGGGCCCTCAGGACCGGGGACTGTTCGTCTTCAACGGCCACGGCCTGCGCGATCTCTCCGACCGGGCCGGCAACACCCTGCGGCTGTGGGACGACACGCGCATGTCGGTGCGCGAGCTCGAGCGGCTGGCCACGAACGCGCCGCCCAGCGCGCCGCTGCGCTTCGTCTTCACCCAGTGCTATTCGGGCGGCTTCATGCGGCTGATCCGGCCGGACGCGCGCGACCTGCGCACGCTGGCCGCCTACAACCGCTGCGGCTTCGCGGCCGAATCGGCCGACCGGCTCTCCGAGGGCTGCTCGGCCAGCATCGAGGTTGGCGACTACCGCGACTACACCACCTATTTCTTCGCGGCGCTGAGCGGGCGCCATCGCTCCGGCCAGCCGCTGGAGCGCTCGCCCGATCGTGACCGCGACGGCCAGGTCACGCTGCACGAGGCCCATGTGCATGCGGTGATCGAGGGCTACAACGCCGATCTGCCGCGCTCGACCAGCGAGACCTATCTGGAGCGCTGGCAGCCGGCTTGGCTGCGCTACCTCGACACCACCAGCGAACCCGACAACGAATATGGCCGGCTGGCATCAGAACTGGCCTTGCGGCTGAAGCTGCCGGCGCGCGGCACGATGCTGCAGCGTGCCCTCGGCACCCGCCATGAGCAGCTGGGCCGGCGCCTGCAGGCGATCGACGAGCAGTCGCGCCAGCTCGAGGGCGAAATCAGCCGGCTGCAGGGCGATCTGAAGCGGGGTCTGGTTCAGCGCTGGCCGGAAGCCGCGCATGCGCACACCGCCGCCTATGTGCGCTTTCTGGCCACCGAGCTGGGCGCAGCGCAGGCCTATGTGACCGCCCGCCCCGACTATGCGCAGCTGGTCGAGCGCCAGGATCGGCATGCCGCACTGGAGCTGGAGCGCGTGGCGGTCGACCGCGACCTGACGCAGCTCGACAAGGTGCTGCGCCTGCGTCAGCTCTCGCGCCTGCTCGATCAGTTCGAGCGCTTCGCCACGCCGTCCGCACGGCGCGAGTACCAGCGGCTGATCCGCTGCGAGCGCACGCCGCTCTGAGCGACGGCGCTCCTGAGTGCTGCTCAGGCCAGGCCGGCCACCGGTGCGGTGAGCAGATGGCGGTAGCGCTTCATCGGGCCGGTGTCGACATAGCCCATCCAGCGCGCGACATCCTCTTCGGCATGACCGGCCTGCAGCTGGCGCACCGCAAAGGTGTGACGCAGCCTGAAGGGCGCGCCGCCCTCGATGCCCAGCGCATCGAGCTGCATGACCGCCGCGCGGTGGCAGGCCGGATGTGACCAGGGCTTGCCGGACAGGGTCGACGGGAAGACCCACTCGGAGCACTGCATTTCCGCGCCCAGCATGCGCCGGGCCGCCAGCCAGAGGCGAAGCTGGCGGGCGGCCCACGCCGCCAGCGGCACCTGATGCTCCGGACTGCTGCCATCGGCGACGATGGTGAGCCGCCAGGGCAGATCCGGATCACGATCGCCGTGACCGCCGCCGCAGCTCACGTCGCGCGACCGCAGCGCCCGGACCTGCCCGGGCGCCAGCCCGGCACCCAGCATCAGCGCCAGCGCGCAGCGGTCGCGCAGGACTTTCCAGGACGCGCCGGCAGCGGGGTCCAGCGACTGGAATTCGGTGCAGTGCGCGATCAGGGCATCGCACTGGGCATCGGTCAGTACCTCCGGCACCGGCGTCAGCGCGGCAGCATTGGCATGGCAGAACGGCGGCTCCTGCATCAGGGCCAGCGCGGGTTCAAAGGCAGGCTGATCCTCCTGCTCGCGGGCGTGGTTGAGCACCCGGTCGATCAGCTGCAGCAGTCGCCAGGCGTAGCGCGGCGTCAGTTCGGTGCGGCTGCGGCGGGTGCGGACCTGCCGCAGCGGCCGGATGGCCTCATGCTCGAGAAAGGCCAGCAGCGCCTGCCGGTCGAGCGCTTCCCTGCCGTCCGCAGCGGGAGGTCGCAGCGGATCGAGCCGGATGAGGCGCTCGCCGCCAGACGGCTCGGCCTGAGGCGGCACGCAGAAGGCGATGAAGGCCTGCCACATGTCGGCATAGATGCGTGCCGACTCCTCGCGCAGCCGGCCATTGCCGCGGGGCCCCCGGGCGGGCGCCGAATCGATCCAGGAATGGAAGCAGGCCTCAAGCCGGGCGACCAGCTGATCGGCCGGGGCGGGTTCGAACAGGGGCAAGGTGGCAGCATCCATGAAAAGATACTAACGAAAACAATTTTTCAAGACAAGGCCATTGCGGCCTTTCCCTGTAGATCATTTCCGAATCAAAGCTGTTAGTATTTTAAATGGCCATGAAAGCACGGTCCGTCACAAAGCAGGCCTCCCTGCATGGCGGCGTGAACCGGCGCTCTGCGCGAATGGCTCAGAATCGCGCATTCACGAAAGCCCGCCAGAAAAGGAAAAAATCGCTCATGAACACCGTCAGCCTGCCCGCCGACCTGCAACTGTGCGTCGAGAACGCCCTGGCCGAAGACATCGGCAGCGGCGACGTGACCTCGGTGCTGCTGTCGCGGGCCCAGCAGGTCACCGCCCAGGTGACGGTCCGTGAAGCGGCGGTGCTGTGCGGGCAGCCCTGGTTCGATGCGGTCTTCCGCACACTCGATCCCTCGATCCTGATCGAGTGGACGGTTCCGGAAGGCTCGGCGGTTCAGGCCGACGACCTGCTGTGCACCCTGTCAGGCCCGGCGCGCGCGATCTTCACCGGCGAGCGCACCGCGCTGAACTTCCTGCAGACCCTGTCGGGCACCGCGACCTCGGTGCGACGCTATGTGGAGGCGGTCGGCACGACCGGCACCTGCATCGTCGATACCCGCCAGACCCTGCCCGGCCTGCGCAGCGCGCAGAAATATGCGGTGCTGGCCGGCGGCGGCCTGAACCACCGCCTGGGTCTGCATGACGGCTTCCTGATCGAGGATGTGCACATCGCCTCGGCCGGCGGCCTGCGCGAGGCGATCACCTTCGCCCGCGCGCTCGGGCTGAACGTGCCGATCATGGCCGAGATCCGCACCCGCGAGGACACGCTGATCGCGCTCGACGAGGACATCGAGCTGATCCTGGTCGAGAGCCTGCCCCAGGAACTGGTGCGCACCGTGGCGCGCATGGTGCGCGAGCACCGGGAGTGCGGCGGTCGCACGCTGGTCGAGTATTCCGGCGGCATCTCGCTGGAGACGGTGCGCGCGCTGGCGGAGACCGGCGTCGACCGCATCGCGGTTGGCTCGATCACCAAGCACCTGCGCGCGGTCGATGTGACGATGCGCATCAGCCGGGAGCAGCCGGCCGCCGCCCCCTCCCCTGCGGCGGGCTGAACGGACAGAGCGCAGCGAGCGCCGCTCAGGGCCGGGGCAACGGCGCCTCGGCCTCGAGGCGGGCGAATTCCTCGTCGGTGAACAGCCGCGAACGACTCAGAAAGGCCTTGCCCAGCGGGCCTTCCAGACTGAAGTTGTCGCCGCCCAGCGGTGCATCCACCGCATCGACGATCATCTGGCTGCTCTTCCAGTAGGCGTACTGGGAACTGCTCATGTAGAAGGGCATGCCGCCGATGTGGCCCAGCAGCACATCGCTCGGGCTGATGGCCAGCTCGCCCGGCAGATAGCAGTTGGGCGCGCTGTTGTCGCAGCAGCCGCTGGACTGGTAGAACATCAGCGCGCCATGGCGGGCCTGAAGCTGCGCGATCAGTGCCAGCGCGGCTGCGGTGGCACTCACCCGCGTGAGTGGCGTCATGTCGCTCATGTCGTTTCTCCGCTCGTGAAAGGATGGATGAAGCCATGAAAAAGGGGGACCGAAGTCCCCCGAAGGCATGACAGCTCGTCAATCGATCAGGAGATGCCTGATCAGAAGAAGCCCAGCTTGTTCTCGCTGTAGGAGACGAGCAGGTTCTTGGTCTGCTGGTAGTGGTCCAGCATGACCTTGTGGGTCTCGCGGCCGATGCCCGATTCCTTGTAGCCGCCGAAGGCGGCGTGCGCCGGGTAGGCGTGGTAGCAGTTGGTCCACACGCGGCCAGCCTTGATCGCGCGGCCCATGCGGTAGGCGGTGTTGCCGTTGCGGCTCCACACACCGGCGCCCAGACCGTAGACGGTGTCGTTGGCGATCGCCAGCGCGTCGGCCTCGTCACGGAAGGTGGTCACGGCCAGCACCGGGCCGAAGATCTCCTCCTGGAAGATGCGCATCTTGTTGTGGCCCTTGAACAGGGTCGGCTGGATGTAGTAGCCGCCAGCCAGGTCGCCGCCGAGCTGGGCGCGGTCGCCGCCGATCAGCAACTGCGCGCCTTCCTGCTTGCCCAGTTCGAGGTAGCTGCTGATCTTGTCGATCTGCATCTGCGAGGCCTGCGCGCCGATCATGGTGTCGGTGTCGAGCGGGCTGCCCTGCTTGATGGCGGCCACGCGCGGCAGCACGCGCGCCATGAACTCGTCGTAGATCGATTCCTGGATGACGGCGCGCGACGGGCAGGTGCAGACCTCGCCCTGGTTGAACGCGAACAGCACCAGACCTTCGATCGCCTTGTCCAGGAAGGAATCATCCTTGTCCATGACGTCGGCGAAGAAGATGTTGGGCGACTTGCCGCCCAGCTCCAGCGTGGCCGGGATCAGGTTCGACGCGGCGGCCTGGGCGATGACCTTGCCGGTGGCGGTCGAGCCGGTGAAGGCGATCTTGGCGATGCGCTTCGAGGTGGCCAGCGGCATGCCGGCTTCGCGGCCGAAACCGTTGACGATGTTCAGCACGCCCGGCGGCAGCAGGTCGGCGATCAGCTCGGTCAGCACCAGGATCGAGATCGGGGTCGACTCGGCCGGCTTCAGGACCACGCAGTTGCCCGCGCCCAGCGCCGGGGCCAGCTTCCACGCCGCCATCAGGATCGGGAAGTTCCACGGAATGATCTGGCCGACCACGCCCAGCGGCTCGTGGTAGTGGTAGGCGACCGTGTTCTCGTCGACTTCCGACAGCGAACCTTCCTGGCCACGCAGGCAGCCGGCGAAGTAGCGGAAATGGTCGACCGCCAGCGGAATGTCGGCGTTGAGCGTCTCGCGGATCGGCTTGCCGTTGTCGACGGTCTCGGCGTAGGCCAGCATCTCGAGGTTCTGCTCGAGGCGGTCGGCGATCTTCAGCAGGATGTTGGAGCGCTCGGTGACCGAGGTCTTGGCCCACTTGTCGGCCGCGGCGTGCGCAGCGTCCAGCGCCAGCTCGACGTCCGCTTCGTTCGAGCGGGCGGCCTGGGTGTAGACCTGGCCATTGACCGGCGTGACGACGTCGAAGTACTGGCCGGCAACCGGCGCAACCCACTTGCCGCCGATGAAGTTGTCGTAGCGCGGCTTGTACTGGACCTTGGCGCCCGGGGTGTTCGGATTCGCGTAGAGCATCGATGTCTCCTTCAGTGTTGATGCCAGGGGTTGGGGTGCCACCTTTATTGCGAAGGTCGTGCCAGCCTGTGGATCCGGCGCATTCCGGCGGCTCTCCGCCCCCAGGATCGACCCTTCAGGCAGGAATGGCCCGTTTCCTGCTGGAAAGCTGTTCACCGCTCATTCAGTGACCAACCTGACGATCCGTACTGTCATTCGCCGAGACAGTACATACCCGATGCCGCTGCACAAGGCGAAACCTGTCACGGATCGGACCATGAGCGGCTGACTCCTGACGAGACAATCGGCACGAAAACACATAAGGGTAAACACCGAAATGAAGCATCCCGGACGTCCTGCGGGGGGCAAGACGCCACGACTGAAGCCCCTGAAACAGGCCTTGCTGCGTGGCGAGACCCACGCCGGCCCTGTGCCGCTGGCCCCGCTGCTGCAACGCTCCTGGCAGCGCAGCCAGGAAGCCGGGCTGACGCCAGCCGGCCTGGGCAGCGCCGGGCCGCATGCCTCGGCGGTGCAGCTCGCGCGGGCGCGCGACCGCCATCACGAGCTGATCGCGCACGCGCGGCCGGTGCTGGAATTCCTGTTCGAGCAGACCCGCGGCACCGACAGCGTGGTGCTGCTGGCCGATGCGCAGGGCATGCTGCTGGACGCGATCGGCGACACCGACTTCAGCCAGCGCGCCGCGCGGGTGGCGCTGCGCCCCGGCGCCGTCTGGCATGAGCAGTGGCGCGGCACCAACGCGATCGGCACCTGCCTGGCCGAGGAGCAGGCGCTGGTGATCCACGGCGACGAGCACTATCTGGACCGCAACGGCTTCCTGACCTGTGCCGCCTCGCCGATCGTCGATCCGGCCGGGCGCATCATCGGCGCGCTCGACATCAGCAGCGATCACCGCCAGGCGCACCGGCACACGCTCGGGCTGGTGCGCTCGGCCGCGCGCATGATCGAGCAGCGCCTGTTCGAGACCCGCCATGCGCAGGGACTGCGACTGCGCTTTCATTCCCGGCCCGAGGGCATTGCCAGCCTGACCGAAGGCCTGATGGCGCTGTCGGACGATGGCTGGGTGATCGGCGCCAATGCGGCGGCGCTGTCGATGCTGAAGCTGGAGCGCGGCCACATCGGCGCGCTGCGCGCAGACAGCCTCTTCGGCCTGGACCTGCGCAGCATCGAGGCGATGGCACGCACGCCTGCCGAGCCGCGGGCACTGCGCTGTCCGGACGGCACGATGCTGTGGCTGCGGGTCGACCGCAGTCACAGCATCGAGGTCATGGCGCGCCGCACCGATCGCCAGCCCGACGATGCCCTGCCGCCGTCGCCCTCGCCCTCGCCCTCGCCTTCGTCGTCGGACAGGTCAGCGCAGACGACACAGGACAGGCCAGGACAGGACGACGCGCTGTCCGGCTTCGCGCTGGGCGATCCGACGCTGCGCCAGATCGTCGGCCGGCTGCGGCGCCTGAGCGGCGCGCCGGTCGGACTGGTGCTGCAGGGCGAATCCGGCAGCGGCAAGAGCGCACTGGCCCAGGCGGTGCACCGCAGCGGCCCGCGCCGCGACGGGCCGCTGCGCACGCTGCACTGCGCCAGTCTGGATGCCGATCTGCTGGACGACACCCTGTTCGGCCGACCGCTGGAGCGCCCGCCGGCGCCGGGCCTGCTGCGCAGCGCACGAGGCGGCACGCTGGTGCTCGACGAGGTGGCGGATCTGCCGCTGCCGCTGCAGGCACGGCTGCTGCGAGCGCTGCAGGACGACATGCTGGCACCGCTGCCGGGCGAGCCGGCCCAGCCGCTGGATGTCGCGCTGATCTGCACCAGCCGGCGCCGCCTGATCGACGAGGTGGCCTGCGGCCGGCTGCGCGAGGATCTGTACTACCGGCTCAACGGCCTGACGCTGATGCTGCCGCCGCTGCGCGAGCGCAGCGATCTGGCCGCACTGTGCCGCCAGCTGCTCGACGCGGCGGGCTCGGAGGCAGCGGTCGATCCTGGCCTGCTCGAGCCTCTGGCGCACTACCCCTGGCCGGGCAACGGGCGCCAGCTCGCCAATGCGCTGCGCGCGGCCAGCGTGCAGCTCGAGCCGCATGAGCGCATGATCCGCCTCGAACATCTGCCGGATGATCTGCGCGAGGAGCTGGCCACGCTCGCGCAGCAGCCGATGCAGGACCTGAAAGGCATCAAAGGCGGCCTGGGCGGACCGGGCCGCGCGGAACGCGCGCTGCCCGATGCGGCCGAGGTGGCCCGCACGGTGGCCGCCTGCAAAGGCAATCTCTCGGAGGCGGCACGCCGGCTCGGCATCAGCCGCAACACCCTCTACCGGCGGCTGCGCGAAGCCGGGGAGGACACCGCAGCGGACGACAGCGCCAGCAGGTGACCCATCTTCTCGCGCTTGGTCGCGAGATAGGCGGCGTTCTCGGGGTTGGCGTCGATCTCGTGCGGCTCGCGCTGCACCACCTCCAGCCCCTGCTGCTGCAGCGCCAGCAGCTTGATGGGGTTGTTGCTCATCAGGCTGACCGAGGCCACGCCGAGGTCCTGCAGGATCTCGGCGGCCGCCTCGAAGCGGCGGCTGTCGGGCGCATGCCCCAGCGCCAGATTGGCCTCGACGGTGTCCAGGCCCTGGTCCTGCAGCGTGTAGGCGCGCAGCTTCTCGTCGATGCCGATGCCGCGGCCCTCATGTCCGCGCATGTAGATCACCACGCCCCGGCCGGCCTGGCTGATGCGCTGCAGCGCCAGGCGCAGCTGCGGTCCGCAGTCGCAGCGCAGCGAGCCGAAGATGTCGCCGGTCAGGCATTCGGAATGCACACGCACCAGCACCTCGCGCGCACCGGCCAGCTCGCCGCAGTGGATGGCCATGTGCTCGATGCCGGTGCTGCGGTCGAAGTAGGAGGAAATGGTGAAGTCGCCATGCTCGGTGGGCAGGCGTGCACTCGGGCCGCGCCGGACATGGGCATGCGCATGTTCGGCAGCCGCCTCAGGGGCGTCGGCGGCCGGCTCGCTGGCCGGCCGGAAGGTCGTTTCGGGCTTCATCGCAACATCGTCGGTCGGGAGCGGCATTGTCGCCGCATCCACGCTGGCGTGCAGGCGCCCGAGGCGCCGCACCTCAGCCGGCCGTGCGGCCGCGCCCGGTGCGCCGGCCGATCTCGAGCTTGGCGATGGCATTGCGATGCACCTCGTCCGGCCCGTCGACCAGCCGCACGGTGCGCTGGTGCGCATACATCTCCGACAGCCAGCTGTCCTGGCTGAGCCCCGCCGCACCATGGGCCTGGATCGCCCAGTCGACCACCTGGCAGGACACCTTGGGCGCCACCACCTTGATCATCGCGATCTCGGCCCGCGCGCCCTTGTTGCCGACGGTGTCCATCATCTTCGCGGCATTCATCGTCAGAAGCCGGGCCTGATCGATCATGCAGCGCGACTCGGCGATGCGCTCATGCCAGATCGACTGCGCCGACAGCGGCTGCCCGAAGGCGACGCGGGCGCTCAGCCGGTCGATCATCAGCTCCAGCGCCCGCTCGGCCGCGCCGATCGAGCGCATGCAGTGGTGAATGCGTCCCGGGCCCAGCCGCCCCTGCGCGATCTCGAAGCCGCGTCCCTCGCCGAGCAGGATGTTCCCGGCCGGCACCCGCACATTCTCCAGCAGCACCTCCATGTGGCCGTGCGGCGCGTCGTCGTAGCCGAAGACGCTCAAGGGGCGCAGCACCGTCACGCCCGGCGTGTCGCGCGGCACCAGGATCATCGACTGCTGCAGATGGCGCGCCGCCTCGGGATCGGTCTTGCCCATCACGATGAAGATCTCGCACTTCGGATGGCCGGCCCCGGACGAGAACCACTTGCGACCGTTGATGACATAGTCGTCGCCGTCGCGCCGGATCGAGCACTCGATGTTGGTCGCATCCGACGAGGCCACCGCCGGCTCGGTCATCAGGAAGGCCGAGCGGATCCGGCCGTCGAGCAGCGGCTCGAGCCAGCGTGCCTTCTGGGCCTCGGTGCCGTAGCGCTCGAGCGTCTCCATGTTGCCGGTGTCGGGCGCCGAGCAGTTGAAGACCTCGCCGGACCAGATCACCCGGCCCATCAGCTCGCACAGCGGCGCATAGTCGAAGTTGGACACCCCGCCCTCGCCCTTGTGCGCATGCGGCAGGAACAGGTTCCACAGGCCGGCCTCGCGGGCGAGCGGCTTGAGCGTCTCCACCAGCGGCACCGGCTGCCATGGATTGCCCGCAGCCCGCAGCGCATGCATCTGCTGGTCATGGAGGGCCTCGTTCGGGAAGATGTGACGATCGAAGAAGGCCTGCAGGCGCTCGAGCAGCTCGCGGCCGCGCTCGGTGGGGGCGATCAGGGACATGGCAACAGATCCTCGGCTGGGTTCCTGGCGGGATGACGGAACCGATTGAAGCACCGGCCCTCCAGGGGCCGCGTCACGCAGGCGACGGGCCCACGCTGCAAAAAAATCGCGTCCCCCTCTGGAACTTCAGGCCATCGGTGCCATCTGATGGCGCGGGGAAAGATTCGAGATCCTTCCCGACCTTCCTCCATTTCAGAAAACCACTGCATTCCACAGGAGCCAGCACAATGGGTCTGTTCGACATGTTCAAGAGCGATTCCGGCGACAAGATGACGCCGCACCTCGCCTTCACCACCTCGCTGATCTACATGATGAGCGCCGATGGCGAGATGGACAGCGAGGAAGTGGGGCATCTGCTGTCGGTGCTCGGCGGCAAGGACGACGGACGCGGCACGATCGGCGTGGGCGCGCAGAACCAGGCCCTGCTGGACTCGGCGCTGAAGTACCGCCGCAAGAACTCGATCGACACCTTCCTGGCCGAGGCCGCCCCGCTGCTGACCGACGCGCAGAAGATGTGCATCATGGTCAACCTGATCGACTCCTCGCTGGCCGACGGCCAGCCCGAGCCGGAAGAGCAGCAGATGTTCGCCAAGTTCCTGCAGGCCTTCGGCATCACCGAGGAGCGCTTCCGCCCCTTCTTCGAGGTCATCATGCTGAAGAACGACCGCTCGGTCTTCACCAACCAGAGCCACCCGAAGAACGCGCCGGGCTACCAGGTCAAGCTGTCGATTTGACATCCTCCCCGCCCTAAAGGACGGGGATTCCGGCAGACACGACCGCTTGCGCGGCCGAGCCTTCGGCGGGTTCCTGCTT
>NZ_BQWE01000026.1:0-277 GCF_023706025.1 Sphaerotilus sp. FB-3 | reverse complement strand
CCAGCTGCTGCACGATCGCCTTCTGGCAGCCCATCGCGTCCATCGTCACCGTGGCACCGCGCAGGTCCAGCCCGGCCAGCAGTTCCGGGATCGCGGTGATCTCGTTGCTCTTGGCCTGCGTCCTGATCTGCCCCAGCGTCACGCCCTTGCCGCAGTGCCAGGCCGTCACCAGGTGCAACGCCCCGTCCGCCGTACGCGAGCCGCGCAGCGTCTTGCCGTCGATGGCAATGTGTTCCTGCGCCAGACTCGGGCAGATCTGCGCCATCCAGTTGCGGAA
>NZ_BQWE01000025.1:0-12075 GCF_023706025.1 Sphaerotilus sp. FB-3 | reverse complement strand
GTCTGGCATCGTGTCGTGGGGTGGCGAGGTCGGGCCGGATTGTTACCACGCAATCGGGGACTTGGCTAATGCAATCGCCCTGGTCATGCGGCAAGTTGACGACCGGCGTCACGGTGGCGCAGTGGTCATCCATCCTGATGCTGCGAAACCTCAAGTCACCAGAGACCTACTTTCAGGCGGCATTCAGAGTGCAATCACCGTGGTCCATAAAAAACCCCAATGGTGACAACCCAAACGAAGAGGAAATCCTCAAGCCGGTGTGCTTCGTGTTCGACTTCGCGCCGACTCGAGCGCTGAGGCAGCTCTGTGAGTACGGCATTGGCTTGTCGCCCAACGAGGCTAACCCGGAGGTAGCAGTCAAGGATCTGGTAGCGTTCTTGCCCGTGCTGGCCTACGACGGCGCCAACATGACCCAGATCGATGCGGGCGGCATTTTGGACATCGCCATGGCCGGCACCTCGGCGACGCTGCTGGCGCGCAAGTGGGAGAGCGCACTGTTGGTGAATGTGGACAACAGCACCTTGCAGCGCATCCTTGAGAACCCTGAGGCCATGGCGGCGGTCGAGCGGATCGAGGGCTGGCGCACGCTGGGTGACAACGTCATCGAGACCGTCATCAACAAAAGTGAGAAAGTCAAATCACTAAAGAACAAAGCCAAGGAAAAGACCCTGACGAACAAAGAGAAAAAGGAGCTGTCAGAGGCCGAGAAGGAATACAAGTCCAAGCGCAAGCTGATCCAGGAAAAGCTGATCAAGTTTGCGACACGCATTCCGGCGTTCATGTACCTCACGGACTTCCGTGAAAACACGCTGCAGGATGTCATCACCAAGCTGGAGTCGGCACTATTTCTGACGGTCACCGGCTTGACGGTGCAGGACTTCCATTTGCTGGTCAAGCTCAAGGTGTTCAACACCGAGCAAATGAATCAAGCCGTGTTCGCTTTCAGGCGCTACGAGGATGCGTCACTGCGCTACACCGGGATCGAGAGCCATGTTGGCCTGACGCACTACGGTTTGTATGACACGGTGGTGGCGAAGGAAGCCGCCCCTGCAACCTACATCTGACTGTACCTAGAGCCAAGCGGATACCGGGCGCCCCTGGCACTCAGGGGGGCATCCAACATCAAAGGTTTCAATACCTTTTCGCACCTGACTGGTGTGCAGCCGATGGCTCACCTCATCCACCGAAGGAAAAAGCCCCGCAAATCAACGACTTACGGGGCTTGTTCTGGTGGGCGGTGCAGGGTTCGAACCTGCGACCCCTGCCGTGTGAAGGCAGTGCTCTACCGCTGAGCTAACCGCCCGAATCTTGTTCGGGCTCTGCTGCTGGCTTTTCTTTCGTCCTGCGCTGCAGCGAGAACGCGATTATGCCACAGCTTTTTCTCCGTGCGCAAGCACCTGACGCCAGATTGTTTTTCCGCCGCTGGCCTTGTCCAGTTCGGCCAGCATCTTGTCGTGCGCGGCCTGCTCGGCCTCGGCTGCACGCAGCACCGGCAGCACGAAGGTCGACAGGTCGATCGCGGCCTGCTCCTCGTCGATCTGCTCGACCTGCTCCTCGCTGCCCTTCTCCTCGTCGATGACCAGGGAGTTCTGGCCGCGGGTCATGCGGATGTAGACCTCGGCGAGCAGGTTCGAATCGAGCAGCGCGCCGTGGAAGTGCCGGTGCGTGTTGTCGACCTCCAGCCGGCGGCACAGCGCATCGAGCGAGTTGGCCTTGCCCGGGAACATCTCGCGCGCCATCACCAGCGTGTCGAGAATGCCGCCGGCCAGCTCGGCGAAGCGCGGCTGGCCGACCCGGCGCAGTTCGGCGTCGAGAAAGCCCACGTCGAAGCCGGCGTTGTGGATGATCACCTCGGCGCCGCGCACGTACTCGACGAGTTCGCCGGCGATCTCGCGGAACTTCGGCTTGTCGGCGAGGAACTCGTCGGTCAGGCCGTGAATGCGGATCGCCTCCTCGCTGCCCGGCCGCTCCGGGTTCAGGTAGAGGTGCAGGTTGCGACCGGTCAGCCGGCGGTTGACCATCTCGACGCAGCCGATCTCGACGATGCGGTCGCCGGTTTTCGGATCCAGGCCGGTGGTTTCGGTGTCGAGAAAGATCTGGCGCATGGCGAAGGGGGCCGCGGCCCGCTCAGTGGTTCTCGCGGGCGTGATTGATGGTGTATTTCGGGATCTCGACGACGAGGTCCTGCTGGGCCAGGATGGCCTGGCAGCCCAGACGCGAGTTGGGCTGCAGGCCCCAGGCGCGATCGAGCAGATCCTCTTCCGTCTCGTCCATCTCGCCCAGAGAGGCGAAGCCCTCGCGGACGATGACATGGCAGGTGGTGCAGGCGCAGCTCATGTCGCAGGCGTGCTCGATGGCGATGCCGTTGTCGAGCATCGCCTCGCAGACCGAGGTGCCGGCCGGCGCGCTGATGCTGGCGCCCTGCGGGCAGAGTTCGTGATGGGGCAGGATCTTGATCGTGGGCATGATCGTGTCGGGGTCCGGGAGTCGGGGGGCGAGGCGCTGAAGTCGCTCAGACCTCGTCGAGGCGGCGGCCGGTCAGCGCCTGCTGGATGCCGCGGTTCATGCGCAGCGCGGCGAAGTTCTCGGTGCCATCGGCCAGGGCCTTGGTGGCGGCCTCGATCGCGTGCGCGTCCTCGGCGCGGGCGATCTCGGCCAGCGCGTCCAGCAGCCGGTCGACGCGGATGCGCTCATCCTCGTCGAGCAGGTCGCCGTCGGCCTCCAGCGCGGCGCGGGTGGCCAGCGACAGGCGCTCGGCCTCGACGCGGGCCTCGGTCAGCGCGCGGCGGTGCATGTCGCCCTCGGCCTCGGTGAAGCCCTCGCGCAGCATCGAGGCCACCTGATCGTCGCTCAGGCCGTAGCTCGGCTTGACGGTGATCGCGGCCTCGACGCCGGAAGTCATCTCCTTGGCCGAAACCGACAGCAGGCCGTCGGCATCGACCTGGAAGGTCACGCGGATGCGCGCCGCGCCCGCCGCCATCGGCGGAATGCCGCGCAGCTCGAAGCGCGCCAGCGAGCGGCAGTCGGCCACCAGCTCGCGCTCGCCCTGCACCACATGCACCGCCAGCGCGGTCTGGCCGTCCTTGAAGGTGGTGAAGTCCTGCGCCTTGGCCACCGGAATCGTGGCGTTGCGCTCGATGACACGCTCGACCAGCCCGCCCATCGTCTCCAGACCGAGCGACAGCGGGATCACGTCGAGCAGCAGCATCTCGCCGTCGGGCGCGTTGCCGGCCAGCGCGTTGGCCTGCACCGCCGCGCCGAGCGCGACCACCTCGTCCGGGTTCAGGTTCGTCAGCGGCGCGCGGCCGTAGAAGGCCTCGACCGCCGCCTGCACCACCGGCATGC
Source organism: Sphaerotilus sp. FB-3 (assembly GCF_023706025.1). Classification (NCBI taxonomy): domain Bacteria; kingdom Pseudomonadati; phylum Pseudomonadota; class Betaproteobacteria; order Burkholderiales; family Sphaerotilaceae; genus Sphaerotilus; species Sphaerotilus sp. FB-3. Next base: position 8,730 of record NZ_BQWE01000025.1, on the reverse strand, counting down.
GCGTCGAGCCGCCGACCATCACGATGCCCTGCACCTCGTCGGCCTTGATCTTCGCGTCGCGCAGCACCCGCTTCATCAGCTGGAGGGTGCGCTGCGTGAGCGGCTGGGTCGCCGCCTCGAAGGCTTCGCGGCTGACCGGCTGCGACAGCGCGCCGGCACCCAGCGTCGCGGCGGCAACCGTCGTGTCGGTCGACGACAGCGCTTCCTTGGCTGCGCGGGCGGCGCGCAGCACCACGCGCTTGTCGTGCGCATCCAGCGCGTCCAGCGTCGGCAGGCCCGCCTGCGCCAGCAGCCACACGGCCAGCGCCATGTCGTAGTCGTCGCCGCCGAGGGCCGAGTCGCCACCGACCGCGACCACCTCGAACACACCCTTCGACAGGCGCAGCAGCGAGATGTCGAAGGTGCCGCCGCCCAGGTCGTAGACCGCGTACAGGCCCTCGATCGCGTTGTCGAGACCGTAGGCGATCGCGGCCGCCGTCGGCTCGTTGAGCAGGCGCAGCACGTTCAGGCCGGCGAGCTGCGCGGCGTCCTTGGTCGCCTGGCGCTGCGCGTCGTCGAAATAGGCCGGCACGGTGATGACCACGCCGAACAGGTCGGCGTTGAAGGTGTCCTCGGCGCGGTAGCGCAGCGTCGCCAGGATCTCCGCCGAGACCTCGATCGGCGACTTCACGCCGTCGCGGGTCTCGATCGCGACCATGCCGGGCTGGTCGACGAAGTGGTACGGCAGATTGCCGCGGTCGGCGATGTCGGCCAGCGCGCGGCCCATGAAACGCTTGACCGAGACCAGCGTGTCATGCGGATCGTCGGCCTGCGCGGCCAGCGCGTCAAAGCCGATCTGGCGCCGGCCGCCGCCCAGGTAGCGCACGGCCGAGGGCAGGATCACCCGGCCCTGGTCGTCGGGCAGGCATTCGGGCAGGCCATGGCGCACCGAGGCGACCAGCGAGTGCGTCGTGCCGAGATCGATGCCGACGGCGATGCGACGGCTGTGCGGGTCGGGCGTCTGCCCGGGTTCGGAGATCTGGAGAAGTGCCATGGGTGCGTCATTGTCCCAGCGCGTCGAGGCGCCGGTCCACGTCGGCGGCGAAGCGCGCGACGAACATGAGCGCACGGACTTGGCCAGCCGCGGCCGGCCAGTCCTGGCGCTCGTCGATCAGGGTGCCGAGTTGCAGCAGCATGCGGCGCTCGGCGGCGGAAACATCGTCGGCCAGCGCCTCGACGGCTTCGAGGGTGCGGGCCTCGTCGAGCGCCTCGCGCCATTCCATCTGCTGCATCAGGAAGGCGCCCGGCATCGCGGTATTGCTCTCGGCGTCGATCGCGGCGCCGTGCAGCTCGCACAGGTAGGCGCCGCGCTTGAGCGGATCCTTCAGCCGCTGGTAGGCCTCGTTGACGCGGATCGCCCACTGCATCGCCACGCGCTGCGCGGCGGCCCCTTCGCTGGCGAAGCGGTCCGGATGCACCTCCGACTGCAGCGCCTTCCAGCGCGCGTCGAGCTGCGCACGCTCCTGGGCGAAGCGCACCGGCACGCCAAAGAGGTCGAAATCGTTGTCAGTGAGCTTCATGATCAGGGGCCGTTGCAGGAAATCCGACATGGCCGGACAAAAGCAAAGGGCGCGCCCGTGTCGACGAGCGCGCCCCGGGACCGGCCTCGGCTCAGACCCGGAAGGATTCCCCGCAGCCGCAGCGATCCTTCTCGCGCGGATTGTGGAACTTGAAGCCCTCGTTCAGCCCCTCGCGGACGAAGTCCAGCTCGGTGCCGTCGATGTAGGGCAGGCTCTTCGGGTCGATCAGCACCTTGACGCCGTGGTCCTCGAAGACATGGTCTTCCGGGGCGATCTCGTCGGCGTATTCCAGCTTGTAGGCCAGACCGGAGCAGCCGGTGGTCTTCACGCCCAGACGCACGCCCACGCCCTTGCCACGACGGGCGATGTAGCGCGAGACATGCCGGGCCGCGGCTTCGGACAGGGTGACCGCCATCGCCGACCTCACTGCGCCGGGCCGGCGGACTCACCGGCGTGGCGCGAGCGGTAGTCGTCGACTGCCGCCTTGATCGCATCCTCGGCGAGGATGGAGCAGTGGATCTTGACCGGCGGCAGCGCCAGCTCCTCGGCGATCTGGGTGTTCTTGATCGCCAGCGCCTGATCCAGGGACTTGCCCTTGACCCACTCGGTCACCAGCGACGACGAGGCGATCGCCGAGCCGCAGCCGTAGGTCTTGAACTTCGCGTCCTCGATCAGCCCGGTGGCCGGGTTGACCTTGATCTGCAGCTTCATCACGTCGCCGCAGGCGGGCGCACCCACCATGCCGGTGCCGACGTCCTCGTCGCCCTTGTCGAAGGCGCCGACGTTGCGGGGATTCTCGTAGTGGTCGATGACCTTGTCGCTGTATGCCATTGCTGTTCTCCGGATCCGTGTGCGTTCGCCGTCCGTCCGCCGATCAGTGGGCGGCCCACTGGATCGTGCTCAGGTCGATGCCATCCTTGTACATGTCCCACAGCGGCGAGAGCTCGCGCAGCTTGGCGACACGGTCCTTCAGGGTGGCGACGGCGTAGTCGATCTCCTCGACGGTCGTGAAGCGGCCGATGGTCATGCGCAGGCTGGAGTGCGCCAGCTCGTCGCTGCGACCCAGCGCGCGCAGCACATAGCTCGGCTCCAGGCTGGCCGAGGTGCAGGCCGAGCCCGACGACACCGCCAGGCCCTTGACACCCATGATCAGCGACTCGCCCTCGACGAAGTTGAAGGAGATGTTCAGGTTGTGCGGCACGCGGCGGGTCAGGTCGCCGTTGACGAAGACCTGCTCGATGTCGGAGAGGCCGTCGAGCAGGCGCTTGTGCAGCGCGGCGATGCGCTCGTTCTCCTCGGCCATCTCCTGGCGCGCGATCTCGAACGCCAGGCCCATACCGACGATCTGGTGCACCGGCAGCGTGCCCGAGCGCATGCCGCGCTCGTGACCGCCGCCATGCATCTGCGCCTCGATGCGGATGCGCGGCTTGCGGCGCACATACAGCGCGCCCATGCCCTTCGGGCCGTAGGTCTTGTGCGAGGCCAGGCTCATCAGGTCGACCGGCAGCTTGGCCAGATCGATCTCGACCTTGCCGGTGGCCTGCGCGGCGTCGACGTGGAAGATCACGCCCTTCTCGCGGCAGATCGTACCGATCGTCGGGATGTCCTGGATCACGCCGATCTCGTTGTTCACGAACATCACCGAGGCCAGGATGGTGTCCGGACGGATCGCGGCGCGGAACTGGTCGAGGTCTAGCAGGCCGTCGGGCTGCACTTCGAGGTAGGTCACCTCGAAGCCCTGGCGCTCGAGCTCGCGCATCGTGTCGAGCACCGCCTTGTGCTCGGTCCTGACGGTGATCAGGTGCTTGCCGCGCGTCTGGTAGAAGTGCGCAGCGCCCTTGATCGCGAGGTTGTTCGACTCGGTCGCGCCCGAGGTCCAGACGATCTCGCGCGGATCGGCGCCGATCAGGGCGGCGACCTGGCCGCGGGCCTTCTCGACCGCTTCCTCGGCTTCCCAGCCCCAGGCGTGGCTGCGCGACGCCGGATTGCCGAAGTGCTCGCGCAGCCAGGGAATCATCGCATCGACCACCCGCGGATCGACCGGGGTCGTCGCGCCGTAGTCCATGTAGATCGGGAAGTGAGGCGTCATGTCCATGTTCAACCAGGTCGTCCCGCAGCGGCCGCCGGTCAGGGCGGCACCCGGGACAAGTTCGTGTTACTTCGAGAGCGCCGATCCGAGCGCGAACACGGAGTTCGGCGCCGTGACCTTGATCGGCTTGACGACGGGCTGGCTCGAGATCGCGCGCTTGATGGGCGCCTCCTCGACCGACACGCCGCGGTTGATCTGATCGTCGACCAGGCTCTTGAGCGAGATCGAGTTCAGGTATTCGAGCATCTTCGCGTTCAGGCTCGCCCACAGGTCGTGCGTCATGCAGCGGCCCGATTCGTCGCCCATGCAGTTCTCGCCGCCGCCGCAGCCGGTGGCGTCGATCGCTTCATCCACGGCGACGATGATGTCGGCGACCGTGATGTCCTCGGCCTTGCGACCGAGCGAGTAGCCCCCTCCGGGACCCCGGGTGCTCTCGACCAGCTCATGGCGGCGCAGCTTGCCGAAGAGCTGTTCAAGATAGGAAAGAGAGATCTGCTGGCGCGCGCTGATGGCCGCCAGCGCCACCGGGCCGCTGTGCTCGCGCAGTGCCAGATCGATCATGGCGGTGACCGCAAACCGGCCCTTCGTTGTCAGTCGCATGGCTTTAAGCTCCTTGAACTCGCGGCTGGTACGCAGCGGTTGGCTGAGCCCAGGGCAGCAAGTCGGGTTGGACCCTCGCCCTCTTTCCCGAGTGATTTACTCGATTATAGCGGAGCGCTCCGCCTGCCCGGCAGCCGGGATCAGCGGGAACCCTGAGGCGAGTACAGGTATTCGAGCAGACCGTCGCACGCAAGTTCCACAAGGTCGAGCACATGTTCGAATCCCGCGGCACCGCCATAGTAGGGGTCGGGCACCTCCTCGGACAGACCGCTGATGCGCGCGAACGACATCAGCAGCCGGACCTGCGCCGGGGATGCTCCGGGCACCAGCGCCGTCAGCTGGGTCACATGGCTGCGGTCCATCGGAACGATCAGGTCGAAGCGGTCGAAATCCAGCCGCGTGACCGGGCGCGAGCGCAGCAGCGTCAGGTCATAGCCGCGTCGTGCCGCATGGGCGATGCTGCGCGGATCGGCCGGCATCGGCGTCGATCCGGCCCGGGTTCCAGCCGAATCCAGCTCGATGCGATCCAGCAGACCGGCGCGGCCGAGGCGATGCCGCATCACCGCCTCGGCCGTCGGCGAGCGGCAGATGTTGGCGGTGCAGACCATCAGGATGCGCATCACCGGCCTCCCGACCCGAAGGCCTGCTCGCGCAGCAAGGCCAGCTGGTCGCGCAGCCGCGCCGCCTGCTCGAACTCCAGGTTGCGTGCGTGTTCGAGCATCTGCTTCTCGAGCTGCTTGATGCGCTTGCCCAGATCCTTCTCCGACAGGGCCTCGACCTGCGCGGCCTCGCGGATCTGCTCGAAGCGCGCCAGATCGTCCTTGGCCTTGTCGCTGTAGACGCCGTCGATCAGGTCGCGCACCTGCTTGCGGATGCCACGCGGCGTGATGCCGTGGGCCTCGTTGTGGGCGACCTGCCGGGCGCGGCGTCGCTCGGTCTCGTCGATGGCGCGGCGCATCGAGTCGGTGATCCGGTCGGCATAGAGGATGGCGCGGCCGTTGACGTTGCGCGCCGCCCGGCCGATCGTCTGGATCAGGCTGCGCTCGCTGCGCAGGAAACCTTCCTTGTCGGCATCGAGGATCGCCACCAGCGACACCTCCGGAATGTCCAGGCCTTCGCGCAGCAGGTTGATGCCCACCAGCACGTCGAAGGCGCCCAGGCGCAGATCGCGGATGATCTCGACGCGCTCGACCGTGTCGATGTCCGAGTGCAGGTAGCGCACCTTCACGCCGTTCTCGTCAAGATAGTCGGTGAGCTGCTCGGCCATGCGCTTGGTCAGCGTGGTGATCAGCACCCGCTCGCCGATCTCGATGCGCTGGCGGATCTCCTGCAGCACATCGTCGACCTGGTGCGTGGCCGGGCGCACCTCGACCAGCGGATCGACTAGGCCGGTGGGCCGCACCAGCTGCTCGACCACCTGGTCGGCGTGGGTCTTCTCGTAGTCGGCGGGCGTCGCGGTGACGAAGATCACTTGGCGCATCTTGCGCTCGAATTCGTCGAACTTCAGCGGCCGGTTGTCCAGCGCCGAGGGCAGCCGGAAGCCGTACTCGACCAGCGTGGTCTTGCGCGAGCGGTCGCCGTTGTACATGCCGCCGAACTGGCCGATCAGCACATGGCTCTCGTCGAGGAACATCACCGCATCCGACGGCAGGTAGTCGACCAGCGTCGGCGGTGGCTCGCCCGGCTTGGCGCCGGACAGATGCCGGGTGTAGTTCTCGATGCCCTTGCAGTGGCCGACCTCCTGCAGCATCTCCAGATCGAAACGGGTGCGCTGCTCGATGCGCTGGGCCTCGACCAGCTTGCCCGCGGCCACGAACTCGTCCAGGCGCTGGCGCAGCTCGGCCTTGATGCCCTCTGCCGCAGCCAGCACCTGCTCGCGCGGCGTCACATAGTGGCTGGCCGGGTAGACGGTGAAGCGCGGGATCTTCTGGCGCACCTTGCCGGTCAGCGGGTCGAAGAGCTGCAGCGTCTCGACCTCGTCGTCGAACATCTCGATGCGGATCGCCAGCTCGGAATGCTCGGCCGGGAAGATGTCGATGGTGTCGCCGCGCACGCGGAAGGTGCCGCGCACGAACTCCACGTCGTTGCGGGTGTACTGCATGCGCACCAGCTGCGCGATGACCTCGCGCTGCCCCACCCGGTCGCCGACACGCACGATGAAGCGCATCTGCGTGTAGTCCTCCGGCTTGCCGATGCCGTAGATCGCGCTGACGGTGGCGACGATCACCGTGTCGCGGCGCTCCAGCACGCTCTTCGTCGCCGACAGGCGCATCTGCTCGATGTGCTCGTTGATCGCGCTGTCCTTCTCGATGAAGAGATCGCGCTGCGGCACATAGGCCTCGGGCTGGTAGTAGTCGTAGTAGCTGACGAAGTACTCGACCGCATTCTTGGGGAAGAACTCGCGGAACTCGCTGTAGAGCTGCGCCGCCAGCGTCTTGTTCGGCGCGAAGACGATCGCCGGGCGGCCCAGCCGCGCGATGGTGTTGGCCATCGTGAAGGTCTTGCCCGAGCCGGTCACGCCCAGCAGCGTCTGCCAGCTCAGGCCGTCCTGCACGCCTTCGACCAGCTGCTCGATCGCACGCGGCTGGTCGCCCGCCGGCGGATAGGGCTGGAACAACTGAAAAGGCGAATCGGGAAAGCTGACGAACTGCCCTTCCCTGGCCGGCGTGTCATGGCTGTCGATCTGCTCGATGCTGTTCATGGGACTCCCGAGCGGCCGCTAGAATCGGCGCGCAACCGCCCAGCCTAACCGAACTCCGCGAAGCCCGCGTGATGCGCGCTTGGGTGGCGGGCGCGTCATCCACAACACATCCTTTTCCGGACCCGCAGTCATGTCCCTGTTCTCTGCCGTCGAAATGGCCCCGCGCGACCCGATCCTGGGTCTGAACGAACAATTTGGTGCCGACACCAACCCCGCCAAGGTCAACCTGGGCGTGGGCGTCTACTACGACGACAACGGCAAGCTGCCGCTGCTGAAGTGCGTCGTCGAGGCCGAGCGCCAGATGCTCGAGGCGCCGAAGGCGCGCGGCTACCTGCCGATCGACGGCATCGCCGCCTATGACAAGGCCGTGCAGGGCCTCGTGTTCGGCGCCGACAGCGAGGTCGTCACCGGCGGCCGTGTCGCCACCGTGCAGGCCATCGGCGGCACCGGCGGCCTGAAGATCGGCGCCGACTTCCTGAAGAAGGTCAACCCGAACGCCACGGTCCTGATTTCCGACCCGAGCTGGGAAAACCACCGCGCGCTGTTCAGCACCGCCGGCTTCCCCGTCGGCACCTACCCGTACTACGACGCCGAGAACCGTGGCATCAACTTCGCCGGCATGCTGGCCGCGATCGACGCGGCCCCGGCCGGCACGGTCATCCTGCTGCACGCCTGCTGCCACAACCCGACCGGCTATGACATCACCGGCGAGCAGTGGGACCAGGTCATCGCCTCGATCAAGGCACGCAACCTCGTGGCCTTCCTCGACATGGCCTACCAGGGCTTCGGCGACGGCATCGCCGAGGACGGTGCGGTGATCGGCAAGTTCGTCGCTGCCGGCCTGGACTTCTTCGTCTCGACCTCGTTCTCGAAGAGCTTCTCGCTGTACGGCGAGCGTGTCGGCGCCCTGTCGGTCGTCTGCGCCTCGAAGGAAGAGGCCACCCGCGTGCTGTCGCAGCTGAAGATCGCGATCCGCACCAACTACTCCAACCCGCCGACCCACGGCGCGCAGATCGTCGCCACCGTGCTGACCACCCCGGCGCTGCGCACGATGTGGGAGGACGAGCTGGCGGCGATGCGCGTTCGCATCAAGGAAATGCGCACGCTGCTGGTCGAGAAGCTGACCGCCGCCGGCGTGCAGGGCGACCTGAGCTATATCGTGCGCCAGAAGGGCATGTTCAGCTATTCCGGCCTGAACAAGGACCAGATGGTGCGCCTGCGCGGTGAATTCGGCGTCTACGGCGTCGACTCGGGTCGCATCTGCGTGGCCGCGCTGAACACGAAGAACATCGGCTACGTCGCCGATGCAATCGTCAAGGTGATGTGATCCTGCGCGCTCTACACAGGAGCGCTGCAGACCGTACCCCAAACGCCCTGCGGGGCGTTTTTTCATGCCCCGAACATTCGCCTCGGAAATCGAAGACAAAAAGCAAAAACCCCTCTGACCAGAAGATCAGAGGGGTTTGCTGGAATAGAAGCCTGACGATGACCTACTTTCACACGCGAATGCGCACTATCATCGGCGCGGAGGCGTTTCACTGTCCTGTTCGGGATGGGAAGGAGTGGGACCACCTCGCTATGGTCGTCAGGCATAACCGTTGGTCTTTCAGGATGGAACCTGAAAGACGATTCGTAGAGTCTGATGAATCAGCGCTGGTCTGTCAATTGATTGCGTTCACCGTGACTGAAGTACGGTTAACGTCGACACTCTTGCCTTGACAGGAATGTCAAAGTTATAGGGTCAAGCCTCACGAGCAATTAGTACTGGTTAGCTTAAAGCG
>NZ_BQWE01000024.1:0-9529 GCF_023706025.1 Sphaerotilus sp. FB-3 | reverse complement strand
TCACAAGGACCCGGATCCGAAGATCCGAGACACTCGCCTCAAACGCCCACGCTTATCGGCTGTTGATTTTTAAAGAGCTTGTCTTCGCCTTGTTTGCTGCGTCGCGTTTCGTTTGTTCTGCAGCAGCGAAGAACGCTATTCTAGTACGAGCTTTTCGGGTCGCGCAAGCACTTTCGCTAAAAATTTTTCGAAGGGTGCTGCGGACGCCGGCGGGCAGAGCCCGCGGCACCACGCCCCTCCCCGCCGCCCTGCGCTCAGCCGCCAGCGGCGGCACCACGGATGCGCCGCGCCAGATAGGCCAGAGCCTCCTCGACCTGATCGACCAGGATCAGGCAGAGGTCGCCCGGCTGCAGGCGCTCGAGCGCCAGGTCGATCGCGACGAACTCGCCGCGGATCTCGTCGACCTGCTTCGTGCGGGCGGCGCCTTGCAGCCCCTCGCGCAGCAGCGCCACCACTTCGCCGTCGGCGCGGCCGCGCTGGCAGGCATCCTGATAGAGGATGACGTCGTCGAAGGCCGCGCCCAGGATCTGCGTCTGCTCGCGGATGTCCTGGTCACGCCGGTCGCCCGCACCGCTGATGACGACCGAGCGGCGCTGCGCCGGCAGTGCATCGACCGCGGAGACCAGCGCGCGCATCGCGTCCGGGTTGTGGCCGTAGTCGGCGATGACGGTGGCGCCACGGTAGTCCATGACATTGAAGCGGCCGGGCGCGTTGTCGGAGTCGCTGGCGAAGCTCGACAGTGCGCGGCGGATCGAGTCCCAGTCCAGCCCGGCACCCCAGCCTGCGGCGACGGCGGCCATGACGTTCTCGACCTGGAAGCCGATCAGGCCACCGCGGGTGATCGGGATCTCGCGCAGCGGCAGCAGTTCGCGGCGCGCGCCCTCGGCAGCGACCAGATGATCACCTTCGACATAGACGCAGCGCCGGCCCTGGGCGCGGTGCGTGGCCATCACCGGATGCTGACGGTCGGCGGCGAAGAAGATCACCTGCCCCGGACAGACTGCGGCCATGCCCGCCACGATCGGATCGGCCGCATTCAGCACCGCATAGCCGGTGGCGGCGACGTTCTGCACGATCACGCGCTTGAGCACCGCCAGATCCTCGACGGTGGTGATGTAGTTCAGGCCGAGGTGGTCGCCGGCGCCGATGTTGGTCACCACCGCCACCTGGCAGCGGTCGAAGCCCAGGCCCTCGCGCAGCACGCCGCCGCGCGCGGTCTCGAACACCGCGGCGTCCACGTCGGGATGCATCAGCACGTTGCGCGCGCTGCGCGGGCCGGAGCAGTCGCCGCTGTCGATCTGCCGACCGTTGACATAGACGCCGTCGGTGTTGGTCATGCCCACGCGCAGGCCGCTGCTGGCGAACAGGTGCGTGATCAGGCGCGCGGTGGTGGTCTTGCCGTTGGTGCCGGTGACGGCGACGACCGGGATGCGGCCGTCGTCGCCGGGCGCGTACATGCTGTCGATCACCGCCTCGCCGACCGCCCGGCCCTTGCCGTAGGACGGCGACAGGTGCATGCGCAGGCCCGGCGCGGCGTTGACCTCGACGATGCCGCCGTCCTGCTCCTCGAGCGGACGCAGCACGCTCTCGCAGACCACGTCGACGCCGCAGACATGCAGGCCGACCATCTGCGCCGCGCCGACCGCACGCGCGGCCACCTCGGGGTGGACGTCGTCGGTCACGTCGGTGGCGGTGCCGCCGGTGCTGAGGTTGGCGTTGTTGCGCAGGATGACGCGCCGGCCCTTCTCGGGCACCGACTCGGGCAGCAGATCCTGCAGCGCCAGCCGCGCGATGGCGATGTCGTCGAAGCGGATCTTGGTCAGCGAGGTCGCGTGGCCGGTGCCGCGGCGCGGGTCGGCGTTGACGATCTCGACCAGCTCGCGCACGGTGTGCTCGCCGTCGCCGATGACATGCGGCGGATCGCGGCGGGCCGCGGCCACCAGCCGGTCGCCGACGACCAGCAGGCGGAAGTCGCTGCCGGGCAGGTACTTCTCGACCAGCACCTCGCCGATCTCGGCGGCGGCCGCGAAGGCGCGGTCGAGCTGGGCGCGGTCGGTGATGTTGACCGTCACGCCCTTGCCCTGGTTGCCGTCCTGCGGCTTGAGCACCACCGGCAGGCCGATCTCCTCGGCCACCGCCCAGGCCTCGTCGGGCGTGGCGGCCGGGCGGCCGATCGGCACCGGCACGCCGGCGGCGTGCAGCAGCTTCTTGGTCAGGTCCTTGTCCTGGGCGATCGACTCGGACACCGCGCTGGTGGTGTCGACCTCGGCGGCCTGGATGCGGCGCTGGCGCGATCCCCAGCCGAGCTGGACCAGACTGCCCTGCGTCAGGCGCCGGATCGGGATGCCGCGCGCCAGCGCGGCGTTGACGATCGAGCCGGTGCTCGGGCCCAGGCGCACGTCCTCGTCGAGCTCGCGCAGCTCGGCGATCGCGGCGGCGACATCGAACTCGCTGCCGGCCAGCGCCGCGCGCACCAGCGCCTCGGCGTGGCGCAGCGCCAGCCGGCCGACGTCTTCCTCGGTGTACTCGACGACGACCTGGTAGGTGCCTTCCTCGACCGTCACCGAAGTGCGGCTGAAGGTCACCGGGCAGCCGGCCTGGGCCTGCAGCGCCAGCGTGGCGGCTTCGAGCACATGCGCCAGCGACACGTCGGCGCGCTGCGCGCCCACCGGCACCGGTCCGATCGCCGGGAACAGCGCACGCAGGCGGCTCTCGAAGCCCGGCAGGTGGACCAGGGAGCGCTCGGCCGGCTCGCACGAGACGATCGCCTCGACAGCGGTGTGGCGGCTCCAGAGATTGGGGCCGCGCAGGGCCCGGATGCGGGAAACGTCCATCGGGTGTTCTTCTCTGATCGGGGTCGGGTCGATCGGATCGATCGGGTTCTTCGTGCGGGCGGGAGCGGCTCAGGCCGCGGGGCGCGAGCCGAAGGTCTCGAGGCCGGCGGCCATCAGCTCCGGATTGATGCCCATCGCCCAGGCGGTGGCCAGCGCGGGCAGCACGACTTCAGGCGCGATCGTGATGCGGCGGCGCACCAGATCGACGCAGACCGTCTCGCTCGCGCCGGTGGCCAGCATGATGCGGCCGTCGCGCAGCAGCACGGCGCGGCCGCCCTCGGCGCGGTGGTCGGCCAGCGGCTCGGGCCGGGTCGCGTACAGGATGACCGCCCCGTCGGACAGGCGCGCCATGTCGGCGATGCGCTCGTCGTCGGCGTTCAGCACCGCCACACCGTCGGGCAGCACCACATCGACCTGGGTGCGCATCACCCGCGGCATCTGCTCGGACTCGCGGATGTCGTGGCGCTCGAGCTGCTCGAAGCCGTCCAGGTCGGTGACCACGCCGACATGGCAGCGGTCGTAGGGCAGGCCGGTGTCGAGAATGACGCCGGCGTCGTTCTCGATCACCACCGCCTGGACCTCGCGGTTCATCAGCAGGCGGTGGCCGCTGTCCCAGTCGGCGCAGTCGCCACGGCCGACGCGTCGGCCGGCCAAGAACAGGCCGTCGCGGCAGGCCAGGCCGACATGGCGGCCGCCCAGATGCACCAGCCACGCGACGATCTGCGCGATCTGCGAGGTCTGGCGCGAGCCGGCCACGCCGACCACCGGCACGCGGCCGCTGGCGTCCTCGGCGAACAGGTGATCGACGATCGCCTGGCCGACCGGGCGCGGCATGCCCTGCGCGGGCTTGAGGTGCATCAGCAGGCCGGGGCCGGCGTTGACCTCGACGATCGCGCCGCCGGTCTCGTGCAGCGGGCGCGAGATGTCGGTGGTGACCAGATCGATGCCGGCGATGTCCAGGCCGACGATGCGCGCGGCCAGGCCCACCTGGTAGGCGACATCCGGATGCACGTCGTCGGTGCAGTCGATCGCGACATTGCCGTTGCGCTGGATCAGCACCTGGCGGCCGGCTTCGGGCACCGAGCCGGCGTCCAGGCCCTGGCGCTCGAGCAGCAGCCGGATCACCGGCTCGCGCTCCAGACGGATCGTCTCGAGCGGGAATTCCTCGGCCTCGCCGCGGCGCGGGTCGGTGTTGAGCTGGGTGTCGATCAGCTGCTGCACGCTGGAGCGGCCGTCGCCGGCGACCCACAGCGTCTCGCCGCGCGCGGCGGCGACCACCTGGCCGGCGACGACCAGCACGCGGTGCTCGTCGCCGGGAATGTAGCGCTCGACGATGACCTCGCTGCCCTCGGCGTCGGCGATGTGCCAGGCGGCCATGACCTCCTCGCGGGTGCGCAGGTCCAGGCTCACGCCGCGGCCGTGGTTGGCGTCGCTGGGCTTGACCACCACCGGCACGCCGATGTCCTCGGCCTCGTCCCAGGCGGCCTCGGGGCTGTCCGCCACCGCGCCTTCGGGCACCGGCACGCCGCAGGACTTCAGCAGCGTCTTGGTCATGTCCTTGTCGCTGGCGATGCCTTCGGCGATCGCGCTGGTCAGGTCGGTCTCGGCGGTCCAGATGCGGCGCTGCGCCGAGCCGTAGCCGAGCTGCACCAGATTGCCGTCGTTGAGCCGGATGTGCGGGATGCGGCGATCGGTGGCCGCGCCGACGATGCTGGCGGTGCTGGGGCCCAGATAGCAGTCGTCGATCTTCTCGCGCACCCGCTCGACCGCCGGCGCCACCTCGAAGGGCTCGTCGTTGATCGCGCTCATCAGCAGCCGGTGGCCTTCGGCCAGCGCGGTGCGGGCGACCTGCTCGTCGCGGGCGCGGAAGACCATGCGGTAGACGCCATGCCGCGAGGTGCTGCGCGTCTGACCGAAGCCGGTGGGCATGCCCGCCAGGTTCAGCAGCTCGATGACCACATGCTCGAGCACATGACCCATCCAGGTGCCTTCCTCCAGGCGCTGCAGGAAGCCGCCGCGCTCGCCCACACCGCAGTGGTGCTCGATCAGCGCCGGCAGCATCGCGGTCAGCCGGTCGTTGAAGCCGGGCAGCCGGTTCGACGGCCAGTCCTCGAGTTCGCCCAGGTCCAGCCAGACTTCGAGCGTCGGACGGTAGGTCCACACATTGGGGCCGCGCAGGTAGGTGATGCGCAGCAGCTTGATGTCGTCTTTCTTGCTCATGTCGTGCCGAAGGTAGCCGCCGAAGGACCGATGGGAACGTGATTGTGCCGACTTCACCTTGCGTCAAGCCGCCAGGTCAGCGCGATGCGCTGCAGCGACGTTGTACGAGGCGTGTTCATCTGCGCCAAGGCCGCACGATCCGGCTGGGCCAGAATCGGCCACCCCGAGAAGAATCCCGATGCAAGCCCACTCCGCCTCCGTTCGCGCCGACGCCGTCGAGTCCGCGACCCTCCCGCTCCTGCCGAACGAAAACGTCCTGACCACGCTGGAGGTTGACCTGGACGAGCGGCTGCACTTCGCGCGCGCCCGGCTGCAGCTCACCGAGCACCGGCTGATCGGCGAACGCGGCGCCTGGCCGCTGCGGCCGGATCTGTCGCTGCGGCACCACGACCATGCCGGCGTCGGCACGCTCGAGCTGCATGACGGCAGCGGGCGGCTGGCGCTGTGGCGCTTCACGCTGGCGCAGAACGTCCAGGCGCTGCGGCTGGTGCGCCTGTTCGAGCAGCGGATCGAGCAGCTCGCGCATGCCGGCCACGCGCACGATGACGACGCGGGCGATCCCACCCGCTGCCCCACCTGCCACGCGCCGCTGCCCGCCGACAGCGACGACTGCGAGATCTGCACCCGCGAGCTGACGACGCCGCCCTCGACCTGGGTGCTGCTGCGGCTGTGGCGCTTCGCGCGGCCCTACCGCTGGACGCTGCTGGCGGGCTTCCTGCTGACGCTGGCCTCCACCGCCGCGACACTGGTGCCGCCCTACCTGACGATTCCGCTGATGGACGAGGTGCTGATTCCCTTCCAGAACGGCAAGTCGATCGACACCCGTCAGGTCGGCATGCTGCTGGGCGGCCTGTTCGGCTCGGGCCTGCTGGCCTGGGGCCTGGGCTGGGCGCGCACCTGGCTGCTGGCGCTGGTGTCCGAGCGCATCGCCGCCGACCTGCGCACCACCGCCTTCGACCATCTGCTCGGCCTGTCGCTGGACTACTTCGGCGCCAAGCGCACCGGCGACCTGATCGCGCGCATCGGCTCGGAGACCGACCGGCTCTCGGTCTTCCTGTCGCTGCATGCGCTGGACTTCGCCACCGATGTGCTGATGCTGGGCATGACGGCGGTGATCCTGTTCTCGATCAATCCTTGGCTGGCGCTGGTCACGCTGCTGCCGCTGCCCTTCATCGCCTGGATGATCCACCTGGTGCGCGACCGGCTGCGCACCGGCTTCGAGAAGATCGACCGCGTCTGGGGCGATGTGACCAATGTGCTGGCCGACACCATTCCCGGCATCCGCGTGGTCAAGGCCTTCGCGCAGGAGTCGCGCGAATCGAAGCGCTTTCACGAGGCCAACGACGCCAACCTGGCGGTCAACGACCGCATCAACAAGACCTGGAGCCTGTTCACGCCCACGGTGACCCTGCTGACCGACATCGGCCTGCTGGTGGTCTGGGGCTTCGGCATCTGGCAGGTCAGCCGCGGCGAGATCACGGTCGGCATCCTGACCGCCTTCCTGGCCTACATCGGCCGCTTCTACAGCCGGCTCGACTCGATGAGCCGCATCGTCTCGGTGACGCAGAAGGCCGCCGCCGGCGCCAAGCGCATCTTCGACATCCTCGACCATGTCTCGAACGTGCCCGAGCCGGCGCAGCCGGTGCCGATCACCCGGCTCGAGGGCGCGGTGAAGCTCGAGAACATCGCCTTCCGCTACGGCAGCCGCTCGGTGATCCGCGGCATGAGCCTCGACATCCGCCCCGGCGAGATGATCGGCCTGGTCGGCCACTCGGGCTCGGGCAAGAGCACGCTGGTCAACCTGATCTGCCGCTTCTACGACATCACCGACGGCTCGATCCAGGTCGACGGCGTCGACATCCGCCGCTATGCGGTGTCGGACTACCGCCGCCACATCGGCCTGGTGCTGCAGGAGCCCTTCCTGTTCTTCGGCACCATCGCCGAGAACATCGCCTACGGCCGCCCGGACGCCACCCGCGAGCAGATCATCGCCGCCGCGCGCGCCGCGCACGCGCACGACTTCATCCTGCGCCTGCCGCAGGGCTACGACTCGGTGGTGGGCGAGCGCGGCCAGGGCCTGTCGGGCGGCGAGCGCCAGCGCATCTCGATCGCGCGCGCGCTGCTGATCGACCCGCGCCTGCTGATCCTCGACGAGGCCACCGCCAGCGTCGACACCGAGACCGAGAAGGAGATCCAGAAGGCGCTCGACAACCTGGTGCAGGGCCGCACGACGATCGCCATCGCGCACCGCCTGTCGACGCTGCGCAAGGCCGACCGGCTGGTGGTGATGGACCGCGGCGTGGTGGTCGAGGTCGGCACGCACGACGAGCTGATGGCACGCCAAGGCCACTACTTCCGCCTCTACGAGGCCCAGGCCCGCCGCACCGAGAGCGACGAGGACGGCGAGTCCGAGCACGATCAGGTGCTGCTGGCGCACCAGATCCCGCAGCCCTCGGCCCACGGCACGAACTGAACGAACCCGAGCAGCTCCCGATGTCCTCCACCCCTAACGCCGCCACCGCCGCCCTGCCCGTCTTCACGCTCGAGCGCCACGCCAGCGGCCGCCTGGTCTACACCGGCGCCGACGGCATGCCGCGCCACGGCGTCACGCCGGTGCGCGCCTTCCCCGTCTCGGCGCCCGAGGCCGGCCTGTCGCTGGTCAGCGCCGAAGGCCACGAGCTGGTCTGGATCGACCGCCCGGCCGACCTGCCGCCGCCGCTGCGCGCGCTGATCGACGAGGAACTCGCGCACCGCGAGTTCATGCCCGAGATCAGCCGCATCCGCGAGGTCTCGACCTTCTCCACGCCCAGCACCTGGACGGTGGACACCGACCGCGGCCCCACCACGCTGGTGCTGAAGGTCGAGGAAGACATCCGCCGCCTGCCCGGCCGCCGCCTGCTGATCACCAGCGGCCACGGCATCGTCTTCTCGGTGCGCGACATGGGCGCGCTGGACCGGGCGTCGAGGAAGTTTCTGGAGCGGTTTCTCTGAGGGGCTGAGCGGCTGGATCAGGCGTTGGCGCGACCCTCGATCCGCGCAATCGCCGCATCCAGGCTGGCGACCCCGCGCGGCATCAGCACATCGGACACCCAGGCCATGATGTCCGAGACCCGGTGCTGGAAATCCTGGATCGCCAGCCATTCCTCGCGATCGGCGGCGCCCATCGCGGCAATGCCGAGATCCTGAAAGACCGATTCGAGCGCCTTGTGTTCGTCACGCCAGTGGCGGATGTACACCGCGCGCCCGATCGCACGGTCGATCTTCAGGTCGGGCGGGATCACCGCCACGATGCGGCCCATCAGGTCGGCACGGTCACCCTGGCTGCGCTGGAACAGGTGCAGCAGCTCGCGCATGCAATTGGGCGAGCGCAGGTACTTGTCGCTGAGCACGACCAGCACGCGGTCGGCGCGGCCGATTTCCGCCATGAAATGGGAAATCCAATCGCCGGTTCGCATGTGCGTCTTGTCGCGGCGGAACTCGAAGCGGTCGGCGGGCAGGCGCTGACCGACCTCGTCCACGAACGCCTGACTGGCATCCTCCCACGCGTACGACACGTACACCGGGATCGGCGCGTCGGCGGCGCGGGGCACCGGGCCGGGGGTCAAGCGGGCAAACGGTTCCTGGCCGTTGTCGTCTCCGGGCATGGGCCGAGTTTCACCGGGTTCGCCGCTCATCCACTTCACCTCTGGTTTCTGACCGATGTTGATCCGCTCGATCGATCCGACGACTTCCCGCGCCAGCGCCGCCGCATTCGCCTCGGTCGTCTCGACCGAAATCCACCCGCCGCCCTGTCCGCTCGGAGCCGGCAACTGGCTGCGGATGCGAACGACGCCGGCGGCCTGCTGGTCGTAGAAACACACGCCGTAGCGCCAGTAGACGGCCTGCACGCCTGCGCGTGAGCCGATGCCGCACAGCAGCGCCCGCAGCACGCCTTCGTGCAGGAAGGCGTAATTCAGCTTCACCTCGGCCTTGGCTTCGGCGCCTTGCCAGAGGCCGGCGATCTGCCCCGCCACCGCGTCTTCCAGCGGCAGCAGCGCCGGGGCGACATGCATGTCCTCGGCGATCTTGAAACACGTCTGGCACTTTTCCATCATCGACAGGAAGAGCTTGCGTTCCTCCTCGGTGCGGTTCTGCCAGACCAGCAGCGCCAGCAGTTGCGGTGTGAACCGCCCGTGCTGCTGGCGGATCAGCGGCAGCGCCGAATCCCGGTGCAGCACCGCATACATCCCGTCCAGCGCCCACGCCTGGTCCAGCACCACTTGATCGCCGAACACGCCCTGTTTCCAGAACACCTGCCCGCTGCGGTGCAGATACTCCAGCACGACGCCCGGTACGGCGGTCTGGTGCTGCTCGGCGCACAGGCGCTCGAATGCGTCGCGCGGCAGCGTCCGCCCAGGGCGATTGCATTAGCCAAGTCCCCGATTGCGTGGTAACAATCCGGCCCGACCTCGCCACCCCACGACACGATGCCAGAC
>NZ_BQWE01000023.1:0-14178 GCF_023706025.1 Sphaerotilus sp. FB-3 | reverse complement strand
GGAAGCCGTCGAGGCCGACCTGGACCTGGCGATCTGCATCACCGAAGGCATCCCGGTCCGGGACATGCTGGAAGTGCGCAACAGGATGAAGGCCAAGGAGGCCGCCGGCGGCAAGAAGACGCTGCTGCTGGGCCCCAACTGCCCGGGCCTGATCACGCCGGAAGAGATCAAGATCGGCATCATGCCCGGTCACATCCACCGCAAGGGCCGCATCGGCGTGGTCTCGCGCTCAGGGACCTTGACCTATGAAGCGGTGGCGCAGCTGACCGAGCTGGGCATCGGCCAGTCGTCGGCCGTCGGCATCGGTGGCGATCCGATCAACGGCCTGAAGCACATCGACGTGATGCGCGCCTTCAACGACGATCCGGACACGGACGCGGTCATCATGATCGGCGAGATCGGCGGCCCGGACGAGGCTGAAGCCGCCCGCTGGGTCAAGGACAACATGAAGAAGCCGGTCGTCGGCTTCATCGCCGGTGTCACCGCCCCTCCGGGCAAGCGCATGGGCCACGCCGGCGCGCTGATCTCGGGCGGCGCCGACACCGCCGACGCCAAGCTCGCCATCATGGAAGAGTGCGGCTTCAAGGTCACCCGCAATCCGTCGGAAATGGGCCGCATCCTGAAGTCGCTGCTGTGATGCAGCGCTGACCCCGGCCGCCTGGCCGGGGCTGCGGGTAACGCGACAAAAAAAGGCCACCCCGCAAGGGGTGGCCTTTTTCATGGGCTTGGTGATGCTCGTGGGCACCCGCCTTCGCGGGTGTGACGGAAGGCGGGATCAGCCGTTGCTGGCAGGCAGCTTCGGCGCGGTGCGCACGCTCAGCCACATCGTCAGGGCCAGGATGCCGATCACGGCGCCGAGCGAAGCGAACACCGGAATCTTCACGATGTCGATCAGCAGCATCTTGGTGCCGATGAAGGCCAGGATCACCGCCAGGCCGTAGCTCAGCAGATGGAACTTCGAGGCCATCGCCGCCAGCAGGAAGTACATCGCACGCAGACCCAGGATCGCGAAGATGTTCGAGGTCAGCACGATGAACGGATCGCTGGTGATGGCGAAGATCGCCGGAATCGAGTCGACCGCGAAGATCACGTCGGTCACGCCCACCAGCGCGATGACCAGCAGCAGCGGGGTGGCGATGCGCTTGCCGTTCTCGACGGTGAAGAACTTTTCACCATCGAAGTTCTTGCTGACCGGCAGCACCTTGCGCAGCAGCTTCAGCGCCGGGTTGCTTTCCAGGTCAGGCTCCTGGCCGGCCGCCCACCACATCTTGATGCCGGTGATCAGCAGGAAGGCACCGAAGACATACAGGATCCAGTGGAACTGCGCGATCAGCCAGGCGCCCACCAGGATCAGCACCGTGCGCAGCACCATCGCGCCGATGATGCCGATCATCAGCACCCGCTTCTGGTACGACGGCGGTACCGCGAAGTAGGTGAAGATCATCAGGAAGACGAAGATGTTGTCGACGGCCAGCGACTTCTCGATCAGGTAGCCGGTCAGGAATTCGAGTGCGCGCGTATTGGCGATCTCGGTGCCATGCTCGCGCCAGGTGGCCCACCACAGCAGGCCGTTGAAGGCCAGACTGAGCGCCACCCAGACGATCGACCAGTTCAGCGCCTCCTTGACGCCCACCTCATGCGCGCCCTGCTTGCGCAGCACCACGAAGTCCACGAACAAGGCCAGCAGCACCACCGCCACGAAGAAAAGCCAGAGCCAGTCTGGCGCCATCGAATTCATCAGCATGAACAGTACTCCACAGGTTTCGATCAGGTCGTTCGACGAATGACGAGACTCGGAGCGGCCTTCGGCACGGTCTGCGCAGCCCTGAAGGGCGCTCCGTACCGAAAGGTCTTGCGACAATCAGCACGACTGGCGCCGTGCAGGTGTTTGTCTGCGAACCCGGGTGAGCTGCTGTCGGGCAGTTCACCGTACTGACGGGATGCCGCGAGAGCCTGGCGACCCTCTGCTACTCCCCTTTCGATGGCGCGGATTCTGCCTGAACTCTTCTTTTCCCTCAAAACTGCAGGGTTGAACAGTCGGGTACCAATGCCCTCTGATGCGTGTATCCTTTCACGCATCATGCTGAAGCTGTTCGCTCGCTGGTTCCTGCTTGCTGCCGCGCTGCTGCTGGTGGCGACCCTCTATCCCGGGCTCGAGGTGCGGGGCTTCGGCGCCGCGCTGATGGCGGCGCTGATTCTCGGCCTGCTCAATGCGGTCGTGCGCCCGCTGCTGGTGGTGCTGACGCTGCCGGTCACCGTGGTGACGCTGGGCCTGTTCCTCTTCGTCATCAATGCTGCGGTGTTCCAGTTCGCGGCCTGGATGCTCGACGGGCTGCAGGTCGCCGGATTTGGCGCGGCGCTGATCACCTCGCTGCTGTACAGCCTGTGCGGCATGGTGATCGACAGCGCGCTGCAGCGCCTGTTCGACGAAGACTGAGCGACAAGAACGGCGCGGCACCCTGCCTGCGCCTTCGGTCCTGCTTCAGTCGTCCTCGCCGCGACGCTCGCGCTCCAGTTCGGCGCGGCGCTGCTGCTCGAGCGCCTTCAGCCGCGACTCGATGACCACGCCCTCCATCGACTCGACCGCACCGCTGCTGCGCGAGAGCCGCTGGCCGGCGCGCAGCCGGTCGACCGCACCGGCCAGATCGCCCAGCGCCGCCTGCGCCTCGGCCTGGGCGCGCAGCGAGGCCAGCGGCTGCCCGAGCCGCTCCGACACCCGCGCCAGCGCCTGCCACGCACCGGCATCGCCCGGACGCACGCTGACCCAGGTCTGCAGATCCTCGCGGACCCGACCGGCCTGCGTCGCCTCGGCCTGCGGCAGCGCGGCCAGCCGTGCCGACAGCATCAGGCCGGCGCGGCTGCCGTCGAGCAGACCGCCGGAGAGCAGCCGCGCCGCCTCGGTCGTCTGGCCGCGGTCGAGCATCGACTCGATCTGGATGATCTGCACGGCCCGCTGCACCGGTGCGCCCTGGCCTGCCGCCAGCGTGCGTGCGCGGGCCAGCGCGGCATCGGCCGCACGCCAGTCCTTCAGCCGGGTGGCGGCCAGCGCGGCGGCACAGGCGGTCGACAAGGCCTCCGGCGTGCCGGCCACCGCCGCCGCGCCGGGCACGCCGCCGCCGGCCAGCCGGCTCAGCGTCTCGCCGCGGCCGTCCATCAGCGCGCGCGCGCGGCCCTGCATCGCCGCATGCAGCCAGCGTGCCGCGTCCGGAGCCGCGCCCGACCCAGCCGGATTCACGCCCAGACGCGAGCGGGCCTCGGCCATGCGCTCGCCGGTCAGCGGGTGCGAGCGCAGATAGGGAAACTGGCCGCTGTCGTTGAGCCGCGAGGCACTCTGCAGCCGGTCGAACATGCCGGCCATGCCCTCGGGCGCGAAACCCGCCGCCTCCAGCACGCCGAAGCCGATGCGGTCGGCCTCGCGCTCCATGTCGCGCGAGAAGTTGAGCTGGCCCTGCGCAGCGACCGCCTGTCCGCCGACGATCATCGCGTTGGCCGCATCCCCGCTGCGCGAGGCGGCCAGGATGCCGGCGATCATCGTCGCCGCGCCGATCAGCGACTGGCGCCGGCTGGTCGCGATCGAGCGCGCGATGTGGCGCTGCGTCACATGCGAAAGCTCATGCGCCAGCACCGCGGCCAGCTCGTCGCGGGTGGAGGTGATCGCGATCAGGCCCAGATGCACGCCGACATGGCCGCCGGGCAGCGCAAAGGCGTTGACGCTGCGGTCGCGCACCAGGAAGGTCGCCCAGGCGAACTGCTCGCGCTGCTCGTCGGGCAGATCGCCGCGGGCGCGGGCGGCGGCCAGCAGCGGCTGCCACAGCGAGTCGACATAGTCCTGCAGCAGCGGATCGTCGAGCAGGTCCGGGTCGCGGCGCAGCTCCTTCATGATGCGCTCGCCCAGCCGGCGCTCGGCGCCGAGGCCCAGCTCGTCGCCGCCGGCGTCACCCAGCGCGGGCAGGGTCGGCGCGGCGGCGGGGGTGGCCGCCTGCGCCGGTGAGGCCGGCGCCAGGGCCAGCGGCATCGTCAGGCCCAGCAGTGCGGCCAGCAGCAGCGGAGTCGTCTTCATCATCTTCCTGGAGCGAGGCTGCGTATCATGCCGCCACCCTGGCGCCGGCGTGTATCTCCCTGCTGAGGCCCAGGCCGCTGACAGCAGCGCCGGCTACAACACGCATCCGCCCTCCACCTCCACCGACTGCCGTCCCCCTGCGATGAACTCACCGCTGACCCACTTCGATGCCCACGGCCAGGCCCACATGGTCGACGTGTCGACCAAGAATCCGACGCACCGCGTCGCCACCGCCACCGGCACGATCCGCATGCAGCCCGAGACGCTGGCGCTGATCGCCCGCGGCGAGGCGAAGAAGGGCGACGTGATCGGCATCGCGCGCATCGCCGCGATCCAGGGCGCCAAGCGCACCGCCGATCTGGTGCCGCTGTGCCATCCGCTGCCGATCACCCGGGTGGCGGTCGACTTCCGCCTCGACGAGGCCGCCTCGGCGGTGCACTGCGAGGCCACCGTCGAGACGCTGGGCCGCACCGGCGTCGAGATGGAGGCGCTGACCGCCGTCCAGGTCGGTCTGCTGACCATCTATGACATGTGCAAGGCGGCCGAGAAGGGTATGGTCATGACCGACATCCGTCTGCTGGAGAAGCGCGGTGGCAAGTCCGGCGACTGGCTCGCTCAGCACCCGTGATCCCGTCCCGCCCACCCCGCCATCGTCATCCTCGCGAAGGCGAGGACCCACCCCTGCCACAGCCGCGGGCATGACGGGAGGTGTGCTGGCGCAGGCTCCGGCTCAGGGCCGCATCAGATCGGCCGGCAGGGCCGGATCGGGCAGGCACTGGAACGGCGTGGGCCGGCGATCCGAGCCCGGCGCATCGCAGACCGAGAAGAATTCGGCCGAGGCCGGATTGCGGAACTCGCGCAGTCGCGCCGCCACATGCGCGGCGCGGGCCGTCTCGCCGCGGCCCTCGAGCGCCCGGGCGTAGGCGATCATCAGCCGGGTGTCGGCCAGATGGTGGAGCGGCCGGTCGAAGGCGTCGAAGACCTCCTCGGGCGCCTTGGCCATCGTCGCGCGGGCATAGTCGGCGTGATGCCCCCACAGCACGCTGCGCCGGCCGCGCTCGATGCGCGCCGACAGCGGCTCGGCCTCGCCGAAGGACAGCTCGGGCTCGAAGATCACCGACACTGTCCAGTACTCGACCGTCGACCAGACCGAGGCGACCAGCGCCAGGGCGCCGGTCACGCTCCACAGCCACGGTCCCAGGCGCAGGCGCCAGCCCGGCGCGGCTGCCGGCGGCCGTGCCGGCTCGCCTGAGGCGGGCACGCTGCCGGTGAGCCAGCCCGCGAGCATCATCGCCGGCAGCAGGAAGTAGACGTACCACAGCGGATACTCGAGCAGGCTGTGCACGCCGACCATCACCAGCATGAACAGCGCGGTCCGGGCGTCGCGCGCGCGCTCCTCGTCGGCATCGACCAGCGCCCGACGGGCACGCCAGCCCGCCCAGGCCACGCCGGCCAGCACCGCACCGGCCAGCGGCAGGCCGGACTCCACCGCCAGCTGCAGCGGCAGGTTGTGGCTGTGATCGAAGAAGGCGACCGGCCGGCCGGGAAACGGCGTCATCGACCAGACGAAGTTGAAGGCCCCGACGCCGACGCCGGTCCAGGGATGCGCCTGCACCAGCGCCCAGGTGTTGGCCCAGATGCGCCCGCGCGAGCTGCTGGCGTCGCCATGCAGCGTCTTCTTGAGCTGGTCGTCGCCATAGAACATCACGCCATGCGAGGCCAGCCACTGCTCCAGCCCGACCCAGCACAGCGCATAGAACGGCACCATCGCCAGCAGCAGGCCGCGCACCGGCGCCGGCAGGCGGCGGTCCAGCAGGCCCCACAGCGCCAGCAGCACCACGCCGACCAGGCCGGTGCGCGAGGCGGTCATCGCCACGCCGAAGACCAGCGCGGCCAGCACCAGCGCCAGCTGCACGATCGGACGACGCTCGCGCAGCGACAGCCAGACCGCGGCGGCGGCGGCCCACAGCAGCAGCGTCGAGAGCTGGTTGGGCTGGCGCATGTTGCCGATGGCCCGCCCGGGCGTGGTCGCGAAGGCGACCCAGCGGCCGTCGGCCAGCTCGGGCGCGAAGACCTGCACCGCGCCGATCACCACGCTGAGCAGTCCGGCCGTCAGCAGCGCGCACATCAGCGGCAGGGTCCAGTCGCCGCCGCGGCCGTCACGGCAGCTGCGAGCCACCGCATGCATCAGCGCGCCGCCGAGCAGCAGACAGCCCAGCGGGGCCAGCCGCTGCCCCCAGGGCGCGGAGGACAGCGCGGTGGACAGCAGCAGCAGCGCGCCCACGCCCAGCAGCCAGCGGGTGGCGGCGGAAGATCCGGCCGCACCGGGCCGGGTGCCCAGCGCCCAGACCATCAGCCACAGGCCGCAGCCACCGAAGGCCAGCGCCTGGTTGAAATAGGTCGAGGTCGGCGGCGCGCTGCCGGCAATCAGGAAAGGCAGCGCGACGGCCAGCAGGGCCAGCGGCAGGAAGGCGTTGCGGTCAGCGGAAAGCGGCGGCGTCATGCGCGCCGATCATAGCGAGCCGAGCCGCTCGCCCCGGACCCGCGCAGGCCTGCGCTTCAGCTGCCGCGGCACTCCGCCGGCACGTAGCGCGGCGACAGGCCGCCGCTGGAAGGAATCCGGCAGGACCAGCGGATGCTGCCCGAGGCGGCCTCGGGCTGGAGCAGAAGGCTGCCGTCCTGGACCCGCGAATTGAAGCGGATGGTGATGATGCCGGCACTGCCGACAGAAACCGAGCTGACACTGTTGCCGGCGATCTTCTCGGGCTCCACCAGACCGGCAGCCTCATTGCTGTCAGGCCAGCGCGAGTTGGTGCCGTAGAACTCGGTCACCATGTCGCGGGCCTCCATGCTCAGGCGCAGCCCTTCGGAGACGCGGGCGCGCAGCGCATAGTCCTGGTAGGCGGGCAGCGCGATGGCCGCCAGTACGCCGACGATCGCGACGACGATCATCAGCTCGATCAACGTGAATCCGGGCGAGGGCCTGACTGCTCTCCCCCCCGGGACGACAGCGGCGGTGTGGCACATGGCGTGGCATTCCTGCGGAAAACTGCTGCCGTTGTAGAGAATCCACCGCCATTCACCAAGGAACAAATTCGTTTTCGGGCGCCAGAAACGCAAGATGCGCCCGAAGGCGCATCTTGACCCCTCAGACAAGGGGGTGTCAGCTACGGCATTCAGCCGGGACGTACTTGCCCTTGATGCTGCCAGCAGTGCCCGACTTGCCAGAGCCAGTCGAGCCTGCAGACAGACAATTCCAGGTGATCGAACCTTGTGTCGGCACCGTGCCGCTCACCAGCGCGTTGCCCGCAATACCGCCGTCACGCGGCGACAGGATCAGGTTCGCACCACCATCGATTGCCGCGGTGAAGGTGATGGTGATCTCGCCATTGGTGGGGTTGATTTCGACCTTGGCGACATTCTTGGTCGCAGCAGGCTCCTGGAAACCGGAATTGAATGCTGCACCGTTGGCCGCATTTTCAGCCACCGTCGCCTTGGCACCGGCCGCCAGCGCCAGGCCTTCCGAGACCTTCGCGCGGACCGTGTAGTCCTGATAGGCCGGCAGCGCCACCGCGGCCAGGATGCCGATGATCGCCACGACGATCATCAGTTCGATAAGCGTAAAACCTTGTTGCGCGCGCTTCATGGAAGGATCCTCCGTCAAGTGAGTAGACGGCAGGAAATGTGCAGACTTCGTGCCAGCCCTCAAAGCCCCAACAGCCCGGGCGGAGCGGCGCTGATGCGGCTCAGGAAGTGACATTTTTTGGCCGACAAGGTCGACGGTGCTGCCAAGAAATGTCAGATCCTCACGCAGACGGCCAAGATTTGTCACCCGGATGCGGGGGATGAACCCGTTCGGCGTGCCCGACTTCACACGCAATTGCTTGCAGAAATGAAAAAAGGGTGGCTTGACAGCCACCCTTTTCATTCGAGCTCAGGTCAGGCTCGGCAGGATCACATGTCCATGCCCATGCCGCCCATGCCGCCCATGCCGCCCGGCATGCCACCGGCCGGAGCATCGTCCTTCGGCGCTTCGGCGACCATGCACTCGGTGGTCAGCATCAGCGAGGCGACGGACGCGGCGTTCTGCAGCGCGGTGCGGGTGACCTTGGTCGGATCCAGGATGCCCATGTCGATCATGTCGCCATAGGTGTCGTTGGCGGCGTTGAAGCCGTAGTTGCCCGAACCGGCCAGGATGGCGTTGACCACCACGCTCGGCTCGCCACCGGCGTTGGCGACGATCTCGCGCAGCGGGGCTTCGATCGCCTTCAGGACCAGCTTGATGCCGGCGTCCTGGTCGGCGTTGTCACCCTTGATCTCGCCAGCGGCCTGACGGGCACGCAGCAGGGCGACGCCACCACCGGCGACGATGCCTTCTTCCACCGCAGCGCGGGTGGCGTGCAGGGCGTCTTCCACGCGGGCCTTCTTCTCCTTCATCTCGACTTCGGTGGCGGCACCGACCTTGATGACGGCAACACCGCCGGCCAGCTTGGCGACGCGCTCCTGCAGCTTCTCGCGGTCGTAGTCGCTGGTGGCTTCCTCGATCTGGATGCGGATCTGCTTGACGCGCGCCTCGATGATGTCGGCGGTGCCGGCGCCGTCGATGATGGTGGTGTTTTCCTTGCCCACTTCGACGCGCTTGGCCTGGCCCAGGTCAGCCAGCGTGACCTTCTCCAGCGACATGCCGACTTCCTCGGCGATGACCTTGCCGCCGGTCAGGATGGCGATGTCTTCCAGCATGGCCTTGCGGCGGTCGCCGAAGCCCGGGGCCTTGACGGCGACGACCTTCAGGATGCCGCGGATGGTGTTGACCACCAGGGTCGCCAGCGCTTCGCCGTCGACGTCTTCGGCGATGATCAGCAGCGGACGGCCGGCCTTGGCAACCTGCTCCAGCGTCGGCAGCAGGTCACGGATGTTCGACACCTTCTTGTCGTACAGCAGCACGAACGGGTTGTCGAGCAGGGCGGCCTGCTTTTCCGGGTTGTTGATGAAGTACGGCGACAGGTAGCCGCGGTCGAACTGCATGCCTTCGACGACGTCCAGCTCGTTGTTCAGGCTCTTGCCGTCTTCGACGGTGATGACGCCTTCCTTGCCGACCTTGTCCATCGCCTCGGCGATGATGCCGCCGACGTCCGCGTCGGAGTTGGCCGAGATCGTGCCGACCTGGGCGATTTCCTTCGAGGTGGTGGTGGCCTTCGAGGCGGCCTTCAGCTGGACGACCAAGGCGGCGACCGCCTTGTCGATGCCGCGCTTCAGGTCCATCGGGTTCATGCCGGCGGCGACATACTTCATGCCTTCGCGCACGATCGCCTGGGCCAGCACGGTGGCGGTGGTGGTGCCGTCACCGGCGTTGTCCGAGGTCTTGGAAGCGACTTCCTTGACCATCTGGGCGCCCATGTTCTGCAGCTTGTCCTTCAGCTCGATTTCCTTGGCGACCGAGACACCGTCCTTGGTGACGGTCGGGGCGCCGAACGAGCGCTCCAGCACCACGTTGCGGCCCTTGGGGCCCAGGGTGACCTTGACCGCGTTGGCCAGGATGTTCACGCCCTCGACCATGCGGTGACGCGCGTCTGCGCCGAAGATGACGTCTTTTGCAGCCATGTTCTAACTCCGAATACTTGAAATCTGGGAATGGGGGGAGATGTGCGGGAGAAGGCGCCTTGAGGGCGGCTTACTTCTCGACCACGGCGAAGAGGTCTTCTTCGCGCATCACCAGCAGCTCTTCGCCGTTGACCTTGACGGTCTGGCCGCTGTACTTGCCGAACAGCACGCGATCGCCGACAGCCACGTTCAGCGCGACGAAGTCACCCTTGTCGTTGCGCTTGCCCGGGCCGACGGCCAGCACTTCACCCTGGTCCGGCTTCTCGGCCGCGTTGTCCGGGATGATGATGCCCAGGGCGGTCTTGGTCTCGTTTTCCAGACGCTTGACGATCACGCGGTCGTGCAGGGGACGAAGATTCATGGCGACTCCTAGAAACAGAGCTTGGATCGGACAGAGAAGGTGGGATGCGACAGGGCGGAACGATGCCCTTCGCGATCACTAGCACTCACCATCGGCGAGTGCTAACGGAACTGATTATAGGAACGCGATCGCGGCTTTCAAGAGGGGGAGGCCCCAGAAACCCCACGGAAAGCCGTTACGCTCGAGGGGCAGTACGCGCCCGACCGTCCACTTCTGCCGACTTCGCCCCTCCGATCCCGCGATGACCGACGCTCTTCCGCCCTCGCCCTCCCCCACGCGCAGCGCGCTGCCGCCCGACGACCTGCAGCGCGCGCTGCTGCACAACGAGGTCCATGCCCGACCGACCGCCCGCATCCGCCTGCCGGCGCTGGTCGTCTATGTCGCGGTGCTCAACGAGGGCATCAGCCGCGAGCAGGAGCTGGCGCACCTGCGCCTGCTGCCGGGCCAGCAGGATCTGCCGCCGGAGGTGCTGCACGACCATTTCGTGCGGCTGCGCCTGGGAAACTGCACGCTGAAGTGGGAGCGCCACAGCGAGTACACCCGCTACTCGATCGTGCAGTCGCTGCCCAAGGGCGCCGGCCTGGAGGCCGAGAACCCGCCGCTGGACGCGCTGGCGATCGACCCGGACTGGCTGGCGGCGATTCCCGGGCGCACCATCACCGCGATCAAGCTGGCGATGGTCATCGGCGACATCGCCAATGCGCCGGAAGCCGCCCGGCGCGGCCAGCGCTGGCTGGGCGGCCGCAGCGTGGTGGCCTCGATCATGGGCACCTACGGCCACTCGATCGCGGTCACCTCGTTCCGGCTGCGCGAAGACGGCTTCGAGCACATGCTGGTGATCGCGCCGGAGCGCACCACCGAGACCCGCGCGGGCCGCATCTCGCAGCGCCTGCTCGAGCTGGAGACCTACCGGATGATGGCGCTGCGCGGGCTGCCCGCGGCCAAGGCGCTGTCGCCGATGCTGGCCGAGGCCGAGTCGCGGCTGGCCGAGATCACCGCGCGGCTCGAGAACAAGGCCGCCACCGACCAGGAGCTGCTCGACACGCTGGTGGCGCTGGCCGCGCGGGTCGAGCGCGCCACCGCCGAGAACCAGTACCGCTTCGCCGCGACCCAGGCCTATGACGCCATCGTCAGCCAGCGCATCCAGGAGCTGCGCGAGAAGCCGATCTCGGGCACGCAGACCATCAGCGAATTCATGCAGCGGCGCCTGTCGCCGGCGATCCAGACGGTGGCGGCCACCGCGCAGCGCCTGAGCGGCCTGTCGCAGCGCATCGAGCGCACCAGCGCGCTGCTGCGCACCCGCGTCGACATCGCCACCGAGTCGCAGAACCAGCAGCTGCTGGCGCAGCTCACCCGCGGCCAGGACCTGCAGCTGCGCATGCAGATGACGGTGGAGGGGCTGTCGATCGCGGCGATCTCGTACTACGTGATGAGCCTGATCTACTACGGCGCCAAGGCGGTCAAGGTCGCCGGCGTGCCGATCAGCCCGGAGCTGGTCGCCGGCGCGCTGATCCCGGCGGTGCTGTGGGGCGTCTGGCGCACCAACCGGCGCATCCACGAGAAACTCCACGCCGAGCAAGGTCACTGAAAAGACGCCGGCCCACAATCGCCGGCCCGAATCTGTCCCGTCCCACCCCACGACACGAGGAGACTCGCCGATGAAGCCGATGAAGCTCGAGACCCTGGCCGTTCACGCCGGCTACCAGCCCGACCCGACCACCAAGGCGGTGGCGGTGCCGGTGTACCAGACGGTGGCCTACGCCTTCGACAGCGCCCAGCATGGCGCCGACCTGTTCGACCTGAAGGTGCAGGGCAACATCTACACCCGGATCATGAATCCGACCCAGTCGATCCTCGAGGCCCGGGTGGCCGCGCTCGAGGGCGGCATCGGCGCGCTGGCGCTGGCCTCCGGCATGGCGGCGATCACCTACGCGATCCAGACGATCGCCGAGGCCGGCGACAACATCGTCTCGGCCAGCACGCTGTACGGCGGCACCTACAACCTGTTCGCGCACACCTTCCCGCAGATGGGCATCACGGTGCGCTTCGCCGACCCGCGCGATCCGGCCTCCTTCGCCGCGCTGATCGACGAGCGCACCAAGGCCGTCTTCTGCGAGTCGGTCGGCAATCCGCTCGGCAACGTCACCGACCTGCGCGCGCTGGCCGATGTGGCGCATGCCGCCGGCGTGCCGCTGATCGTCGACAACACCGTGCCCTCGCCGGCGCTGTGCCGCCCGATCGAGCATGGTGCCGACATCGTCGTGCACTCGCTGACCAAGTACATGGGCGGCCACGGCAACAGCGTCGCCGGCGCGATCGTCGACTCGGGCAGGTTCCCCTGGGCCGAGCACAAGGCACGCTTCAGGCGCCTGAACGAGCCCGATGTCAGCTACCACGGCGTGGTCTACACCGAGGCGCTGGGCGCGGCCGCCTACATCGCCCGCGCCCGGGTGGTGCCGCTGCGCAACACCGGCGCGGCGATCTCGCCGATGAACGCCTTCCTGATCCTGCAGGGCATCGAGACGCTGGCGCTGCGCATGGACCGCATCTGCGACAACGCGCTGGCGGTGGCGCGCTTCCTCGACGATCACCCGAAGGTGGCCTTGGTCAACTACGCCGGCCTGCCCGAGCACCCCGACCATGCGCTGGTGCAGTCGCAGATGGGCGGGCGCGCCTCGGGCATTCTCAGCTTCGGGCTGAAGGAAGGCGGCCGCGAGGCGGGCGCGCGCGTGCTCGACGCCTTCCAGCTCTTCACCCGGCTGGTCAACATCGGCGACGCCAAGTCGCTGGCGACCCACCCGGCCTCGACGACGCACCGCCAGCTCGACACGGCCGAGCTGAAGAAGGCCGGCGTCAGCGAGGACATGCTGCGCCTGTCGGTCGGCATCGAGCACATCGACGACCTGATCGCCGACCTGGCGCAGGCGCTCGACGCGGCCTGAGCCGCCTGAAGGCAGGCCGCGGTCTCAGCGCGTCGGCTGGGCCGCGGTCGCGGCGGTCGGCGCCTTCATCACCCGGGTGCGACCGCCGGTGGTGACCAGCACCACCGCCTCGCCCGGCGCAAAGCTCTCCTGCGCCTTGGCCTGCACCAGCGCCCGGCGCTCGCCGCTGGGCAGCTGCAGCAGGATCTCGACCGCCTCCTCGCGGGTGCCGAAGCGCTCGACGGTGTTGCCGATCACCGCACCGGCCACCGCGCCGAGCACGCCGACCGCCGCCGCCTCGCGCCGTCCGCCCACCGAGCCGCCGGCAATGCCGCCGATCACCGCGCCGGAGACGCCGCCGACGCCGCTCTGCTGGCCCTCGACGACCACCGGCCGCACATGGAGCACCACCGCGTCCTGCACCGTCGACAGCCGCTGCGCGTCGCCGGGCCGGATCACGTCGGGGCTGGTGGTGCTGCAGGCGCCCAGCAGCAGGGAGGCGGCGACGGCCGCCGCGAGGAAAGCGGTTTTCATGATGCGGATCCCGGGAATCTCGGTGCTCAGCCGTGCAGCCGGCTGTGTCGCGGCACGCTCGCCAGCAGGAATTCCATCTGGTCCGCCAGGATGCGCCGCCCCTTGAGGATCATGTCCTCGTGCAGATTGGGAATGTAGGGCAGGTAAAGGAGTTCCATGCCGGCCTCGTGCAGCAGCCGGTTGCCCTTGCGGCCGTTGCAGCTGCGGCAGGCGGTGATGCAGTTCATCCAGCTGTGGGTGCCGCCACGCGAGGTCGGGATGATGTGCTCGCGGGTCAGATGCTCGCGGGGCTCGCGCAGGAAGCGCTGGCCGCAGTAGGCGCAGGTATGGCGGTCGCGGGCGAACAGCTTCGGATTGGCGATCGCCGGCACCTCGCGCCAGGCCCGGCTGGGCACCGCACCGCGCACCGCGATGATCGGATGCAGCTCGACGCGCGACTGCAGGCCGCTGGCGCGCTGGATGCCGCCACGCATCACCAGGCAGGGTTCACCGATCGTCCAGGCGACTTCGCCGGCGACATGGAGGATCACGGCGTCCTTCGGCGAAATCCAGGCCTGAGGGCGCCCCGAGACATCGAGCTGCAGCACATCCATGGCAAGGTCCTTGCGTGGAGGAAGCTTAGAGCGGCTAACACAACCTGCGCAGAGTGCGCAGGCAGATGATGGAGCAGGCCAGGGACAAAAGCGCCACATGGGTGGTGA
>NZ_BQWE01000022.1:0-916 GCF_023706025.1 Sphaerotilus sp. FB-3 | reverse complement strand
TTCCGATTTCGCTCGCCACTACTTTCGGAATCTCGGTTGATGTCTTTTCCTCCAGCTACTGAGATGTTTCAGTTCGCCGGGTTTGCCTTGCATGCCTATGTATTCAGCATGCAATACCCTTGCGGGTGGGTTTCCCCATTCGGACATCTGCGGATCAAAGCTCATTTGCCAGCTCCCCGCAGCTTTTCGCAGGCTATCACGTCCTTCATCGCCTGTAATCGCCAAGGCATCCACCACATGCACTTAGTCACTTGACCCTATAACTTTGACATCGGACGCATCCGACATCGTCAAGGACTGCACTGACCTGACTGACTTCGCCAGGTCATGTGTTTGAGTATCTACGTTTGCCGTACTTTCAACTCGGTCCGGAATCACTTCCGAACATCATTGATGTCTGGTGACGCAATCAATTGTCATTGGCGGCACGGTTGCCTGCAGGCCTTTACCCCTACGGCATTTCCGCCAACAACGCTGATTCGACTCTACGAATTTTTAAAGAACAACAGCCTCTTTCGAGACAGACCTGAACATTGCGTTCAACGCTCAGGTCTGTCCTGATTGATTTCAGAAGTGATGGTGGAGGATGACGGGATCGAACCGACGACCCCCTGCTTGCAAAGCAGGTGCTCTCCCAGCTGAGCTAATCCCCCTTGAACATTGGTGGTGGGTCTGGTTGGATTCGAACCAACGACCCCCGCCTTATCAAGACGGTGCTCTAACCGACTGAGCTACAGACCCCAATCTCTTCTGACTCTGTCGTGACAGCCGATAAGTGTGGGCGCGTTGATTTGAGTGTCGTACTGTGTTGGACTCTGCTGCCTAGACTGTTGTGCAGTCAGGTGCATCGTCTTTTTCCAGAAAGGAGGTGATCCAGCCGCACCTTCCGATACGGCTACCTTGTTACGACTTCACC
>NZ_BQWE01000021.1:0-555 GCF_023706025.1 Sphaerotilus sp. FB-3 | reverse complement strand
GTACTTTCAACTCGGTCCGGAATTGCTTCCGGACATGGTTGATGTCTGGTGACGCAATCAATTGTCATTGGCGGCACGGTTGCCTGCAGGCCTTTACCCCTGCGGCATTTCCGCCAACAACGCTGATTCGACTCTACGAATTTTTAAAGAACAACAGCCTCTTTCGAGACAGACCTGAACATTGCGTTCAACGCTCAGGTCTGTCCTGATCGATTTCAGAAGTGATGGTGGAGGATGACGGGATCGAACCGACGACCCCCTGCTTGCAAAGCAGGTGCTCTCCCAGCTGAGCTAATCCCCCTGAACATTGGTGGTGGGTCTGGTTGGATTCGAACCAACGACCCCCGCCTTATCAAGACGGTGCTCTAACCGACTGAGCTACAGACCCCAATCTCTTCTGACTCTGTCGTGACAGCCGATAAGTGTGGGCGCATTGATTTGAGTGTCGTACTGTTTTGGACTTTGCTGCCTAGACTGTTTTGCAGTCAGGTGCATCGTCTTTTTCCAGAAAGGAGGTGATCCAGCCGCACCTTCCGATACGGCTACCTTGTTACG
>NZ_BQWE01000020.1:0-3720 GCF_023706025.1 Sphaerotilus sp. FB-3 | reverse complement strand
GGAAGCCGTCGAGGCCGACCTGGACCTGGCGATCTGCATCACCGAAGGCATCCCGGTCCGGGACATGCTGGAAGTGCGCAACAAGATGAAGGCCAAGGAAGCCGCCGGCGGCAAGAAGACGCTGCTGCTGGGCCCCAACTGCCCCGGCCTGATCACGCCGGAAGAGATCAAGATCGGCATCATGCCCGGTCACATCCACCGCAAGGGCCGCATCGGCGTCGTCAGCCGCTCGGGCACGCTGACCTATGAAGCGGTGGCGCAGCTGACCGAGCTGGGCATCGGCCAGTCGTCGGCCGTCGGCATCGGTGGCGATCCGATCAACGGCCTGAAGCACATCGACGTGATGCGCGCCTTCAACGACGATCCGGACACCGACGCGGTCATCATGATCGGCGAGATCGGCGGCCCGGACGAGGCCGAAGCCGCCCGCTGGGTCAAGGACAACATGAAGAAGCCGGTCGTCGGCTTCATCGCCGGTGTCACCGCGCCTCCGGGCAAGCGCATGGGCCACGCCGGTGCGCTGATCTCGGGCGGTGCCGACACCGCCGACGCCAAGCTCGCCATCATGGAAGAGTGCGGCTTCAAGGTCACCCGTAATCCGTCGGAGATGGGCCGCATCCTGAAGTCGCTGCTGTGATCAGCCAGCCACGCTTCGCGTGACACGCAAGCCAAAAGGCCGCCCCGAGGGGCGGCCTTTTTCATGGGCTCGCGCCGAGGGTTTGTCTGGAAGCATCAGGTCGCGGTGACACGTAGAGTGCATGTCACTAAATAGCACGGGCGTTCTTTTTTGCGCCCGGCAGAGCAGGAGACATCCGATGATCCAGACTTCCCTTTCCCGATTCAGCCAGGCAGCCGTGGCACTGGCCGCGGCCCTGATGCTGGCCGCCTGCGGCGGCGGCGATGACGGCAGCAGCAGCCCGAAGGTCGGCGCGCTGAAGGTCATGGGCGACAGCCTGGCCGATGTCGGCACCTTCGGGCTGAAGTTCACCATCCAGGGCAACCCGATCTATCCGGAGCTGATCGCGCAGTCCTACGGCCTGGGCGGCGGCTGCAGCTTCTTCCGCTTCACCGGCACCACCTTCGCCACCGACAGCACGCTCAACTGCACCAACTTCGCCGTCGGCGGCGGAGTGATCAATCCGGCCAGCAGCGCGCTGAGTGCGCAGGACCCGCGCGGTCTGGCGGTGCAGTTCACCGCCGCGAACGCGGCCGGCTCCTTCCATGCCGGCGACCTGCTGCTGATCGATGGTGGCGGCAACGATGCCGCGGCGCTGGTCTCCGCCTATCTCAAGGCCCCGACCGACGGCGGCGCCGCCTACACCGCGCTGCTGGGCAGCCTGCTGTCCTCGGCCCAGGTCTCCGCGGCAGCCGCCGGCGGCACGACCGGCCTGGCCGGCGCCGGCGCGACCTACATGAGCGCATTGGCCGACCGGATGGCCACGCTGATCACCACCCAGGCGCTCGACCGTGGCCTGCAGCGGGTGGCGGTGCTGAACATGCCGGCGATCACCCGCACGCCGCGCTTCCAGATGGTGCTGGCCTCGATCACCGCCAGCGCCGGTGCCACCGCCAGCGCGCAGAGCGCGGCGCTGTTCGACAGCTGGGTCAGCGCCTACAACAGCCGACTGCTCGCGCGCCTGGCCGGCGACAGCCGGGTCGCGGTGGTCGACTTCCAGGCCACGCTCGACGCGCAGGTCGCCTCGCCGGCCACCTACGGCCTGAGCAACGCCAGCACGCCCGCCTGCCCGGTCACCGGCACCGGCAGCGACGGCCTGCCGACCTACACCTTCGCGACCTGCACCGACGCCGCGCTGGCCGCCAGCCCGCCCACCGGCGTCACCGGCAGCGACTGGTACAAGCGCCATGCCTTCTCCGACGGCTTCCATCCCACGCCCTACGGCCACCAGCTGATGGCCGACATGATCCGCAAGGCGCTGGTGGCGAAGGGCTGGCTCTGAGACGGCTGCACGCCCGACGCCAGCAGGCCACAAAAGTCATGTCACTTTGACACGCCGGCTGACGGCATCCGACGGGTGGCCTCCCGCCGCCCGGATGCCCTGGAGAGAATTTCCGGATCGGGACAGGTTCCGCCACGGCAGCCCTGCCCGATGCCCAGTCATCTTCAGGGAGCCCTCTTCATGCATCACCACCCCTTCGTCTCCGTGCTGGTCCTGTCGGCCTGCGCACCGCTGCTCGCGCAGGCCGAACCGGCCCGCCCGGCCCCGACCACCCTTGCGGTGACCGAACCGGCGTCGACATCACCCACCGGCACGACCTCAGGTCCATCGGCGGGAGCGGCCAAGGTCGAGAACAACGGATCCGGGACCAGAACTACGGCGACCTCTGCGCAGAGCAAGCCCGGCCTGAAGTGAGCTGACCCGCGTCAACGCCCGTAGGTCGCAGTGAACGAGGCCTTGCCGAGCAGCTTGTCGCCCAGGCCCTTGTTCAGCACGAAGCCGTGCAGCGCCGCCGAGCCGGTCTTCGGGATGCCGGCGGCGGCGTGCAGGTTGTCGACGCCGAGCGCGAACACGGTGAAGACATAGCGGTGCGGCTTGTCGCCGACCGGCGGGCACGGGCCGCCCCAGTTGCCGTTGCCGCCGGTGGCGCCGGTGTCGTGGAAGTCGCTGTGGCCGCCGTTCGCGCCGGCCGGCAGCGTCGCCGCCGAGTTGCCCGCGCCCTGCGCCAGCGAGGTCACCGAGGCCGGGATGTTGTAGACGCCCCAGTGCCAGAAGCCGCTGCCAGTCGGCGCATCCGGGTCGTAGACCTGGATCGCGTACGACTTCGTGCCGGCCGGCGGATTCGACCAGACCAGCGCCGGCGAGACGTCGGAGCATGTCAAGGTAGTTGCCGCGTGAGTCATGCCGCGACTCTGCTTATTTCAGCTGCCGCGGCATCGACCGCCGCGGCCACACCTTCCCGCTCGGGATTGAGCGTGACGGCCCCGATCGGCGACCAGTCGCGGGTCTTGCCCGACCAGCGTTTCGGGTTCGCCTGACGGGCTTGGCGGTACAGCGCATCGCGCGCGGCCAGGATCTTCCGGTCCTGCCCTGCATGGCGCTGCGCCGGGCTCACAAAGCGGATGCCGCTGTGGCGGTGATCGTGGTTGTACCAATGCACGAACGCACTGGCCCACTGTCGCGCCGCCTGCAGATCCTTGAAGCCGCCGCTGGCCGGGAACTCCGGGCGGTACTTGGCCGTGCGAAACAGGCTCTCGGCGAAGGCGTTGTCATCGCTCACCCGAGGCCGGGAGTACGACGGGCGGATCTTGAGCCAGTGCAGCATGGCCAGCACCGTGGTCGCCTTGAGCGTGGCGCCGTTGTCGCCGTGCAGCACCGGCCGTTGCTCGGGAGGGCACCCGTGCAGCCCCTCGGCCAGCGCTGCTCGCTTGAGCAGCGCCACGGCATGGTCGGCGCTGTCGCTGTCATGGACTTCGAAGCCCACGACCCGGCGACTGTACAGATCCAGGATCAGGTAGAGAAAGAACCAGCGCCCGCTCACTTCGCACGGCAGGTAGGTCATGTCCCAGCACCACACCTCGCCCGGCGCGCGGGCCACGTGCGTGGTGGGCGCCTTGCTCGGCCGGGGCGCGCGCGCTCGGCCGCGGTGGCGGCTCTGTCCTGCCGCGCGCAGCACCCGGCTGAAGCTCGACTCGCTGGCCAGGTACACCCCTTCGTCGGCCAGCATCGGCACGATCCGCGCCGGCGGCATGTCCGCGAAACG
>NZ_BQWE01000019.1:0-35888 GCF_023706025.1 Sphaerotilus sp. FB-3 | reverse complement strand
ACCGCTTCCCAGATCTCGTTCTCCTGTGGCTTCTTCATTCCCCCAGCTTACTGGCTCCCTGGCGGGCACCTTGAAAGGGATGGCACTCAGGAGCCTCCGATGAACACCGACGATCCCGCCGCCGCACGCCACCAGATCGCCAGCCGCATTCACGATCTGCTCAGGCGCGAGACCGGCCAGGAGATCGACACCGCGCTGATGCTCGGTCCGCCGGAATATGCCCGCGCGGTGCTCAGCCTGTGCCGCGCCTGCGGCCATGCCGAGCTCACGCTGCTGGCCGACCAGTTCGCGGCTCTGCTGCGCCCGCCGCTCAGGGCGGCGACACCGGATCGCTCGCTGCGCCGCTGAGCGCCCGGCGCAGCCGCGCCGCCAGCGCGCGCAGATGCCAGGCCAGCCGCCACAGCAGCAGCAGCATCGCCAGCGTCAGCAGACCCAGCACGAGGGCCGCCAGCACCGGATCACGCCAGACCAGCCACAGCATCGACGGCACCAGCGCATCACCCGCCAGCGACAGCCCCCAGTTGCTGAAGGGCTCGGGCGAGGCATTGACCGCCGCGCGGGTGGCCGACTTGGCCGCATGCGCGGTGGCCGCCAGCGAGCCGCCCAGCACGGCCGCCGCCGCCGCCCAGCCCGCCTCGTCGCCGCCGAAGACCGCCGCGGCCAGTGCCGCGCCGGCCGGCACGCGCACCAGCGTGCTGATCATGTCCCAGAAGGAGTCGAGCCCCGGGATCTTGTCAGCCAGGAACTCGACCAGCAGCATCAGGCCGCTGGCACCGAGCACCAGCGGATGCATCAGCCAGTGCAGCCCCTCGGGCAGGCCGATGCCGGCGTAGCGGCCGGCCAGCCCGGTCAGGAAAAGCACCGCATACAGGCGCAGGCCGCTGGCCCAGCCGAGCGTCGCGGCGACCGACATCAGCTCGGCCGTACCGAAGGAGACAGACATGCCGCATCCTAGCGCGCCCGGCTGCGGGTGCGCCCGGACCTTCGGTGGGCCCGGGCACGGGCCTTCAGCGGCGCTTCACGCCGGCAGGCCGGCCAGCACCGCCAGCGCGGTCATGAAACGCTCCAGACGGGCGCCGCCGAGGAAGGCCTCGGCCTGGGCGCCGTCGATCAGCCCGACAAAATGCTCGCGCGAGGCGGCATCGTCCTGAGCCTGGACCAGGCGCTCCTCCAGCGTGTGGCTGGCCACCAGATGGCAGACCGGCACCTGGCGGACCCGGTCGGCGCGATGCACGCGGCTGAAGCGCTGGGCCAGCAGCGCCGGATTCCAGGGCCGGTCCAGATGCAGGATCGCGGTGGCGGCATGACGCAGGCCGAGCTGGCCGCCAGGGCTGTCGTCGCAGCACAGCAGCACCCGCTGCTGCGGGTCCTGCTGGAAGGCGCTGACCAGCGCACGGCGCGCCTCGCCGGCCGCATCGACCGGCAGCGCCAGGTGAGCGATGCCCCGTTCGGACAGCGCCGCCGACAGCGTCTCCAGGCTGTCGGTCCACTGGCTGAACACCACCACGCGCATGTCCGGCTCGGCCAGCAGCGTCTCGATGCCCTCGATCGTGGTGCCGATCTTGCCGGCATTGCAGCCCAGGCGCAGCGCATGCAGCGTCGACAGCAGGCGGCGCTGGTCGGCATCGGACAGATAGCGGCTGCGCTGCCAGCGCTGCACCGCACGGACGATCTGCGCCAGACGGGCGTCATGCAGCGGCCGCTCGGCCGCATCGAGTTCGACCGGGCAGATCGCCTCGACCGTCTCGGGCAGCTGGCGCAGCACCAGGGTCTTGGTACGACGCAGCAGCCACGGCCCGAGCGCCTCGAGGCGCTCGGCCACCGGGGCCTCGGCCAGCGCCTCGAGCCGGCCGATCGCGCCCAGGCGCGGTGCGTCGATCCATTCCAGCATCGCGCGCAGCGCACGCGGGCGCACCTCGACCGGCGTGCGGGCGATCGCCAGCGCAAACGGGCCGTCCAGGGTCGCGAGCGCCGCCGCGAAGGCGGTGTCCAGCCAGGGGCTGAGATTGGCGTCGTCGCTCTCGTCGACGACCACGCTGTCGGGCGCAAAGGCCTGGAGCGCGGCCAGCGTGTCGTCCTGCACCGCCAGCGCGGCATCCGCCAGCAGCAGCAGCGGCGCCTGCGGCGAGGCCTCGGCCTGCGCCGCGGCACCGATCTCCGCCACCGAGCCGGCCTGCAGCGCGGTCAGGCCGGTCAGGGTCTGCCACTGCTCGGCCCAGTGCGCCAGGCGCTCGGCCGGAGCCAGCACCAGCGCACGCTCGGCGCCGAACTGGGCCGCCAGCAGGCGCAGCGCGGCCACCGCCTGCACCGTGCGACCCAGGCCGGCATCATCGGCCAGCACGCTGCGCCCAGCGCAGGCGGCGTAGAGCGCGCCCTCGCCCTGGTAGGTGCGCAGCGGCAGCGTGACCAGCGCGGTCAGCAGCGGACTGGCGGGGCCTTCCGGCATGCGGGTCTCGAGCAGATGGACACGCTCGCGCATGTCGCGCGCCGGCGCCAGCCACAGCCAGACCGCCTCGTCGACACGCAGCGCATGGCGGCGCTCGCGGGCGATGCGCACCATCTCCAGCAGCGCCAGGTCATTGACCAGCGGAGCGGCGGCCGTGGGCTGATCCAGCTGCGCGGCCAGCGCCAGCAGCTCGGCCGGGCAGTCGCGGCCCGGGGTCCAGGCCAGACGACGCACCGGGCCCTGCGCCTCGAGCACGACCTGGCTGAAGGGCGGCGCCAGCGGCTGGGGTTCCGGCTCGGGTTCAGGTTCCGGCTCGGGTTCCTTTTCCGGGTCAGGCTGCAGCATCGGATCATCGATGTTATCCACAGCTTGTCCACAGGAGTTGTCCACAGCCGGCGGCAGCGCATCGGCCTCGGCCACCGGTGCGACAGCCGGTTCCGCGGCAGGTTCTGCGACAGGTTCGGCGGCCGCCTCGACGACAGATTCGACGACGGGTTCGGCCGTGGGCTCGGCAGCCCCTTCGACCGCGGCCTCGGGCGCCGCGCGACGGCGCGGGGCGCGCTTGCGGGGCGTCTTCGCGACCGGCTCCGGCGCAGCCGCGGCCACCGCCTCGACAGCCGTCTCTTCGACGGGTGCAGCCACAGGCTCGGGCACCGGCTCGGGCGCTGGCGCCACAGCCGGTTCGGCGGCCACGGCCGGCGTCACCTCCGCCTGGGCGGCGGTCTTGCGGGCGCGGGGCGCGGCGCGCTTGCGGGCGGGCTTGGCGGGCGTCGGTGCCGGCTCAGGTGCGGACGGTTCGGCTTCGGCGACCGGCTCGGCGATCGGCTCGGCGACAGGAGCCTCGACCGGCTCGATCACCGCCGGCTCGGACGCGGCAGCCTTGCGGCGCGGCGCGGCGCGCTTGCGCGCCGGCTTGGCCGGAGCCTCGGCGGTCGGCTCGGCGGCGACCGCCACCGGCTCGGACGCCGTCACCGGCAGGGCCGGCGTGTCGTCGACCGGGACGGCCGAAGTGGTCGCAGTGGCCGGAGTGGAAGTGGCGCGCGCAGTGCGGGCACGGGGGGAGGAGGTCTTGCGGGATGAGGTAGACGCCATGGTGGCTGGGCCGGCAGAGCCGGCCGATCGGTGTGCGAAGTCTTTTGCGTTGGGCGGCACTGTAGCCGGTATGGCGACCCCACTCCCGATCCATCACCGCAATCAGGCGACAAGCCCCCTCGGGAACAGGCAGGAGTGCGGGTTTTTCAGGAGCGTGCGACCGGTCAGGAGATCGGTCAGGAAAGCCGGTCCGCAAGGCCTCTAG
The DNA here is from genome assembly GCF_023706025.1 of Sphaerotilus sp. FB-3. Lineage (NCBI taxonomy): Bacteria > Pseudomonadati > Pseudomonadota > Betaproteobacteria > Burkholderiales > Sphaerotilaceae > Sphaerotilus > Sphaerotilus sp. FB-3. The sequence goes on along the minus strand of NZ_BQWE01000019.1, from coordinate 32,145 downwards.
CATTCGCGCATGGAACTCGATCTTCTCCTGGCGGCCGGGCCGCTGGCGGTGGCGCTGTGGCTGCGCCCGTGGCGGCTGGTCGGCCCGGCGGGGCCGCCGTGGATCTGGCTGGCCTGGTGCGCGCTGATGCCGCTGCTGTGGGGCACCGACCGCTATGTCGGCATGTCGGTGGTGCAGCCGCTGTCGGGCGCGGTGATGCTGCTGATGATGACGGGCTGGCCGCTGGCGATGCTCGCGCTGGTGCCGGTGACGCTGCTGACCTGGGCGATGGCCGGGCTGGATGCGGCCGAGGCGCTGCACCGGCTGGTCTGGCTCGGCCAGATGCCGGCGACGATCGCGCTGCTGCTGGGCGCGGCGGTGCGGCGCTGGCTGCCGAACCAGCTCTTCGTCTACATCCTCGGACGGGGCTTCGCCGCGACCGCGCTGAGCTGCGTGCTGTCGGGCGCGCTGTCGATGGCGCTGCATGGCGCCACACCCGGCCTGGATCCGGACGAGCAGATGATCGGCCGCTGGCTGGCCGCCTGGGGCGACGCCTTCCTGGTCGGCATGCTGGTGGCGATCTTCGTCGCGTTCCGGCCGCACTGGCTGGCGACCTATTCCGACCGGCTCTACCTGCGCCCCCCGCCCGACGAGCCGCCGCCCCGCTGAGGCGGGCTGGAAAAACGAGGGGTTTTCCCGGATCGGGCGAGCGCGGCCCGCCTAAGATGCGCCGCAGATGAAAGACACCGCATTCCCCTCCTCCTCCCGGGTGCTGCGCCGGCTGCTGCAAGGCCTGGGCATGCTGCTGCTGTCGGGCCTGGTCGCCGCGCTGGTGCTGCTGGCGCTGGCCTTCCACGACCAGCCGCTGGTGCGGCGCGAGGCCGCGTCGATGTCGGCCGAGGATCTGCTGCGGGTCAAGCTGCTGCTGCGCGCGGCCGATCCGCGCCACCCCGCGCCGCAAGCGGCCGGCCGCGGTGCGGACGGCACGGCGCTGCGGGTGCTGCGCGCCGACAGCCGCGACATCGACCTGCTGCTCAACGACGCGACGCAGCGGCTGCTTCGCCTGCCCAGCCGGCTGGTGCCCGGCGCCGGCAGCGCACGGCTGCAGGCCAGTCTGGAGATGCCGGCCAGCCCCTTCGGCCGCTGGCTCAACATCGAGGCCGACCTGCGCGAGACCGCCGGCCTGCCGGTGCTGGAGCGGCTGCGCCTGGGCGGGGTGCCGGTGCCGCCGGCGCTGGCCGAGGCGCTGCTGCGCCATGAGCTGAGCCGCCGCGGCCTGATCGAGCAGGCCGAGCTGCTGATCGACATGGTGCGCCGCGTCAGCCTGCAGCCCCAGGAGGTCGAGATCGCCTATGTGTGGCGCGAGGACACGCCCGACCGCCTGCGCGCCTCGCTGGTGCCGCAGGCGCTGCAGCAGCGCCTGCAGGCCCATGCGAGAGAGCTGGCGCGGCTGGCGCGCAAGGCGCCGGAGCCCGCCCCGCTGGCGACGCTGCTGCAGCCGATGCTGGGCTTCGCCGCCGGCCGCTGCGGCCTGGACTGCCCGCCGCAGGATCTGGCCGCCGAGCACCGCGCCGCGCTGGTGGTGCTGGCGCTGCATGCGGCCGGCCAGCCGCTGTCGCGCATCGTGCCGCAGGCACGCGACTGGCCGCGGCCGCCGGCACGCACCGTCACGCTGCTCGGCCGGCCGGACTTCGCGATGCATTTCCTGGTCTCGGCGGTGCTGGCCGCCGAGGGCGGCGGGCGCCTGGCCGATGCGATCGGCATCTACAAGGAAGTGATCGACTCGCGCGACGGCAGCGGCTTCAGCTTCAACGACATCGCCGCCGACCGCGCCGGCACCCGCTTCGGCCAGATCGCGGTGCAGGACCCCGGCCGGCTGCGCGCCGCGGCGCTGCAGGACGCGGATGCCGCACTGAAGGAGGCCGACTTCATGCCGCCGGTCGACGGCCTGCCCGAGTTCATGCCGCAGGCCGAGTTCCAGGCCCGTTACGGCGGCATCGGTGCCGCGCCCTACCGCCGCATGATGGCCGAGATCGAGCAGCGGGTGATGTCGCGCCCGCTGCTGCGCTGAACCCTGAATGAAGAGGTCATCATGAGTTGTCCACAGCCCCGCACCCACCTGCCCCGCGAGACGCTGGTCGAGGTGGTTCGCCACACGCCCCTGGTTTCGATCGACCTGATCTGCCGCGATCCGCAGGGCCGGGTGCTGCTGGGCTGGCGCAGCAACCGCCCGGCGCAGGCGAGCTGGTTCGTGCCGGGCGGGCGCATCCTGAAGGACGAACGCATCGAGCAGGCGATCGTGCGCATCGCCGCGGCCGAGCTCGGCCTGCCGGCGGCGCTGGCCGCGCAGGCCCGCCCGCTCGGCGTCTACCAGCATCTGTATCCGGACAACTTCGCCGGCATCGACGCGCTGACGACCCACTATGTCGTGCTCGGCTGGACGCTGGACCTGCCCGCCGGCGAGCTGCAGGCCGCCGATGCCCAGCACCGCGAGCTGCGCTGGTTCACGCCCGCCGAGCTGCGGTCCGATCCCGCGGTGCATCCGAACACCCGGGCCTATTTCGATGCCTCGATCACCGCACCGCGCACCGCAGCCTCGGCGCCGGCCCAGGCCTGAAACTGTCTCGTTTCAGCACAAGCTGAAGCCAGCTTTAACAGCTTGATTCCTTTTGAACCTTTGTTTAATCCAAGTCACAGGAACGACTGCGTCCGTGTCTAAGATGCCACCGAATCCTCACGTCGGGCGCGGGCAGCGCGGGCCGATCCGGTGAGCCTCCGGTCATCATGGATGCAAGGGACCTGATGCGCGGCAGTGTGTCGCAGACCCGGAATCACCCGATCGGCACCGGCCCGCCCCGGCGTGGGGAGGCCTCTCCCGGCCTGGCCGCTGCGCTGCTGCTGTGCTGCAGCCTGCTGCCGGACGATGCGCAAGCCGCGCCGCCTCCCCTTCCCCTCTGTCCCGCCGCGGTGCCGGCGCAGCCGCCCGCCACCGTGCAGGTGTGGCGCATCAGCGACTTCGGCGCCGTTCCCGATGACGATCTGCCCGATGACGAGGCGCTGCGTCGCGCGCAGGCCACGTTGCGCCCCGGCGACTGGCTGGTCTTTCCGCCAGGGCGCTACCTGCAGGCCGGCAGCGTGGCGATCGACCGCCCCGGCCTGACGCTGTGGGGGCCGGGCGCGACGCTGCAGGCGCTCGATCCGGCCGACCATGCGCTGCTGCTGCAGGCCGACGGCGTGCGGCTGGCCGGACTGACGCTCACGGCGCGCACCGACCGGCGCCGCGACGCGCCGGCGCAGTCGCGGCTGGTGCTGCAGGGCGCCGGCCAGGTGGTGCAGCAGGTGCGCATCGAGGGCGCCGGTGCGGCCGGCATCCTGGTGCTCGGCGCCCGCGGCTTCCTGCTGAGCGGCAACCGGATCAGCGCCACGCTGGCCGACGGCATTCATGTCAGCGGTGGCAGCCGGCAGGGCCGCATCGAGAACAACCAGGTGAACGATGCCGGCGACGACCTGATCGCGGTGGTGTCCTACGAGCACGATCCCGCGCCGGTGCAGGACATTCTGGTGCGCGGCAACCGGGTCGCGGGCGGGCGATGGGGGCGCGGACTGGCGGTGGTCGGCGGCGAGCGCATCACGCTGGAGGACAACACCGTCAGCGACGTGCTGCGCGCCGCCGGCATCCTGGTGGCGCAGGAGGGCCCGTGGCGCACCCGGAGCGTCGATCAGGTGCGCATCGAGCGCAACCGGCTGATGCGCATCGGCCGGCCGCAGGATGCGGCGCGGGCCGCCGGCGCGCCGACCGGCCATGCGGCGATCGAGGTGCATCGCCATGAGACGCCGCCCGGCGCGGCCGGCATCGGCCGGCTGCACATCGGGCACAACCCGGTCGAGGACAGCGGCGTGCCGGCACTGCGGCTGCGCGACGGCCGCCTCGATGCCGGCGCCAGCGGCGCCCGGCTCGACTGCCCGGCCCTCAGTACGCGTTGAGCACCACGCCGGCGATGTCCGCCCGGGTGCGGCGCAGCCGCTCGACCAGCAGGTTCATCGCGCGGGCATCGGTGCGGCCGTTGCGGCCGACCAGCACCGCCTGGCCGCAGGTCGCGGCGATGACACGCGCGTCGGCGCTGTCCCGCGCCGGCGGGGTGTCGACGATGACGCGGTCGAACTCGCGCTGCAGCTCGCGCAGCAGCACCGCGAACAGCGGCTGCTGCAGCAGCTCGAGCGGATTGGGCGGCGGCGCGCCCACCTGCATGACGAACAGCCCCGGCAGCTCGGCCGAGCGGTCGAAGGGCCGGGCGGGCCGGCGGCCGTTGAGCAGGTCCGACAGGCTGGCGCGCTCCTTCAGGCCGAAGACGCGGTGCAGCGCCGGCGTGCGCAGATTGCCGTCGACCAGCACGGTGCGCTCGCCGAGCTGGCTGAAGGTGATGGCCAGATTGGCCGCGACATGGGTGCGGCCGTCGCCCCGGTCCGGGCTGAGCACCGCCAGCGGCGCCCGAGGGCCCGCCAGGATGCGGCTGCGCAGCTCGCGAAAGGCCTCGGCCTGGGCACCGTGCGGATCGGTGGCCACCACCAGCCCGCCGGCGCCGAAGCGGCTCAGGTCCAGCGCGCAGGGGTAGTTGAACTGCATCGACAGCGCCCGCAGCACATCGGCCTGGCTGGCCAGATCGAGCGCAACCGCCGCCTCGCCGAAGCGCAGCCCCATGCGCCGCTGCACCACCAGGATATGGGCGATGTCGCCGTCGGACAGCGGCCGCAGCGTGCGCAGCAGCTCGCCGATCGGCCGGGCCGGATGCGCCGGCACCACCGCCGCGGCCGGCGCGGGCTGCGGCGGCAAGGCCATCGGGTCGGGCCGCGGCTGCCAGGCGGCCAGCACCGCCGGCACGATGTCGGGCTCGGCGGGTGCGGTCGGCGCTGGCGGTGTCGACGCGGGGGCGGCCGCGGCAGCGGCAGGAGAAGGGGCAGGAACGTCGGGCATCGAGATCAGACTCAGGTCGGGGCAGGAGATCGCGCGCGGGACGGACTGCGGCACGCTCACCGACGCGCTCACCGGCACGGTCGTCGCATCCGGTTCGCCGTGAAAGGCGGCCCAGGCGCGCTCGACCTCGGCGGCGAAGCGCTCGCGGAAGCGCTCCGGCGCGAAGTCCTCGGCATGGCGGCGGCAGGTCTCGGGCGCGATCGGCACGGGCTGCGCCTCGAAGGCCTCGACCGCGGCGATCAGGGCCTCGGGCGTCTGCGCGTCGAAGAACACGCCGGTGCGCCGTGCCGGGTCGCCGCGGCCGCGCACCGTCTCCAGCGAGCCGCCGCGGCCGTAGGCGATCACCGGCGTGCCGCAGGCCTGGGCCTCGACCGGGGTGATGCCGAAATCCTCCTCGGCGGCGAAGACGAAGGCACGCGCGCGCTGCATGTGGTCGATCAGCGTGGCGTCGTCCTGGAAGCCGAGCACCGTCACGTTCGGGCCGGCGGCGGCGCGCACCTTGTCCATGTCGGGGCCGTCGCCGATGACCACCAGCCGGCGCTGCGGCATGCGCGCGAAGGCCTCGACGATCATCGGCATGCGCTTGTACGGCACCATGCGCGAGGCGGTCAGGTAGAAGTCCTCCTTGTCGGCGCGCAGCGCGAAGCGCGCCACGTCCACCGGCGGATGCACCACGCCGGCCTCACGCCGGTAGACCTTGCGCACCCGCCGGCCGATGAAGGCCGAGTTGGCGACGAAGCGGTCGACGCCGGCGGCGGTGCGGCTGTCCCACAGCCGCATGTAGTGCAGCATCGCGCGGGCGAAGGCGCCCTTCAGGCCACGCTCCATGCCGGACTCGCGCAGGTACTGGTGCTGCATGTCCCAGGCGTAGCGGATCGGCGAATGGATGTAGCAGACATGGAGCTGGTCCGGCCCGGTCAGCACGCCCTTGGCCACCGCGTGGCTCGACGAGACGATCAGGTCATAGCCCGACAGGTCATGCTGCTCGACCGCCAGCGGCATCAGCGGCAGGTAGTGGCGGAAGCGCCTGCGCGCGCCCGGCAGGCGCTGGATGAAGGTGGTGCGCGCCACCCGGCCGCCCAGGAAGCCGCGCTCGCCGGGGCCGAGAAAGTCGACCACCGCATACAGGTCGGCCTGCGGATAGATCTGCAGCAGCTGCTCGACCACCTTCTCGCTGCCGGCATGGTTGACCAGCCACTCATGGACGATGGCGACGCGCTCGGGGCGGGACGGGGAGAACATCGGAAATCCCTCAGGCGAAATGCAGGTCCATCAGGTCGGCGAACTCGCGCGCGGCCCGGTCCCAGGTGAAGCCGGCGGCACGCTGGCGGCCGGCCTGGCGCAGCTCGGCCGCCAGCGCGTCGGAGTCCAGCAGCCGGCGCAGCTGCGCCGCCAGCGTGGCCGGATCGTCCGGGTCGCAGTAGAGCGCGGCATCACCGCAGACCTCGGGCAGCGAGGCGCGGTCGGAGGAGATCACCGGGCAGCCGCAGCACATCGCCTCCAGCGGCGGCAGGCCGAAGCCCTCGTAGAAGGACGGGAAGACGAAGCAGGCCGCGCCCTCGTAGAGCGCACGCAGCTGCTGGTCGCTGACATAGCCGGTGCGCTGCAGCCGGCGGTCGTCCAGATCCAGACCTGCGGCACCGGCATAGATGCGCGCATTGCCGCCGCCGGCGGCCACCAGCACGATGCCGGGATCGTCCAGCAGCGCCATCGCCTTCAGCACCGCGGCGAAGTTCTTGTTGTGCGACAGGCTGCCGACCGCCAGCACATAGCGCCGGCCCTGCAGGTCCAGGCGCTCGAACACCGTCGGATCGGCCGGCAGGCGCAGGATGTGCTCGCCGCCCTCGGGCAGCACCTCGATGTCGAGAAAGGGCCGGCCGAAATGGCGCACCAGCTCGTCGGCGCTGAAGCGCGACACCGTGGTGACCACCCGCGCGCGGTGCATCACCGAGTCCAGCATGACCCGGTACCAGTGGCGGAAGGCAAAGCCGTAGTTGCGCGGATTGGCCACCGCCGCCGCGTCGTGGATCACCACCATCTGGCGCTGGTGGCGCCAGGGCGCGGTGTTGCACAGATTGACCAGCGGCTCGTCGCCGGCCAGCGCCGGCAGCTCGGTCTGCTCCCAGCGGTGGCCCTGATGGCGGCCGGCGCGCGCCAGCGCCAGGCCCGGCGGCAGCGGCGTGACCAGCGCGGCAGCCTGCGGCACGATCGCGCGCGCCTGCGGCAGCAGACCCAGCCGGGCGCCCGCGCCCAGCAGCTCGATGGCGAAGCGGTCCACGCCGGTGGCCGGGCGGGTCAGGAAGCGGGCGTTGATCAGCATGTCGGTGTTTCCCGGCCGCTCAGGCGGCGATGCTGGCGGGCCAGCCGGCCCGCCAGAGCGCGCGGCAGCAGCAGCACGCCGGCCATCCAGCCGAGCATCAGCAGACGCTCGCCCAGGCGCAGATCGGGCCAGCGCAGCACCGCCCGCAGCGCGCGGCCGGCGGTGCGCGCACGCGGCAGCGCCGGATCGGCCGGGCCCAGGCGCAGGCCCATGACCAGCGTGCGCGCCTCCCAGGGCGCCAGCGCCAGCTCGCGCCGGCGCGGGATCACCAGATGGTCCAGCGCGGCGGCCAGCGCCTGCTTGCCCTGCAGGACGCGACGGCAGGCCTCGGACAGCGCGCCGTGGCGGGCCGAAGGCAGCCAGTCGTCCGGCCCGGCACCGCGGTAGGCGCCCAGCGCCTGGGGCAGCGAGCGCACCGCGCCGCAGGCCGGCGCCAGCAGGATCGGCACGGTATCGGCGCCGGCCTGCCAGGGCGACTCGTCCAGCGGCAGCACCCGTGCCAGGAAGTCGCGGTGGAAGACATTGCCCGAGCACGGCGGCGAGCCATAGGCGCCGAACTCGCGCAGCAGCGCCAGCGCCTGCGCGCCCTCGTGCAGCCGGCGCGGCAGCTGGCGGCCCAGCGGCCGGTCATCCGCATCGACCAGATCGAGACGGAACTGCAGCTTGCTCACGCCCGGCGTCCAGGCGGCCAGCACCTGCGCGGCCGCCTGCGGATAGAGCCAGTCCTCCGCCTCCAGGAAAAGCAGCAGCTCGCCGCGGGCAGCGGCGAAGCCGGCATTGATGGCCGCCGCCTGGCCCGCCTCGTCGAGCTCGATGCAGCGCAGCTGCGGCGCGAGACGCCGGATCACGGTGCGCGAGCCGTCACGCGAGCCGTCGTCGACGACGATGACCTCGACCGCGCCCGGCTGCTCGCGCTCGAGGGTCTGCGCGCAGGCCGACTCGATCGCATGCGCGACGAAGCGCTCGCGCTGGCGGTTCAGCACGACGATGCTCAGGCGCGGCCGCTGCACCGCGTTCATGGCTGGCGGCCTTCCGGCGTGGACGCAGACGCGGACGCGGGAGCTGGAGCAGGGGCCAGCACCCGCGCCAGCAGCAGCGCCAGCACGATGCCGCAGGTCCAGGTGAAGGCGCGCGCGGTGCCGAGATAGGGATAGCGGTACATCTCCATGAAGCTGATGAAGAAGATCGGATAGAGCAGCACCCCGGCGAGCCGGCCCTCGCGGTAGGCACGGAAGGCCATGCCGCTGAGCAGGCCGACCGCGCACATGTAGACCACCGCGCCGGTCAGGCCGAGGTCCGACACCACCGCATACAGGCCGGAGGGGCTGTTGAACTCCGGGTCCTGGTAGGTGAACAGGTGCTGCTCGAAGGTGCGGCCGGCATAGCCGGTCAGCGTCGAGAAGGGCTGGCCCAGGCCGAGCGGCGCGCGGTGCAGCCACTCGAGCGTGAACTCGAAGGTCCAGGTCGGCCAGGCGGAGTTCGCCAGCAGGCTCGCGCCGTTGTTCAGCGAGGTGTAGTAGTAGCTGGCGAAGCGCCCGAGCGCGAACTCCCAGAAGTCCAGCCGGCCCTGGTAGGTGTCGGAGGCCCAGGAGCGCGCGTACTCGGCCGCACCGAAGTAGAGGATCACCAGCGGAATGGCGGCGAACGGCCCGGCCACCCGCAGCAGCGTGCCGGCCGCGCCCGGGCGTGCCGCCGCCCAGCGGCCGACCGCCAGGCCCAGCGGCACCAGCGACTCGATCAGCGCCAGCCGCTCCGACCAGACATAGACCCGGAAGGCGGTCAGCAGCGCCAGCACGATCGCCAGCACATGCAGCGCCCGCGGCAGCGGCAGCGCAGGGCCCCGGCCCGCCCCCCCCGGATCCAGCCGGCGGAACAGGTAGAGCGAGAAGAACACCGGCGTGACATTGGCCAGCGAGGTCAGCCCCGGCGTCAGCTCGATGCTGTCGCGCTCGGGCTTGTAGGCGCCGCTGAGCGTGGCCCACAGCAGCGCCGGGTCGAGCAGGAAGTCCCGGAACCAGACCGAGAAGGCCAGCACCGCCACCAGGCCGATGGCCAGCGCGGCGCGGTCCGCGCCGACGCCCAGCGGGCGCGGTGCGCCGGCACGCGGCTGCAGCTGCGCACCCAGCATGCCGCCCAGCGCCAGCGCCGCCAGCAGCAGGCCGCCGAGCATCAGCCAGCCCAGGTCGAGCACCTGCACGCCACGGATCGTCAGCGCCGGATGGCGCACCTCGCCGGCCCAGGCGATCAGGAACATCAGCGGCAGCAGGAAGCCGCAGGCGATGCCCGCCGGCGAGCTCCACCACGGCATCGATGCGGTGCGGGCGGTCCTCATCGCGCCCACCCCGGCCGGCAGCACGCCAGCACCGTGCCCGACAGCAGCAGCACCAGCAGATCGGCACCCAGCAGGGCCCAGCCGTAGGCGCTGCCGCCCACCCGCGCCGGCAGCAGCGCCAGCAGCGCGCAGAACAGCAGCGTCGCGGCGGTCTGCACCAGCGCATAGTGACGCTCCAGCCCGAAGGCGATCAGCGACTGCTGGCCGAACAGCGCCGCCACCGCCTGCAGCGGCACGCTCAGCGCCAGCAGCAGCACCAGCGCCACCGCCAGCGGCTCCTCGCGGTGAAACACATAGCCGACGATCTGCGGCGCGGCCAGCATCGCCAGCGTGCCCACCGCCAGGCCGATGGCCAGCATCGCCACCAGCAGGCGCCGGCCGAAGCGCAGCGCCTCGTCCGGCGCGCCGGCCGCCAGCCGCGCGAAGCGCACGAAGCCGAACTGCTGCAGCGGCAGCTGCACCGCCTGCCCGGCCATGCGCACCCGCAGCGCCAGGCTGGCCGCGCCGACGGTGGCGGCATCGGCCTGCAGGCCCAGCAGCGCGATGCCGCCATTGGTCAGCATCGCGCCGTTGACATTGCCCGAGACGATGGCCGAGGCGCCGCGCAGCAGCTGCCCGATGCGGTCGGCGTCCAGGCGGGCGCGGCGCGCCAGCCCCCGGCGCAGCAGCAGGCACCAGGTGAACGCGCTGGTGGCCAGCGACACCAGCGCGTAGACCGCCAGCGCGCTCTCCATCGTCGCCAGGCGCGGCACCAGCGCCAGCAGCAGCGCGATGCCCAGCAGCCGCACGCCGGTGGTGACCAGCAGCAGCAGCCGGGTCTGCTCGAGCGCCCGTGCATACCAGCCGGCATCCAGCGCGAAGCCGACCAGATAGGCCAGCGAGGCCAGCATCAGCGCCTCCTCGCCGGGCGGACGCAGCAGCAGCAGCAGTGCGCCGCAGCCGCTGGCCACCGTCGCGCACAGCAGCAGCTTGGCCGCGGTGATGTTCCACAGCGTGCGGTGCGCATGGTCGGCATCGTCGCGGCGGCGCGCGACCTCGCGGGTGCCGTACCAGTCGAAGCCGAACTCGATGATCATGCCCAGGAAGCCGCCCAGCGCCGCGTAGAAGGACACCACGCCGTAGTCGTGCATGCCCAGCGTGCGCCCGCACACCACCGCGAACACCAGCGGAAAGGCGAAGGTGGCGATCTGGGTCAGCGTCAGCTCGAGCAGCTGCAGGCGCACAGGCACTGGCACCATCAGTCCCCGCGCATCACCACGCCGGCCAGATCGACCGACTCGCGCCGCAGCGACTCGACCAGCACGCCGAGCTCGGCGGCGCGGGCGTGATGGCGCCGCGCCAGCACCAGCGCCTCGCCGCAGGCCGCGGCGATCACCCGGGCGTCGGCGCCGTCGGCCGAGGCCGGGGTGTCGACGATGACCCGGTCGAAGCGGGTCGCCAGATCCTGCAGCAGCGCGGCGAAGCGGCCGCGCTCGAGCAGCTCGAGCGGATTGGGCGGCGGCGCGCCGACCGGCAGCAGCGCCAGGCAAGGCAGCACGTCGATGCGCTGCGGCTCGGGCTGCCGCGCCGGGTCGGCCAGCAGCACGCTCAGCCCGGGCCGGTCCGGCCGGTCGGTCAGACCGAACAGCCGGTGCAGCCGCGGCGCGCGCAGGTCGGCATCGACCAGCACCGTGCGCTCGCCCAGCTGGCTGAAGGCGGCCGCCAGGTTGGCGGCGGCGTGGCTGCGGCCATCGCCCCGGCGCGGGCTGACGATCGCCAGCACCCGGCCGGACGGATGCGCACGGGCCGGCCCCGGCATCGGCGCCGGCACCCGCAGCATCAGCTGCGCGCGCAGGTCGCGCCACAGCTCGGCGGCCGGTCCGTGCGGATCGGCGGCGACGCTCAGCTCGGCCAGATGGGGATGCGCAGCCACATCGACGCAGGCATAGCCGAACTGGCGCGCCAGCGCCTGCTGCAGCTGGGCGGGCTGCACCAGCCCGAGCTGCAGCGCCGCCTCGCCGAAGCGCAGCTCGCGCTCGGCCTGCAGCGCGACGATGCGGGCGATGTCGGCGTCGCCCAGCGGGCAGACGTCGCGCAGCAGCTCGCCCAGTGGCCGCTCGCCCGGCGGCACCGCCACCTGCAGCAGCTGATCATGTCCGTCGCGCGGGCTCATCGGCCGACCTGCACTCATGTCCGGCCGGCCCGGCCCGGGCCGCGCAAGGCCGGAAAGGCCGCCACCGGCGTGCGGGCGCCTGGGCGCGACGACGGGATCTCGACCAGCAGCGGCAGGCCGAGCAGTTCGGGCACATCGTCGGCGCAGCGCAGCCGGCGGTCGCGCAGCTCGGCCAGCAGCGTCGCGCCCAGCGCCAGCACGCTGCCCAGCACCGCCGCGATGCCCAGGTTCACGCCCAGCAGCGGCGAGGAGGCCTGCGCCGGCGCGGTGGCCTGCTTCAGCACCGAGACATTGCTCAGGCGCGCCTGGCGTTCGGTGCCGCTCTGGGTGGCGCGGCCGGCCACCGCGTCATAGGCCAGCTGGGCGTTCTGCACGTCGCGCAGCAGCACCCGGGCCTCGTCGCGGCGGGTGGTCAGCTCCAGCACCCGGGCACGCTGCTCGTCCAGCGCGGCCTGCGCCTGCGCCAGGCGCTGCTGGTTGACGTTGTCGCTCAGCCCCAGGCTGGAGGCGATGCGGCGCGACTCGGTGGCGAGCTGCCGGCGCAGCCGCTCGACGGTGGCGCGCTGCTCGAGCATCTGCGGATGCTGCTCGCCCAGCCGGGCGCCCATCTCGTCGAGCCGGGCCTCCTGGCGCGCCAGATCGGCCGACAGGCCGGCGACCACCGGATGTGCCAGCACCTCCGGCGCCCGGTCCGGGCTGGCCGCGGCCTGCGCACGGCGGCTGCCGGACTCGCCGGCCTGCGCCTGCAGCGCCACCAGCTGGCTGGAGAGCTCCGACAGGCGCGCGGTCTCGATGTCGACCCGCTCGTCGCTGCCGACCGCCAGCAGGCCATGCTCGCGCTGGAAGGCCGACAGGCGCTGCTGCGCTTCCTCCAGCGCGGCACGCAGCTGGCGCGCACGCTCGTCGAAGAAGTCGCTGCTGCCGCGCGCCGGATCGAGCCGCAGCGCCAGGCTGGTGTCGACGAAGGCCTGCACGAAGGCGTTGGCAAGGCGCGCCGCCTCCTCGCGGCTCTCGGCGGTGTAGGCGATCGAGATCACGCCGGATTCCTTGGCCGGGCGCACCTCCAGGCGCTTGCGCATCGCGGCAGCCAGCCAGGCCTCGAAGTCGCCGGCGCCGCCGGTCTCTTCCTGCCACTTCGCCCGCGCCGGACCGTCCGCGCGGCCCAGGCCGGTGGCGGCGATGACCGCCCGCGCCACCCGCTCGCTCTGGATCAGGTCGACCTGCATCGCCATGTAGGTGCTGGCCTGTGGCGGCTGGGCGCCACCCGCCGCCACCGGATCGGCCGCCCGGGCATCGACCAGCACCATGGCCGTCGCGGTGTAGCGGGTGGGCAGCAGCAGGCTGACCGCGAGGGTCAGTCCGAGCACGGCCAGCAGGACCGACAGCGCGAGGCGCCAGCGCGCGCGCAGGGCCATCAGGAAACGGGCAAGCGACATGGAGGAGCAGTGTCTGTATTACGAATTGAAACCCATGAATCCACTCAGACCATTGGCTTCAGATGATCTGCATCAGCGAATGGACCCGATCGGGCGCGTCGAGGCCATCCTGCAGGCACGGGTCAATTCCGCACATCACCGCGCATCTTTTGCACTTCATGGCGCGAACGCATCGATCTTTTGACTTTCACATTTCCGGCCCCGACTTCCGGAGGGGATCGCCACATGACTGGAGGCCACCCGAGGGCCATTCATCTGCCGCTCAAGATTTCGGGTGAATAATGCACGAAAACAACATCAAGCCCTCCAATCCCACCGTCTCCGAGAGATTTTTGTATGAAATCGAAACAATCGGCAGACCCGCGATCGGACCGGACGCTGCAGGAATTCGTCGGCGGCGCCCGCCGCTTCAGGCGCCGCAGCCAGGCCCGATCGGGCAGCCGGCTGGCCCGGCTGCAGCTGCGGCTCGACCAGTTCACCGCACTGCTGCTGCTGCTGCTGCTCGCGCCGCTGATGGCAGTGATCGCGCTGCTGGTGTGGCGCTGCGACGGCGCGCCGGTGCTGTTCGGCCACTACCGCATCGGCCAGCACGGCCGCCCCTTTCGCTGCCTGAAGTTCCGCAGCATGTACCTCGACTCGGAGGCGATGCTGCGCGAGCTGCTCGAGCGCGACCCGGCCGCGCGCGCCGAATGGGAACGCGACCACAAGCTGAACGATGATCCGCGCATCACCCCGATCGGCCATTTCCTGCGCCGCACCAGCCTCGACGAGCTGCCGCAGCTCTTCAACGTGCTGCGCGGCGAGATGAGCCTGGTCGGCCCGCGCCCGATCACGCTGGCCGAGCTGCCGCGCTACGGCCAGGTGCGCTGGCACTACCTGAGCGTGCGCCCGGGCATGACCGGCCTGTGGCAGGTCAGCGGCCGCAACGACACCACCTACGACGAACGCGTCGAGCTTGATCGCGAGTTCGTCGAGCAGCACAGCCTGAGGCTGCGGCTCAGCATCCTGCTGCGCACGCTGCGGGTGGTCATCCGGGGCAGCGGCGCCCGATGAGCGCGATCCTGCATCTGGTGACCCGGCTGCGGCCGGGCGGCCACGGCGGCACGCTGTGGCCCACGCTGATGGCGCTGGCCGACGGCCAGCTGATGCAGCAGGTGCTGCCGCTGGCGGCCGGCGCTGGCGCGCTGCAGGCGGCACGGCTGCTGAGTCCGGAGTCGGTGCAGCTGCTGCCGGTGCCTGCGATGCGGGCGGTGGCCACCGCGCTGAGGCGCGCGCTCGATGCGCCGGCGCCGCCGCAAGCGCTGCATCTGCACGGCCTGCCGGCGCTGCTGAGCGCTCGCCATGTGCTGCAGGGCCGACCCCGGGCACACATGCCGCTGTTCCTGCACCAGTGCAGCCGGGTGCTGGCCCAGAGGCTGCTGCAGGGCATGCCGGAGCGCAGCGTCTTTCTCGTCGGTCCGGACCGGGTCGATCCGCTGGCCGCGGCGCCGCTGCCTGGCGCGGTCGATGCGGTCTTCTTCAGCCAGCCGCTCATGGCGGACACCGCGCCGCGCATCGTGACCGCGGCCACCGGCGACCCGCAGGCCGACGAGGAGATCGCGCAGGCCTTCGCCGAACTGGCGGTCATGCTGTCGGGCATTCAGGCTGCACGCCAGCCGGCCTTCGCCTGGATCGGCCCGGTTCCCGGCTCGGTGCGTGCACTGCTGCTGGCCGCGCAGGTGAAGCTTCAGGAGATTGCACTGGCGGAGGCGCCGGCACGTGCCCGGGCGCTGGCCCAGGCCTGGATCTATCTGGCGCCGGATGGGGCCGGTCGCGGTGCGGACCGGCTGGCCGAGGCGATGGCGGTCGGGCTGGCCTGCGTGGCTGCGCCGGCACCGTCCTACCGGCTGCAGATCATCGATGCGCTGTCGGGCGAGCTGCATGCGCGCCGCGCCGATCTGCTGCAGTCGCTGGCCCGGCTGCTGGAGTCGGATGCGCTGCGTCTGGCGATGGGCCGCGCGGCGCGGCTGCGCGCACGCCATCAGCACGGCCATCACCGCTTCCGCACCTCGCTGCTGCTGGCGCACGGGCTGTCGCCGCTGCCGGTGCTGCGCCACGAGGCCGGCCATGCAGCCCCGGCGGTGCCCGGCGTGCCTGTGTCGTCTGAGATAGCCTGACTTCCGTGGACACTCACTTGACCCAGTGACACGACGGAAAAGACGATGAAGAAGAACCAAAGCTACACAGCAGAGTTCAAGGCGGAAGCGGTAAAGCTGGTGCTGGAACAAAAGCTGTCACACCAGGAAGCGGCTCAGAGAGTGGGCATTCCGAAGGGCTCGCTGAGCAACTGGGTGGCGAGCAGCCAGCGTCGAGGTCAGCAGGCGCTGAAGGCGGCCGAGCCCTCGGTGGGAGAGCTGAAGGCCGAGGTCAGCCGGCTGCGCCGGGAACTGGCCCGGGTGGAGATGGAGCGCGAAATCGTAAAAAAGCGGCCGCGTACTTTGCGAGGGAGTCGCTGCAAGGTACACGGTCATGAAGGAGCTGCAGGCTCGACACGACTATCCGGTGGCGGTGCTGTGCTCGGCGCTGGGGGTCTCGCGCAGCGGGTACTACGCCTGGTGCGAGCGGCCGGCCTCGGCCCGTCAGCGCGACGACGAGCGGCTGAAGGTGGCCATCCGAGGGGTGCATGCGGCCAGTCGCCAGACCTATGGCACGCGCCGGGTGCTGGTGGAGCTGCGGGCGCAGGGCTTCGAGGCCGGGCGCGACCGGGTGGATCGATTACGCCGCACGATGGCGCTGCGTTGCCGACAGAAGCGCTGCTTTCGCGTCACCACGGACTCCGAGCACACGCTGCCCGTGGCCGACAACCTGCTGCAGCAGGACTTCACCGCCAGCGCCCCCGACCAGCTCTGGCTCACCGACATCACCTACATCCGCACCGACGATGGCTGGCTGTACCTGGCCGGGCTCAAGGACATGTGTACCCGCGAGTTCGTCGGCTACGCGATGGACGAGCGCATGACGGTGGGGCTGTGCCTGCGTGCGCTCGGCCACGCCCACGCCCGGCGCAGACCCCCGCCCGGGCTCATCCACCACTCCGACCGGGGCAGCCAGTATTGCGCCCGCCAGTACCGCCAGGCGCTCGATGCACTGGGCATGCGGGCGTCCATGTCACGCCGCGGCAACTGCTACGACAACGCCCCGATGGAGAGCTTCTGGGGCAGTCTGAAGAACGAACTCGTCCACCACCGGCGATTCGCCACCCGCGCTCAGGCCATCGCCGAGATCACCGAGTGGATCGAGGTCTTCTACAACCGCCAGCGTCGCCACAGCGCCATCGGCTACCTCCCTCCTGCCGTCTTTGCTCGGCAGTTCTATCAACCACGGCGCTCTGCGCATTAACTTCGACTGTCCACGATTGACAGGACACCTCAGTTGAGGTTGGCCGCGGAGCCGAAGCGTTGTATCAGCGTGACCGCCCCGCTGTGGCCTTCGTCGGCCTCGAGCCCGACAGCATCCAGCAGGTGGCGCGTAATCACACGCTGCACCACCTGCAGCACCGGCGTGACCAGCTCGGGCTGCGCGGCCAGCAGCACGCGCAGCGGGATCGGCAGCGACAGCACCCATTGCCGCACCGGCACGTGCGGGATGACGTGGTCGACCAGGTGCGCCGCCGTCTGCGACATCCTCCGCGCACCGCATGAGGGGCAGAACCCTCGCCGCTTGCAGCTGAACGCCAGCAGCTTGTCGTGGCCGCACTCGCCGCACCGAAGCCTCAGGAAGCCGTGGGCCAGGATGCCGCATTCCAGGAAGGCGTCGAACTCGTCCTTGATGAACCGGGGCAACTCGGCGCCGGTGCTGGCCTCGGTGTGGGCGATGAAGCTGGCGGCGTGCTGCTGCACCAGGCGGTAAAGCGTGGTCTGCTCGGGGCGGTGGCGTTCGTAGTGGAGCGGGGCGCCATCGGCAGCCCGCTGGGGCTGCTGCGCCGTGGCTCGCACGATGGGCTCCCGGTGAGGTGAGCCCGCACGGTCTCAAGCCGTGCCCCGTGCCTCAATCGCCTTGATGGCTGCCCGCCGAGGCGTGCCCTCCGCCGCGGGGCCTCTTGTGGGTGACTGCGGGGGTGTCCGACTGGCAGCTTCAGGGCGGCGAGATCGGGACAGTGGATGTCGGCTCCGGGTCGACCACTGCCGGCCGTGGACGTCGGCTATCCGGTGGCTCAAGTTGGGGGTCCGCTCTCCGGCGGTGAGATCGCGCGCCCGACCGGCGCAGGCCGACCCTGAAGAGAGATTCGCTGTCCCAATCTCGCCGCCCTGAAGCTGCCAGTCGGACACCCCCACAGTCGCCCGCAGGAGGCCGGAAGGCACACGTCCGCGGGCACCAATCAAGGTGAGTGAGGCGCGGAGCGCGGCCGGAGACCGAGCGGGCTCACCTCACGGCGATTGTGCCGCTCCGTGCCAGGCGCCTAGAGGCTGCGCACTAGCGCGGGCGCAGCCGGCATGCATCATAATACCGGGCTTGTATCCGCACCCGGTCCACCGGCCGCCCTTCCCATGCCTGGCCTGACCCGTATTCCGCGCTGGCGCCTTCCACGCCGGCTGCTGCCCCTGGTGCTGCTGTGCGGCCTACACGCTGGTGCCCAGCCGGTGCCCGAGACACCCGGCCTGGGTTTCGAGGCGGCCCGACAACTGCTGTTGCAACGCTCGGACAAGCTGGCCGCTGCCCAGGCAGCCACCCGCAGCGCCACCCTGCGCGCCGACAGCCTGTCCGGTCTGGGCGGCCCGGTGGTCAGCCTGTCGGGCACGGCCTTCGCCTACAACGCCAATCTGCGGCCGGACCTGCAGACGGTGAACCAGCGCACCGCTCAGGTCGAGGAGCTGCTGCCCATCCCCCTGCCCCTGCCGACGCTGCCCTCGACCTACACGATCAACCGCCAGGACTCGGGCTCCAGCGCAGCGGTGTCGATGGTCTGGCCGATCTACACCGGTGGCCTCAACGACGCCGCGCGCGGCCTGGCGTCGGCGCGCGCCGACGAGGCCCGTGCCGATACCGCCCGCACCACAGGCGAACTGTCCACCCTGCTGGTGCAACGCTACTTCGGTGCCCAGCTGGCGGCCCGCGCTGCGGCTCTGCGCGAAGCGGCGCTGGACACCATCGGCCGCCACGACGCGGCGGCCCAGCGCATGCTGGACGCCGGCCTGATCGCACGCGTCGAACGCCTGTAGGCCCGCAGCGCCTTCGAAGAAGCGCGGCGCCAGGCGCTGAAGGCACGCGACGATGCCGAGCTGGCTGCCACTGCGCTGGCGCGCATCGTGCACAGCGACAGCCCGGTGCGACCGGACAGCCCGCTGTTCGTGCACACGCAGCCGCTCGAACCGCTGGCGCAATTTGTCGACGCCGCGCTGCAGCACCACCCGGCGCTGGCGCTGGTGTCGGCCAAGAAGGCACAGGCCGAGGCACAGCACGCCGCGGGTGAAGCCGGCCGCCGGCCCCAGGTGTTTGCCTTCGGCCAGCGCGAGCTGCGCACCGGGCAGGCCGACTGGGTGGCCGGCATCGGGGTGCGCTACACACTGTGGGACGCCCTGGACCGCCGCACGCTGGCCGAGGCATCGCTGCAGCAGGTGGAACAGGCCGAGCGCAGCGACGCGCAGGCCCGCAGCGACATTGCCCTGCTGGTGGAAAAGCACTGGCGCGCGGTCGACCAGGCCCGGCGGCAGTTCATCGCCGCGGGCACCGCCATCGAGCTGGCGCAGGAGGTGCTGCGGCTGCGCCAGTCGGGCCTGCGCGAAGGCACCAGCACCACGCTCGACCTGATCGACGCGCAGGTGAATCTGGCCAAGGTCCAGACGGAACAGGCGCAGGCCGCCAACGACTACGACTTCACCCTGGCCCAGTTGCTCGAAGCCTGCGGCCTCCCGGACCGGTTTGCGGACTACATGGCTCGCGCAGACGTGAAAGTGCAATGACATGAAGCAGCAGACATGGGGCCGCCTGGGCCTGGGGGTGTTGGCGCTCGCGCTGGTGAGCGCGCTGGCCTACGGGTTCTGGCGCGCCTCGCGTCCGGCGCCGGACTTTTTCCAGGGCCAGATGGAGGCGCTCGAGACCGACGTCGCGCCCAAGATCACCGCGCGCATCGCCGAGGTGCTGGTGCGCGAGGGTGACCGGGTGCAGCCCGGCACACCGCTGCTGCGCCTGGACAGCCCCGAGGTGCAGGCCAAGCTGGCCCAGGCCACGGCCGCCGAGCAGGCCGCCCAGGCGGTGGCCAGCAAGGCCGCCCATGGCGCGCGCCCGCAGGAGATCGAGATGGCACGCCTGAACTGGCAGCGCGCGCAGGCCGCCGCCGACCTGGCGGAAAAGTCGTTCCACCGCGTCGAAGGACTGGCACGCGACGGCCTGATCGCCACGCAGAAGCGCGACGAAGCCGAGGCCAACCACAAGGCCGCGCGCGATCTGGCCCTGGCCGCCCGGGCCCAGTACGACATGGCCCGCGCCGGCGCGCGCGACGAGGACAAGGCCGCCGCCGCGGCCCAGGCACGCCAGGTGGCGGGCGTGGTGGCCGAGGTGCAGGCCGCACAGGCCGAAACCCGCCTGCCCAGCCCCGTGGCCGGCGAGGTGGCCAAGGTGATGGCGCGGCCCGGCGAGCTGTCCCCGCAAGGCGTGGCCGTCGTCACCGTGGTCGACCTCAGCGACCAATGGGTGGTGCTCAATGTGCGCGAGGACAAGCTGGCGCGCTTTGCCGTCGGCAGCGAGTTCGACGCCACGCTACCGGCGCTGCCGGACCGTACCGTGCGCTTCAAGGTCTACCAGACCAGCGTGCTGCCGGACTTCGCCACCTGGCGCGCCACGCGGGCGGGGCAGGGCTTCGACGTGCGCACCTTCGAGGTCAGGGCCCGGCCGTCGGCCCCCATCGATGGCGCCCGCCCCGGCATGAGCGTGCTGGTCCACTGAACGCGGCCAGCACGCTGTGGGCCTGCTCACCGGTTTCATCCATGCGGCCCGCCGCGAGCGGGAGCGTCTGCGTGCGAGCCCCTGGGACCTGGCCATGATCAGCTGGGTGCCGGCCCTGGGCGCCCTGCTGCTGTGGTGGATCTTCTCGGCCGGTCTGCCCACGCAGCTGCCGGTGGGCGTGCTCGACCAGGACCATTCGGCCCTTTCACGCCAGCTGGTGCGCCTGCTCGACGCCGCGCCCGGCCTGCGGGTGGCACAGGCCCTGTCCGACCCGGCGCAGGCACAGTCGGCTCTGCGCTCGGACCGGTTGCATGCGGTGGTGGTGATCCCCGAGGGCTTCAGCGAGGACGTCAAGCGCGGACACGCGGCCCAGGTCGTGCTGCTGCACAACGCCCAGCTGGGCACCCATTCGGGCCTGATCCAGCGCGATGTGCGCACCGTGGTCGGCACGCTGTCGGCCGGCATCGAAATGGCCGCGCGCAACAAGCGGGGCGAACCCGCCGCCACGGTGCGCGTGGCCATGGAGCCGGTGCGCAGCGACCTGGTCACGCTGTTCAATCCCTCGCTCAACTACGAGCAGTTCCTGGCCGCGGCGCTGATCCCGGCGCTGCTGCACATCCTGGCCATGACCGCCGGCGCCTGGACCGTGGGGCGCGAGCTGCGCGACGGCAGCATCGCCGACTGGCTGCCCGAGCCAGCCCGCCTGGGCAGCGTCACCGGCGCCCTGCTCGGAAAACTCGTGTGGCCGCTGCTGTCGCTGGGCGGCGTGGCCTCGCTGGCACTGCTGGGTCTGACCCTGGGTCGCGGCTGGCATCCGCCCGGACAGCTGGGCTGGGTATGGCTGGGGCTGATGGCCTTGCTGGCGCTGTCGATCGCGCTGGGAGCGCTGGCCGCTACCGCCACACGGTCGCTGCGCACCGCGCTGTCGGCCACCGGTTTCATCACTGCGCCGGCCTTCGCCTTCAGTGGCGTGGGCTTCCCGCTGGTGGCCATGCCCGCCAGCGCGCGCGCCTGGGCCGAGGCCCTGCCCTACACCCACTACATCCGCCTGCAGATCGAGCAACTGCAAATGGCGGCGCCCCTGCGCGAGAGCGCCACGACCCTGGCCGCCCTCGGCCTGGGCGCGGCACTGCTGCTGGCGCTGAGCGCCCCGCTGCTGATCCGCCTGCGCGGGCAACCGTCGCAATGGGGGCGCCGGTGACGGCCGCACGCGCTCCGGGCCTGCGCGCCACCGTCGCTGCCCTGCGGGCCACCTGGGCCGAACTGCTGCGCGACAGCGGGGTGCTGTTGTTGCTCGTCGCGGCCCCGGTGCTGTACGCGTTCTTCTACCCGTGGCCGTACGCCACCCAGGCGGTCACCCGTGTGCCGGTGGCCATCGTGGACCTGGACGGCAGCGGCCTGTCCCGGCAGATCGCCCGCTTCGCGGCGGCCAGCCCGCGCATCGAGCTGCGCACCATCACCGGCGACGAGCAGGTCGCGCGTCGCGCACTGCTGCGCGGCGAGATCGAGGGATATGCGGTGCTGCCGCGCGAGCTCAAACGCCACGTGCTGCGGGGCGAGCCCGCGGTCGTGAGCATCGAAGCCAATGGCGCCTATGCACTGCTGAACACGGCCGTGCTCTACGGCTTTGCCGAGGCCGTGGGCACGGTGTCGGCCGGGGTGGAGATCCGCAAGCTGCAGGCAAGGGGTCAACCGCTGGCACAGGCGCAGGCCAGCCGCAGCCCGGTCAACCTGCAGATGGTCCCGCTGTTCAACCCGACCGAAGGTTATGGCAGCTACGTGGTGCCAGCGGTCGCACTGCTGATCCTGCAACAGACCCTGCTCATGGGGGTGGCCATGCTGGTGGGAACCTGGGCCGAAAAAGGCTGCTTGCGCAGTGGCGCCACTGGCTGGACGGGGCGCCTGCTGGCCCTGTGCAGCGTGGGCTGGCTCAGCGGCCTGTTCTATGTCGGCTGGGTGTTCCTGTGGCAGGACTTCCCGCGCGGGGCCAACCCGCCGGGCGCCCTGGCGCTGCTGCTGTGCTACGTGCCCGCTGTGTGCAGCCTGGGCGCTGCCCTCGGGGCCTGGTTCGGCAACCGCGAACGCGCGCTGCAGGTGCTGCTGTTCAGCGCCTTGCCACTGGCCTTCATGGCGGGCTTTTCCTGGCCCGCCGAAGCACTGCCCGAGCCCCTGCAATGGCTGCGCTGGCTGGCACCGAGCACGGCAGGCATCCAGGCCTCGCTGCGCCTGAACCAGATGGGCGCGCCCCTGCACGAAGTGCTGCCGCTGCTGGGGGTCTTGCTGTTGCTCACGCTGGGCTCGCTCGCCGCACTGGCGCTGCTGCAGCGCCGTCCGCGGCCGGCGGCCTGATCCGGGCGGCGGGAGCGCCGCTGCGCGGGTGCAGGGTCAGATTTCGAGTTTGGAGCCGAGCTCGATCACCGCGTTGTTCGGCAGGTTCAGGAATTCGGCCGCTGCGCCGGCGTTGTGGTGCATCTGCGCGAACAGCTTTTCGCGCCACAGTGCCATGCCATCGCCCAGCGTGGGCACCACCAGATCGCGCGAGAGGAAGTAGCTGGTGGTCATGCTATCCAACTCGCAGCCGCGGCCGCGCAGGGACTCCAGCGCCTTGGGCACGTCCGGGTCGTTCTTGAAACCGTAGTGGATGACGACCTGCCAGCAGTCGTGGCTGAATCTCCTGTTGCGCGAGGGATGACCCTCGAAGTCATCGTAGGAGTCACCCATCGCTTGTCGAGGGCTCACGCAGCCGGCGCGGCCTCCGGTTCGCGGCGCACTTCGCCCGTTTCGCCCGGCGATTGCGTGGCTCCTTCTGCGGCCGACGTGCGCCTGGCGAACTTGAACCTGCGACGCGGATAGCGCATCGCCTTCGGCACCGTGCCTCGGTAGGCGAAGCCCTCGACGGCGAGCAGCGCCTGGATGAAGTCCGACCGCTTGCCGGCCTTCGCCTTCGCGTACCGCTCGCCCATCGCCTTCTTGAGCCCGACCTCTTCGGCCAGCGACTCCAGCTCGCTGACCGTCAGCAGGTTCATGTACTCGTCGTTCAGCGTGAAGTGGCGCGCCTCATCGACTTCGAGGTAGTTCAGCAAGCGCATAGGAATTTCAAACGGTCTGTGGAAAGCCTGGAAAGCCCGACTCAGCCCTGGGTGGGCAGCCGATGCCTGCCTGGATGGCTTGGAACTGGCGCCTGAGCCGTTGCCTTGTCTGGATTCGGCCCGCCCTGACGGCTCGCCTCGCGCTCGTTGGGCCTTGATCTCGGGGTTGACCCTGTGTTTTCCGCCATCCAGTCCGCACGCGGGCGCAGCGCCACCGGCCACTGGCGCCAGGCTGCGCAGCCCTTTGTGATGTGTACGGTGTCCGGGACGGTCGACGCGGCTCAGGCGGCTTCAGTCTTGCCGCGCCTCGCGCGCTCGGCCTCTGGGCGGCGGCTGCGGATCCAGTCCCAGGTGGGTCTGGATCTTCTCGATCACCGGTCGCTCCAGGATGGCCGCGATGATCTTGAGCTCCCCGGCGCCGCAGTTGGGGCAGTGCTGCATGTCGATGTCGAACACGCGCTTGAGTAGCCGCGCCCAAGCAATTCGGTGCGGTCGGTCCGGCCGGTCCGGGTTAGTCTCGGTCTGGACCACGCATTCGCTGGCGGCAACGGCTGCGGTGGCCCGTTCCTCCACCTCGGGCCCTTGCGGCACCACCAGGGACCGCAGCTTGGCGTTGGGCGCCAGCACGCCGTGGAACCTGATGAGATGCAGACGCGGCCGGGGAACCAGCGCCGCAAGCCGCTGCATGAACTCCAGCGGGCTCAAGACCAGATGCGTCGTGCCGTCGCGCCACGGTGTCTTCAGCTTCAGCTCGACCTGCCCGGCGGCATTGACCTGCACCCGTTCGTCGGAAAGCGCCGGCCGGGTGATGTAGCGGCACAGCTGCTCCAGCCGCTTGCGGTCATGGGCTTCGACCCGCACCGCGGCGTGCAGGCTGAATCCGTCGATGTCGGCGCACAGCGGCTGGCGGGCCGAGTCCTCGCGCGGCATCGCGCCTCTCAGGGTCAGCACCTTCTGCCCGGCGCGCGGCCCGAAGGCGATTCGGTAGGTGATGGCCGCGGCCTGCAGCGGCCGCAGCGTGCGCGCCTCCTCGCCGTCGGCATCCGGCTCGGCCAGGTAGGTCTGGCCCATGTCTTCGACCAGCACGCCCCGGCGTGTGAGCATCTTCATCAGCCGGGCGATGACGGTCTGCAGCAGCGCGTGCAATTCGTCGTCGGTGGGCGCATCCGCCTCAATGAAGGCCGGCGAACCATCGGCGTCGCAGCAGTACACCCCGTCCAGTACCAGACAGTGCAGGTGGATGTTGAGGTTGGCGGCCGAGCCAAAGCGCTGGATCAGCGTGACGGCGCCGCCGTGACCTTCGTCAGCCTTGAGCCCCGCCTGCCGCAGCAGATGTCGCGTGACCACGCGCTGCACCACCTGCAGCACCGGCGTGACCAGTTCCGGCTGCGCGGCCAGCAGCACGCGCAGCGGGATCGGCAGCGACAGCACCCATTGCCGCACCGGCACGTGCGGGATGACGTGGTCGACCAGGTGCGCAGCGGTCTGCGACATGCGCCGGGCGCCGCAAGAGGGGCAGAATCCCCGGCGCTTGCAGCTGAAGGCCAGCAGCTTGTCGTGGCCGCACTCGCCGCAGCGTAGCCGCAGGAATCCATGCGCCAGGATGCCGCACTCGAGGAAGGCGTCGGGCTGGCGCCACGCACAGGGCATGCTCAACTACGAGCTGGATCAGCTCTCCACGCATTTCACGCGCAGCGCGCTGGTGCAGGAGCCGGGGCGCACGGCGCACCGGCTGGTCGAGCAGGGCTACGACTGGCTGTTCGTGAAGAGCGGTCTGCTGGACTGGATACGCGACGCCTCGGCGCAGGCCAGCGCCGGCAGCCACCGCCCGACTAGGGATTTCCGCTACTACATCGGCTTGGTCTATGTGAACGTGGAGAGCTACCTGATCGCCTCGGCCTACACGACGCTGGTCTTCCTCGTGCGGGTGTTGGTGCTGTGCCTGACCCTGCCGCTGTTCCTGATGGCCGCCTTCGTCGGGCTGGTGGACGGCCTGGTGCGCCGGGACATCCGCCGCTTCGGCGCGGGACGCGAGTCGGGGTTCATCTATCACCGCGCCAGGGCCAGCCTGATCCCGCTGGCCGTGCTGCCGTGGGTGACTTACCTGGCATTGCCGGTCAGCGTGAACCCGCTGCTGATCCTGCTGCCCAGCGCTGCGCTGCTCGGCGTGGCGGCGTGCATTGCGGCGGCGACGTTCAAGAAGTATCTCTAAATGGTCTGATCCAATGCGTCTCCAGCAGTCAGCAATGGGCATGCTGGCCATGCTTGTGAGAGCGTCGCCATATCTGTGATGGCACGTCTCAGGCCTCGACCTATCGTGGGCAACGCCTGCGATAGGCCGAGCAATTCTCCATATCCAGGGCTGTCGGGCATCAAAAGCATGTAATCGAAACACCGCACCTGCCGCTCGCGAAAAACGAGCAGCGGCGGGGAATCCGGATAGTCCAAGCCCTTTGCCGCCGCAATCTCAATCTTGTGATTCCCATTGGCTTGGGAGAAGACGACCGGCCGTACCTCCTCTTCCCCCCGCAAGCCTGCAGCGTCGATGGATGTCAAGTAGACCCGCTGAGTTGCGACATCGGTCACGCGGAAGTACTGTTCCGTGATCTGAGTATTGAAATGCACCTGGGACCATCGACCACCTGCCGCTGGGACTTGCGCGAGCAGGATACGGTCAAGTACCGCCTCCCTGGGGACCGCCCTCGGTGGCCTTAACTGAGGCGCTCGCGGACCCGGGAGAGCGGCAACGGGGCGAACGATGTTGAGCGCCGCACGGTCAAGCGCCGCCTGATCGATAGGCCGAATATCTGCTTCGTGTCGTGCTATGAACGCATTCAGCGAAGACAGGTCAATCGCCTCCCGCCGCCCGCCACTGATGACGCTATAGCCTTCGAAGTTATGCCTCAGCCCGCCTGGCGTCAGATTACCTGACCCCAAGATCAGCTTTGTGCGTCCATCGGCATAGCCAAAATGCGAAATCTTGGGATGAAACAACCCGCCGGTCGTGTTCCAGAAGACCTTGGGATGAAAATGCTGATGCCGCTCTTCGAGTGCCTGCATGCGCTCCAGCGTCTGCCGGTTCGTCACCGCATCAATGCCGACGATGAGATCGATTTCTCCGCCACGCCGCATGAACTCGTGGACGACCGGATCTTCGATGAGTTGGTCCACCCCGCCACGTGTCGCAAAAGCGTACATGCCGCGCCACGTCGTGGCGTCGGCAGCCGCGCCGATGATGGCCTCGTACAGGTAGCGTGTACCCGGATCCGTGGGATCCTGCACGCAAAACTCGAACTCCATGTCCCCTCCGTCGGCCGATCTACTGTTGCCTGAATGCCTGAGCATAGGCCGGCAGCGAGTCTGGCTCCATGATGCCCCCAGTGAGACCCTCGACCAGCTTCTTGTAAGGCTGCACCTTGGGGCCGGTGGTCTTGGTGCGCGGGGGCTTCGCGAAAATCAGGATGTACTCATGCACGTTCTTGAAGAGGAAGTTCGGCGGGTAGGGATAGCTGCCGAAGATGGGGCGCTGGGCGCCGTAAGACCCCCATTTCCCGCCGGTCGCATCTTTCGACCAGATGATCTCATTGATCATAACGAAGCCGATCTGGCGCAGCAGCACGGCGAAGTCGGTCGCCAGCGGAAACGTGAGCAGGCCATGGTCGGTGTGCTGGTTGACGTTGGCGGTCACGACGCAGAGCTTTCGACCCGGTGTCAGGACCCGATAACACTCCTCGAAGACCGGACGGATACCTTCGATGAAGTCGCTGTAGCGCTCGATCGTCCCGAGGTTCCGTTTACTATCGCCGTAATCCGCCTTGTTCCAGTAGGGGGGGCTGGTGACGACAAGACCTACGCTGTCGCTCTCGACGAAATCCATCTTGCGGCTATCGCCGTTGACCACGACGAGCGGCTCGAAGTCCGCTCCATGCCCGTTGCGCAGCTTTGCGCAGTCCTTCTTGATGATCTCCGTGTAGCCGGCGTTCTGATCGACGCAGATCGCGCGGCGTCCCAGCGGGATGGCCGCCCGGGCCGTGGTTCCGGTTCCTGCGAAGGGATCCAGCACGGTTTCACCATAAAAGCTGAACAGCTTTGTGAGCCGATGCGGAATCTCAAGCGGGAACACAGCGGGATGGTCTTCATGACTCGTGTTGGCAATCGACCAGACGGTCTTGGTGTAGTCCCGCCACTCCTCCTTGGTGAGCTTGCTTTTTTCCTTGTCCTCGGCCGACGGTTTGTGGCTCATGGAATCGATCCTCTCGTTATCTTTCGGTGCCTGGCGATGTCCGCGCACGGGTCACGTCCTCGCAGAACCGTTCCAGTTCATGGGTAAATTCGGATGGCAGGCCAAGTGCTCTGACGAGTAGCGCGTCGATCTTGCTGCGAAGCGGTGACGCCACGGCCGAGAAACCGAGTGACGTCTTGCCACGATTGCGGCTGACGATGGGGCTAACTGATATCTCGTTCCAGAGCAACGCGCCCAACCGCGTCAACTCCGTTGCATGTTCAGCGCAGTCAAGCATCTCCCCGACCGGCATCGTCTCAATGACGTGCTTGGATACGTGAAAACCGTCACCGTGAACATGCCACCACCAGAACGCGAGCCGGCTGCTTAGCAACGCGAAAATCTGGAGGGCGGCCTCAGGCGATGGGCATGCGATAGCGTGCAGGGGGTTCTCAGTGATCAAGTCTTCACCGCCCAATGAATGCGACGTGGGACATAGGAAGACACTCAGGAAGTTGTAAGCGGTGGCGGCAACGAAAACCGTCTTGGCATTGCTCTCCTGCATCGCCTGTCCAAGTGTCGCGCGACCAATGTGCGGCGCGGCATGCGCAAGCGTGTATCGCAGTTCGACCAACTGCGCCAGGGCCTCGGACTGCATCGCACCTTCGAGTTTGGGAATGCCTAACCGGATGTCGGCGTTAATCGGCGTGAAATTGATGCCCGCCAGCATGCGGGCCCGGTCGCCGCCGCGCCACTTCCGCAAGGGCCCGGTCGAAATACGGACGTCAGATTCGCAGCCCTGTCGCACCCACAGCGCAATGGCGTTGCGCGTTTTCACATCCTCTCCGAAGAGCGCGTGCGGCTCACGGTCGAAGAAGGCGAATTGCCAATGCCCTGGTGTGCGCGAAAGAAGGCGCCGCAGCGCCAGGAACTGGCGGCTGGTGTTGCACGCCAAGGAAAGCGGCAGAACCATCGCGCCACCGTGCGCATCGGGCGCAGTCAGTCGCGTCATCTGCTCCACGAACAATGGGTACATATCGGAGGTCGATTTCGGCGCCGCCTGGAACGTCTCGAAGCGTTTGCTCAACGAGAGGAAATCGGCGGCCTCTCCAAAACTCGCGTAGGGCGGATTGCCGATGATGACGCGCGCGCCCTCCGCGATCTCGGGAAACACGGCCTGAAATCCGACCGAGCCGGACGGCGGTGACTCGCCCTCCACTTCAGGCAGCGTTCCCGCTTTCAATGCCGCCCTGCATGCCAGGCGTGCGATGCGTTCGGGGTCGTCATGGGGCACGGCCCTGCCTGGATCGAGCCGCAGTGTGTCCATGTGCACGAGGTTCAGGCGCAGCGCATGCCAGGCCGCGACCGGCGCAATGCCACGTGCCTCCACCGACTCGAAACTGTCGACCAGAACAACCAAGGCTGCCGCACTGACGGCCCAGGGATCGATATCCGCTCCATACAGGCATGAGCACGCGAGATCGAACGCATCGGCACCCGGATGCCGGCGTTTCAGCTCGGTCAGGACGGCCCGCAAGAATACGCCGCTTCCACACGCCGGATCGAACACCGTCAGCGGTACGGCGTCGTCGATCAGGCTCCGGACGATGCGCTCGGCCATGAAGCCCGCGACATCGGCCGGCGTGTAGAAAACCCCGTCTGCCTTCTTGCGCGCCCGCGCCGGCACCGTTTCCGGCCGAAGCATGACGCTCATACGGCTGCCTTCGCCGTGAGGATCAAGAACGTAGGGCAACAGGTCGAGCAGCGCTTTGTGATTGGCAATTTCATGTAGCAGGCCTTCGGCTTCCACACGCACGCTGTCGGGCACCAGGGAGACGAAGCCGGTCTGGGCGAGACCGCCGAGAAACCAGGACTCGGCCTCGCCCAATGTCGCGTTTTCTCGCAGACGCCCGGTGACCACGCCAGCCGTCCATGCGCCTACTGCCATCCACGCCGCCAGATCATTTGGCGAGCGCATTTGATGGGCGCCAGGCTCGACCCTGCGCCGGGCATGCAGTCGATGCCAGACGGCATCGGCTGCCTTTGCCGACACAGCATCGGCCAGCAGCGCAGCTGCCCGACGCATGGGCGCGCCGTACTGCTCTGCGACGGTTGACAGCACATGCCCTTTGCGCGGCACGGCCAGACTCACCGTTTGGTGTTCGCGCTCGGGCTGCCCGCCCGATGGCGTCTGCAAATCCAGGAGACGGTCAGGTTCGACGTACACGACGCTCACATTTCATTCCTTGCCAGCGAGCAGCGGCCACTGCTCGTTGACATACTTTTCAGAGGCATCCCGGACGACCCAAGCCACAGACACTTTCTTGTCCTTGGCAATTCGTTCCAGCGTCTCATACAGATCGCTCGGAAAACTGACCGACACCCTGACGGTCTTCGGGTCCGTTGCCTGCAATGCTTTCGTCGTCATCAGAGATCCCCCAGGCCACTACACCACATTACACCACATAGGTGCGGCGCATAGGAATTTCAAACGGTCTGGTCTGTGAAAAGCCTGGAAAGCCCGACTCAGCCCTGGGTGGGCAGCCGATGCCTGCCTGGATGGCTTGGAACTGGCGCCTGGGCCGTTGCCTTGTCTGGATTCGGCCCGCCCTGACGGCTCGCCTCGCGCTCGTTGGGCCTTGATCTCGGGGTTGACCCTGTGTTTTCCGCCATCCAGTCCGCACGCGGGCGCAGCGCCACCGGCCACTGGCGCCAGGCTGCGCAGCCCTTTGTGATGTGTACGGTGTCCGGGACGGTCGACGCGGCTCAGGCGGCTTCAGTCTTGCCGCGCCTCGCGCGCTCGGCCTCTGGGCGGCGGCTGCGGATCCAGTCCCAGGTGGGTCAGGATCTTCTCGATCACCGGTCGCTCCAGGATGGCCGCGATGATCTTGAGCTCCCCGGCGCCGCAGTTGGGGCAGTGCTGCATGTCGATGTCGAACACGCGCTTGAGTAGCCGCGCCCAAGCAATTCGGTGCGGTCGGTCCGGCCGGTCCGGGTTAGTCTCGGTCTGGACCACGCATTCGCTGGCGGCAACGGCTGCGGTGGCCCGTTCCTCCACCTCGGGCCCTTGCGGCACCACCAGGGACCGCAGCTTGGCGTTGGGCGCCAGCACGCCGTGGAACCTGATGAGATGCAGACGCGGCCGGGGAACCAGCGCCGCAAGCCGCTGCATGAACTCCAGCGGGCTCAAGACCAGATGCGTCGTGCCGTCGCGCCACGGTGTCTTCAGCTTCAGCTCGACCTGCCCGGCGGCATTGACCTGCACCGCAAAGGTCCACCCGATGTCGTCGTGGCTGCGCACGTAGTTGACCCAGGCGGTGCCCGCGGGCAGGGCGTGGCGCTCCTCCAGCGCCTGCTGCAGCAGGTTGACCTCGCGGGTGGCCAGGCTGTTCCACAGCAGCGCCATCTGCAGCGGGTTGTAGGAGAGCTGGCATTCCTCGGGCGCGATGTACTTCACCACCTGGTCCGGGTGCACGATGGCCTCGGACTTGAACAGCAGCCCCCGGCGCGGCGATGCGGCACACCGCGTTGAAGGCGCGGATCAGCGCATGCGCCTGCGGCAGGTTCTCGCAGTCGGTGCCCAGCTGTTTCCAGATGAAGGCCACGGCGTCCATGCGCAATATCTCGGCGCCCAGGTTGGCGATCGCCAGCATCTCGCCGGCCATGGCGTCGAAGACCGCCGGGTTGGCGTAGTTCAGGTCCCACTGAAAGGAGTTGAAAGTGGTCCAGATCCAGCGCCCGTCGTCCAGCTGGGTGAAGGCGCCCGGGTGCTGGTCCGGGAAGATCTCGCGCAGCGTGCGGTCGTAGGCGTCGGGCAGCGTGCGGTCCGGAAAGATCAGGTAGAAGTCGCGGAAGGCCTCCTCCCCCGCCACCGCCGCACGCGCCCAGGCGTGCTCGTCGGCGGTGTGGTTGAAGATGAAGTCCAGCACCAGGCTGATGCCCTCGCGGCGCAGCGCGGCGGCCAGCGCGCGCAGGTCGTCGATCGTGCCCAGCGCCGGGTCGATCTCCCGGTAGCTGCTGACCGCATAGCCGCCGTCGCTGTTGTCCGCCGGACAGAGGAAGGGCGGCATCAGGTGCAGGTAGGTCAGCCCCAGTTCCTTGAAGTAGGGAATCTGTGCCATCAGGCCGCGCAGGTTGCCGGCGTAGAGTTCCACGTAGCAGACGCCACCGAGCATGCGCTCGGACTGGAACCAGTGCGGCTGCGCCTCCCGGGCGGCGTCGAGCGCGCGCAGGTCGGCGGGCCGTTCGCGCCAGCCCTGCCAGGCGGTGGCGACCACGCGGGCCAGCACGTCGAGGAAGTCCGCCCTTGCCCCGTACACGCCGGCGAGCTCGCGTAGCAGCGCCGGGAAATGACGCGCCAGGCGGGCGTCGAAGGCCTCCCAGGCGGCGCCGCGGGCCTGGCGGCCGATCTGGCGGGTCAGGTGTCGGCGGACGTGGCCGAGCGCGAGCTGGACTTGCTGGTCGAGGGAGAGCATGGGTTGGCCCGGCGGCAACTACGGCCGCGCAGCAGAAGCGGTTGCGTCAGCGCAAGAACCTTGTTCAAAAGCGCTTTGAATGACTGTATTCGATGCAGATGAGCTTCACGCTGGGGTTAACACTCATTCATGTTCAAAGCGCTTCGGATAAATTTCAAAGCGCTTTAGAGCGGCTAACACAACCTGCGCAGAGTGCGCAGGCAGATGATGGAGCAGGCCAGGGACAAAAGCGCCACATGGGTGGTGA
>NZ_BQWE01000018.1:0-121309 GCF_023706025.1 Sphaerotilus sp. FB-3 | reverse complement strand
CACGCCGACTTCGCCGTCTCGTCCAGCGAGGCTGTCGCAATCACCGCCTGCAGCCTGGCTGCCGCCGTCCACACCCGGCGCGCGGGCTCGCCGCCACCGCTCGCCGATTCCAGCGCCTGGGCCCGCCACCGCTCCAGCGTCGCGGCGCTCACGCCCACCTCCGCGGACACCCGCTCCACCGGTGCACTCTCCGGCGGCAGCAGTCTTGCCACCACCCGGTCCTTGTATTCCTTGCCGTATCGCGCCACGTCTTCTCCTCGTCTTCGCCCCCTCTTCGGGTTCTATCGACGCGGCAACTATTCTGACGTGGGGGGACGTTCTCGCCCTTGCAGCCGAAACCGTTGAGCACGAACCTGCTGGCGATGACGCTGCCGGCCGGAATGTCGGGGCTGGACAGCGTGAAGGCGCCGGCGGACGCGCCAAGGCCGAGCGAAGGCAGCGTCGGCATCGAGCCCGCGCAGCCCGCCAAGGCCAGCACGAACACGGACAGCGCGGACACGGCCGCAGGGCGGCGCAAGCGATCGGACATCATCGTCATCAAGGGTTCCTCCTCGTCGGTGCGGATGCGGGCGACCGTGTGTCGGTCGCGGTCATCGCCCATTCTGGACGAGCAATGCGCGGCGGCACAATGCCGCTCACCCTGACGGCAGACGGCGCAGACCGCCCCCGCCGCTCACAGCCGCACCAGCGTGCGGATCTTCTCCAGCAGCTTCGGGCCCATGCCCTTGACCGCCAGCAGGTCCGCCGTCGAGGCGAACGGGCGCGCCGCGACGATGGCCTCGGCCAGCTTCTTCGAGACGCCCTTGATCGCGGCGATCTCGGCACGGCTGGCCTCGTTGAGCGAGAGACGCCGGTCGACCGGCGGCTCCGCGGCGGCGAAGTTCACCGTGATCACGTTGTCCGCCTGCGCCTGCACGGCGGCCGCGGCCTTGCGCTCGACCACATAGGGCTGCGCGAACTGCACCTGGTCGCGCGTCACGAAGCCCTGGCCTTCCCATTCCCGCAGCATCAGCGTCAGGGTCCAGGTGCCGGCGCCCGGCGCGGTGAACGGCAGGTCATGGTGATTGTTCACCAGCAGGTGCTGGCCCTGCACGCGGCCGATCTGCACGCCCGCCAGCGCCACCCCGTCGAAATCACCGCCGAAATAGGGTCGATCCAGCGCCCACAATTCCAGCGACAGGCTGCCGCTGAGATTGTCGGCATGGCGATGATTGGAAATCTCGGAGGCGCTGATAATCACGCGATCGCCATGGATCGAATATCCATTGATACCCGACAGGGTCAGCGACGAACTGTTTTGCGGAGCAATATTCAGCAGAGCGGTGGAAGGCATGTTCATGGTCGGTGTTGCGGCACCCGGGCCGCTGGACACGAGCGGCGCCGCGCTGTGCGCCCTCTCGAAGGCGGGCGGATTGTGACACCAGTGTTCGCCCGGCTGTGTGAAAGCGGCATGAACAGCGCCGGCCCACCCACCCTCGGACATCGCGGTGGCGGCCCCATCGGCATTTGCATGGCCTGAAAATGCACGGATCAGGTGCAGCGCAGGATAAATGCACCAACTTGGTCCATCGAATCACTAACATCCTGTCGCAAAAAAGCCCGACCGGCTGACGCTGATCAGGCTTTTCTTTGTAGGTGCAGGGAGCCTGTCGTGGTCACCCGCCCTAACGGGGTGACACGGGCGCTTAAGCGCCGACTTCGCCAACTTGTCGTCGCCCGGCAAGGTGTGCGATGAATTCCGCCGCAACATGCGCCTCATGCACCTTGTGCGCCGGCATCGACTGGCCGACGATGTCGCCGATGGCGAAGATGTGCAGTACGTTGGTGTACATCTGGATCTCAGCATTGATGAAACCGCGGTCGATCACCGGCAAACCAAACCAAACCAAACCAAACCAAACCAAACCAAGCCAAGCCAAGCCAAGCCAAGCCAAGCCAAGCCAAGCCAAGCCAAGCCAAGCCAAGCCAAGCCAAGCCAAGCCAAGCCAAGCTTGATTGTTACAACAATCAATAAACTTGGCGATTAAAGCGACATATCAATCACTGACAAAGCTGAACGAAGGGGAATCACATGAGCAAAGCGGGCATTCAATCTAATCGGGGTGATGGCTATCAGACGTTGATAGCCTTCGACTGGGCGCTTACCGTTCTGGACGATCCCGCCTATGAATGGATTGAGGTCGATGTGGCAACACTGTCGGTAGATGACGTAGTCATTGGCAAATCCGATGGGTCTATGATTTGCTGCCAGTGCAAAAAGAATCAAAAATTACACACAGCATGGTCAGTTGCCGATTTGGCCGATGAACTCCAGAAAGCCGCCAAACTGCTAACAAGCAATCCACAAACATCTGTATGCTTTTATTCCCGCAGCCCATTTGGGGAATTGGCATCTTTGCGTGAATTCAGCACCAATTATGCGGACGAATCTAGCTATCAAGCAAACCTTGGCAAAGAAACTGGCACAACAAACTCACAGCTTAAGGATCAACTTGCCAAGCAATTGCCAACAATTTCGACCTACGATTTTTTACGCCGCACCACGTTTCGAGTCAGTGACGATCTGGATAGCATGGAAAGATTGCTACGAGAACGCCTACGGCGTATGGCAAGCAACCCAGATGCCGCATTCGACGCTCTTTGGACACGCCTAGATTTTCTCGGCATGCGAGCAGACAACTCCAATGGTCAAAACGCAGCCATTCAACACCGACTAACGAAATCCGATCTTAAATCTATAATTTATGCTGCCGGGTCAATGCTGGCATTGCCGATGGATTTAAAGGATGTTCGTTCCTCATTTGAAGGAACCTCATCGATTGGCAGAGCATGGCGCAGAGACATTGCCGGCGAATTTATTTCAATTCCACTGGTTTCTGAAATACTAAGCACCATTGACGCAAAGCCTTCGTCCATTCTGCTCACAGGCCATCCTGGCTCTGGGAAAACCTGTGTGATGCTGGCCCTACAAGAAGCACTTGAACAGCAAGCAAAATTCAATTCAGATCGAATTTCAATATTTATTCAATCCCGAGAATTTGCAGATCTTGATACGGTGCAAGACCGCCAAGCACAAGGGCTTCCACAAGACTGGGTAGAGCGTACAGCACGCTTGGCAGAAGCCACTCATGTGGTGGTGGTCATTGACTCGCTTGATGTGCTCTCCATCGCCCGCGAGCACAGGGTGCTGGACTACTTTCTGGCACAAATGGATCGCCTGCTAAAGCTAGCCAACGTCACGATTATCACTGCCTGCCGAGATTTCGACCGTCATTATGATCGACGAATTGCCGAGCGGAAGTGGAGCCACGAATTCAAATGCCAGCCATTAGACTGGATTAACGACATTTACCCCTTGCTTGTTAGACATGGCATTGAAACGGCGGGCATGGATGACGTCACACGCCAACTGATTAAAAATCCGCGTGAGTTGGCTTTGTATGTTGAGCTTGCCAGCCAAAGCGGCAGCTTCAATGTTGTGACCAACCAAGCCCTAGCCCAAAAATACCTGGACACTATTGTTCTAGCCAATACCCAACTTGGCAACATAGCCATGCAGGCTATTGAAGCGATTGCCGCAGAAATGCTGAGGTTACGCAGCCTATCGGTATCGCCTCAGCGGCTGGCGGTGTCCGATGAGATGCGGCAGGCACTACTTAGCCACAACGTTCTCCAACAAACCAAAGAAGGAAGGTTCACCTTCGGGCATCAAACCTTGCTGGATGTTCTGGTTACCAGTGATGCACTCCGACAAGGCAAGACATTGCAGGAATTTATTCAGAGCTTGCCGCCCGTTCCTTTTGTGCGTCCTAGCATCCGCAGCTTTGTTGCTCAATTGGCATTGGATGATCGCCGAAAATATCGACGTCAACTCAGAGCAGCACTCACCAGCAATGCCGCCTTTCATATTCGACGATTGATTGCAAAATCTTTTGCCGAACAGAATCCTCAAGATGAGGATTGGCCCTTGGTCAGGCATCTTCGTGAAAATCATCCAGAAATATTTCAGACCATCTACATTGAAGCCACCTCACTTGAGTGGCATCACTTCTGGATGAGAAATCTCGTTCCGATGCTGAAAGCCGCCACAGATACTGACGCCCTTATCAGACACGCTCACCGAGTAGCTCAATGGAAAAATGAAGATCCTACTGGCGTATTGAATTTTTGGCTCGATCTTTGCACTCTTCAATGGATTAATATTGACCAAATCGGTCATCAAATTGCACTGCATATATCTCAGATTGAGTGCAGTCATGCCACCCTCCTTGCTCCGCTGATCGAAGTACTGGTCGATCAACCCCGACAAGAGCATGACTTCCTGGGTAACGCCATTGCACGTTGCCTTATTGCGGGAGGATGCAACGATCAGATGCTGTGGAAGTTCATCGCTGGATCAATTACTGACGACGATGTTCTGGCATACAACTTCAACAATAAATTGCACTGCCAACCTCACGAGTTCAGAGAAGATAATCAAAATTTTCTTTCTCACCGGATGCAGTATTCGATTGATTTATTGAACTTGGCGATTGAATCGATAGAAAAGTGGAGCACCACCAAGATTAACCAACAAGGCGAATGGGCAGCAGGTAGATTAGGCTTTTTAAGCCATTCTTCTTATAACGACATGCACAGTCAACATGACATCAGGCATGTCGGTGCCGAGCACATGCTTTTCAATGCCGTTGAAGCGGCAGTCATCAGCCATGCAACAGCGAACTCCGCATGGTGGCAGGAAAATCGCGCCCGTTTATCATTCAGCCACGAAGGTCTTCTGCGATATTTTGCGATCTCCGCATGTTCAGCAAGCCCAATCAAAAATCTCGATTTGATTGGCAGC
The DNA here is from genome assembly GCF_023706025.1 of Sphaerotilus sp. FB-3. Classification (NCBI taxonomy): domain Bacteria; kingdom Pseudomonadati; phylum Pseudomonadota; class Betaproteobacteria; order Burkholderiales; family Sphaerotilaceae; genus Sphaerotilus; species Sphaerotilus sp. FB-3. The sequence goes on along the minus strand of NZ_BQWE01000018.1, from coordinate 116,466 downwards.
ATAATATTGTACAGCAAAAATATTGAACGCGAATTCACTTATGAGATTGGCACCCTCATCAAAAATTCCTTCGTATTTCTTGATGCGAGCATTCAAGATAAAATAACAAATTCAATATTGTCTATGCACAGCGATGAAATCGATACCCAGAATAGATCATGGCTAATTTTGAAAAAATCCAGGCTTATCTCGGCCATTCCATGTCATTTGCGGTCAAAGGTTTCGCAGGATTTTCTTGACCCCCAGAGATCACACATTCATCCATTCATTCATCAACCGGAAATACTGTCTAGAGGGGGAACAGTTGTTGCTCCATTTTCCTTTGATATTTTTATTAACTCGACAAATCAAGCAATCCTCAATCTTCTAGCACACTACTCGACACCCGACTCGCCGCATAGATTTGATTTCTTGATTGGCGGACAGAGGGAAGTTGGATGGCAACTCAAAGAAGCTGCATCAAGAGCACCTAACCGATTTATTAATTTCATGGAAAATCATTGGTCAAACATACCAAGCGACTTTTGTGAAAACATTATTGATGGCGCATCGACATATCTGTCTTATAAATATGGCAACCTGCAAACCAATGGTCAATGGAATCCAATTGAAACCCCAGATGCTCAGCTACTTTCTTCCAGAATTCTTGACGAGTTGGAACGCCATCCGCATCACTGGCATCACAACCGTACCGCCTCAAATGCCCTACAAGCCTGCGCACATGTGATTGCAGATACACAGCAAGCCGAGAGACTCGTTTTTTTGACCGCAGGCTTTATAAATCTGCGCGAGCAAGATCCCATCAAAGGCGACTCGGTTGATCTTCTGACAGTTGGTATCAACATGATGCGCGGTCGTGCTGTCGAAACATTGATGATCGTTCTTGGATGCAGCAAAGAACATGGTTTCAAATTACCCGAACTCACATTGCCGCTGCTTTACCAATTTGCATGCGATGAGCACCCTGCCATCAGAGCATTGATTTTGCGACGTCTGCCTTATTTACAAAGCCACTCACCAGACATCGGCTGGCGCTTATTTGATTTGGTGATGCATGATCCACAGGGATTATGGAAATTTGCAGAACCTTGCTTTTATTATACGTATTACAATCGATTTGACATTATCAAGCCTTGGCTTGATCGCCTTTATTCAACTAGGCCAGACCAAGGCCTAGCAACATGGGGCCGAATATCGTCGCTCGCTTCTTTGGATGGGAAGTTAAAACTCCAAGATTTACTGAAACAATTGCAGGCGCTAGATGCAGTTGATGCATGGCGTGGAGCCGCCGCCGTATGGACACACCCTGAAAATATCAAAACTCATCGGCAGCAATGCATCAGCGGCTTGGAAGCTGGCCTGAGTACCGGTAATCGCCATGCATTAGCTGTAGCACAGAAAATTGAAAATTTATTCCACAGTGACTCGAATGTCACCATTCCAACCACTATTATTCAGGATTGCCTCGCAGCCTTCGAAATAGATATAAAAAATCAGCATCATCGTCTTTTCGGATTTAATGCATGGCTGAACAAAGTAGCGCAGCACAATCCAAACCAAGCACTCGAAATCACAGAAATTTATCTATCATATGTTCAGCGAACCAAACCTTACCTACACGGCCACGACAACCAGCTGCCGCAGCTCCTACAAAGACTTTTCAGCGAAGCGGAAGAAAGTGAAGAAGAAGATCAAGGCGCCATGTTGAAACGGGTTGTCGCAGTGCAAGACATGCTGCTCAGTCTGGGGGTGACTGGCGTAGAGGAATGGCTAAAGGCAAGCGAGCGCCCATGAAAAAAGCCCGACCGGCTGACGCTGATCGGGCTTTTCTTCGCAGGCGTTGATGTGCTGCGTGGGTACCCGCTTTCGCGGGTATGACGGGAAGGTTACTTCTTGCTCGGCGGCAGGTCGGTGCAGGAGCCGTGCGCGACCTCGGCGGCCATCCCGATCGACTCACCCAGCGTCGGGTGCGGGTGGATCGTCTTGCCGATGTCCACCGCGTCGGCGCCCATCTCGATGGCCAGCGCGATCTCGCCGATCATGTCGCCGGCGTGCGTGCCGACGATGCCGCCGCCGAGGATCTTGCCGTGGCCGTGGGCCTCGGGGGAATCGTCGAACAGCAGCTTCGTGAAGCCCTCGTCGCGGCCGTTGGCGATCGCCCGGCCCGACGCGGTCCACGGGAACAGGCCCTTCTTGACCTTGATGCCCTGCGCCTTGGCCTGGTCCTCGGTCAGACCCACCCACGCCACTTCCGGATCGGTGTAGGCCACCGACGGGATGACGCGGGCGTTGAAGGCCGACTTCGCCAGCTTGTCGTCGCCCAGCAGCGTGCCGGCGATGACTTCCGCCGCGACGTGCGCCTCATGCACCGCCTTGTGCGCCAGCATCGGCTGGCCGACGATGTCGCCGATGGCGAAGATGTGCGGCACGTTGGTGCGCATCTGGATGTCGACGTTGATGAAGCCGCGATCGGTCACCGCCACGCCGGCCTTGTCGGCGGCGATCTTCTTGCCGTTGGGCGTGCGGCCCACCGCCTGCAGCACCAGGTCGTAGACGCCTTCCGACTTCGTGCCGTCCAGGCCCTCGAACTGCACCTTGATGCCTTCGGGGGTCGCTTCGGCGCCGACCGTCTTCGTCTTCAACATGATGTTGTCGAAGCGCTTGGCGTTCATCTTCTGCCAGACCTTGACCAGGTCGCGGTCGGCGCCCTGCATCAGGCCGTCCATCATCTCGACCACATCCAGGCGGGCGCCCAGCGTGCTGTAGACGGTGCCCATTTCCAGGCCGATGATGCCGCCGCCGACGATGAGCATCTTCTTCGGCACCGACTTCAGCGCCAGCGCACCGGTCGAGTCGACGATGCGCTCGTCATTGGGGAAGAACGGCAGGCGCACCGCCTGCGAACCGGCCGCGATGATGACCGACTTGAACTTCACCACCTTGGTGGTGCCGGTGCGCTCGGTGCCGGTGCCGCCGGTTTCCTCGACCTGCACATGGTACGGGTCCAGGAACTGGCCGACGCCGCGCACGGTCGTGACCTTGCGCATCTTGGCCATCGCCGCCAGGCCGCCGGTCAGCTTGCCGATGACCTTGTCCTTGTGGCCGCGCAGCTTGTCGATGTTCAGGCTCGGCGCGCCGAACTCGACGCCCAGGTCGCCCAGGTGCGAGACCTCGTCCATCACCGCCGCGACATGCAGCAGCGCCTTCGACGGGATGCAGCCGACGTTCAGGCAGACGCCGCCGAGCGTCGCGTAGCGCTCGACGATGACCGTCTTCAGGCCGAGATCGGCGGCGCGGAAGGCGGCCGAGTAGCCGCCGGGACCCGCGCCCAGCACCAGCACGTCGCACTCGACGTCGGCCGGGCCGCTGTAGCTGCCGGCCGGACCGGCCGGTGCGGCCACCGGAGCCGGTGCCGCGACCGGGGCGGCGGCCGCCGGTGCGGGAGCCGGCGCCGGAGCGGCCGCAGCCGCCTCGGCACTCTCCAGCACCAGGATCACGTTGCCCTGGTTCATCTTGTCGCCCAGCGCGACCTTCAGCTCCTTGACCACGCCGGCGTGGCTCGACGGAATCTCCATCGAGGCCTTGTCGGATTCGACCGTGATCAGGCTCTGTTCCATCTTCACCGTGTCGCCGGCCTTGACCAGCAGCTCGATGATCGCCACGTCCTTGAAGTCGCCGATGTCCGGGACCTTCACTTCGATCAGTGCCATGTCGTGTTCTCCCCGATCACAGCACGATGCGGCGGAAGTCCGCCAGCAGCGATGCGAAGTAGACGTTGAAGCGGGCGGCGGCCGCGCCGTCGATGACGCGGTGGTCCCACGACAGCGACAGCGGCAGCATCAGGCGCGGCTGGAACTGCTTGCCGTCCCACTTCGGCTCGATCTGGCTCTTGCAGACGCCCATGATCGCGACTTCCGGCGCGTTGATGATCGGCGTGAAATACCGGCCACCGATGCCGCCCAGCGACGAGATCGTGAAGCAGGCGCCGCTCATGTCGGCCGGACCCAGCTTGCCGTCGCGGGCCTTCTTGGCCAGCTCGCCCATTTCCTGGCTGATCTGGAAGATGCCCTTCTTGTCGCAGTCCTTGATGACCGGGACCACCAGGCCGTTGGGCGTGTCCGCCGCGAAGCCGATGTGGAAGTAGTTCTTCAGCACCAGCTGGTCGCCGTCCAGCGACGAGTTGAACTCGGGGAACTTCTTCAGTGCCGCGACCGCCGCCTTGATCATGAAGGCCAGCATCGTGACCTTGACGCCGGACTTCTCGTTTTCCTTGTTCGTCTGAACGCGGAAGGCTTCCAGCTCGGTGATGTCCGCGTCGTCGTGGTTGGTGACGTGCGGGATGACGACCCAGTTGCGGTGCAGGTTGGCACCCGAGATCTTCTTGATGCGCGACAGATCCTTGCGCTCGACCGGGCCGAACTTGGCGAAGTCCACCTTGGGCCAGGCGAGCAGGCCGGGGAAGGCACCGCCAGCCGCTGCGGCCGGAGCCGGTGCGGGCGCTGCAGCCTTCTGGGCCGCCGTCTGCACCGCGCCGGACATCACGCCCTTCACGAAGCCCTGGATGTCGGCCTCGGTGATGCGGCCCTTCGGACCGGTTCCCTTGACCTCGGCCAGCGGCACGCCCAGCTCGCGGGCGAACTTGCGCATCGACGGCGACGCGTGCGGCAGGTTCAGCGCCGGAGCGGTCGGGTCATGCGCCGGCACCGCTGCCGCCGGAGCGGCGACCACCGGAGCCGCAGCGGCCGGGGCCGGGGCCGGTGCAGCAGCGGGCGCCGCCACCGGAGCGGCAGCCGGTGCAGCCGCGGCAGGCGCCGGAGCGGCCACGGCACCGGCCGCGCCTTCCAGCACCGCCACCAGCGAGCCCTTGCTGACCTTGTCGCCCAGCTTGACCTTCAGCTCTTTGATCACGCCGGCATGGCTGGACGGGATCTCCATCGAGGCCTTGTCGGACTCGACGGTGATCAGGCTCTGCTCGGCCTTCACGGTGTCGCCGACCTTGACCAGCAGCTCGATGACCGCGACCGCGTCGAAGTCGCCGATGTCGGGCACGAACACCTCGACCGGGCCGGCGGCAGCAACAGCAGCAGCGACCGGGGCCGCGGCCACCGGGGCCGGAGCCGGTGCAGCCACCGGCGCCAGGGCCGGCGCGGCAGCGGCCGGAGCCGGCGCGGCGGCGGCCGCACCGGCCACCTCCAGCATCAGCACCAGCGAGCCTTCGCTGACCTTGTCGCCCAGCGCGACCTTCATTTCCTTGATCACGCCGGCGTGCGAGCTGGGAATCTCCATCGAGGCCTTGTCGGACTCGACGGTGATCAGGCTCTGCTCGGCCTTGATGGTGTCACCCGCCTTGACGAGGACCTCGATGATCGTCACTTCCTTGAAGTCCCCGATGTCGGGAACCTTCACTTCGATCAGTGCCATGGTGTCTGTCTCCGTGTTCCGTGCCGATCAGGCGTACAGCGGGTTGATCTTGTCGGCCTTGATGCCGTAGCGGGCAATCGCCTCGGCCACCTTGGCCAGCGGCAGCGTGCCCTCGTCGGCCAGCGCACGCAGCGCGGCGACGACGATGTAGTGGCGGTTGACCTCGAAGTGCTCGCGCAGCTTGGAGCGGAAGTCCGAGCGGCCGAAGCCGTCGGTGCCCAGCACCTTGTAGCTGCGGCCCTTCGGGACGAAGGGGCGGATCTGCTCGGCGTAGCTCTTCATGTAGTCGGTCGAGGCGACCACCGGGCCGGCGTGGCCCTCGAGCTGCTGGGCGACGAACGGCACGCGGGCGGCTTCCAGCGGATGCAGCAGGTTCCAGCGCTCGCAGTCCTGGCCGTCGCGGGCCAGCTCGTTGAAGCTCGGGCAGCTCCAGATGTTGGCCGAGACGCCCCAGTCCTGCTCCAGCAGCGCCTTGGCGGCGATCGACTCGCGCAGGATCGTGCCCGAGCCCAGCAGGTTGACGCGCGGCACGCCCGCGCCGCCTTCCTGCAGCAGGTACATGCCCTTGAGGATCTGCTCTTCGGTGCCCTGGCTCAGGCCCGGCATCGCGTAGTTCTCGTTGAGCAGCGTCAGGTAGAAGAACACGTTCTCCTGGTTCTCGACCATGCGCTTGAGGCCGTGGTGCAGGATCACGCCCACTTCATGCGCGAAGGTCGGGTCGTAGCTGACGCAGTTCGGGATGGTGCCGGCCAGGATGTGGCTGTGGCCGTCCTCGTGCTGCAGGCCTTCGCCGTTCAGCGTGGTCCGGCCGGACGTGCCGCCCAGCAGGAAGCCGCGCGCCTGCATGTCGCCCGCCGCCCAGGCCAGGTCGCCGATGCGCTGGAAGCCGAACATCGAGTAGTAGACGTAGAACGGGATCATGATCCGGTTCGACGTGCTGTAGGAGGTGGCGGCTGCGATCCAGCTCGACATGCCGCCGGCCTCGTTGATGCCTTCCTGCAGGATCTGGCCGGCCTTGTCCTCGCGGTAGTACATGACCTGGTCCTTGTCGACCGGCGTGTACTGCTGACCCAGCGGGTTGTAGATGCCGACCTGGCGGAACAGGCCTTCCATGCCGAAGGTGCGGGCCTCGTCGACCAGGATGGGCACGACGCGCGGACCGACGTCCTTGTCGCGCAGCAGCTGGGTCAGGAAGCGCACATAGGCCTGGGTGGTCGAGATCTCGCGGCCTTCCGCGGTGGGCTCGAGCACCGCCTTGAAGGTCTCCAGCGGCGGGATGACGAACTGCTCGTCGGCCTTGGTGCGGCGGTGCGGCAGGTAGCCGCCCAGCGCCTTGCGGCGCTCGTGCAGGTAGCGCATTTCCGGCGTGTCGTCGGCCGGCTTGTAGAACGGGATCTTCGGCAGCTCGCTGTCGGGCACCGGGATGTTGAAGCGGTCGCGGAAGGCGCGGATGTCGTCGTCCGTCAGCTTCTTGGTCTGGTGGACGGTGTTCTTGCCTTCGCCGACCTTGCCCATGCCGAAGCCCTTGACGGTCTTGATCAGCAGCAGCGTCGGCTGGCCCTTGTGCTTGACCGCGCGGTCATAGGCCGCGTAGACCTTCTGCGGGTCATGGCCGCCGCGCTTCAGGGCCCAGATCTCGTCGTCGCTCATGTGGGCGACCATCTCGAGCGTGCGCGGGTCCTTGCCGAAGAAGTGCTTGCGCACATAGGCGCCGTCGTTGGCCTTGAAGGACTGGTAGTCGCCGTCGACCGTGTCCATCATCAGCTTGCGCAGTGCACCGTCCTTGTCCTTGGCCAGCAGCTTGTCCCACTCGCTGCCCCACAGCAGCTTGATGACGTTCCAGCCGGCGCCGCGGAACTCGCCCTCGAGCTCCTGGACGATCTTGCCGTTGCCGCGCACCGGGCCGTCCAGGCGCTGCAGGTTGCAGTTGATGACGAAGATCAGGTTGTCCAGGCCTTCGCGCGCGGCCAGGCCGATCGCGCCCAGCGATTCCGGCTCGTCCATCTCGCCGTCGCCGCAGAACACCCAGACCTTGCGGTTGCTGGTGTCGGCGATGCCGCGGGCGTGCAGGTACTTCAGGAAGCGGGCCTGGTAGATCGCCATCAGGGGGCCCAGGCCCATCGAGACGGTCGGGAACTGCCAGAAGCCGGGCATCAGCTTCGGGTGCGGGTAGCTCGAGAGGCCCTTGCCTTCGACTTCCTGGCGGAAGTGCAGCAGCTGCTCCTCGGTCAGACGGCCTTCCAGATAGGCGCGCGCGTAGACGCCGGGCGACACATGGCCCTGGAAGTAGATGCAGTCGCCGCCGTGGTTCTCGCTCTCGGCGTGCCAGAAGTGGTTGAAGCCGGCGCCGAACATGTGCGCCAGCGACGCGAACGAGCCGATGTGGCCGCCGAGGTCGCCGCCGTCTTCCGGGTTGTGGCGGTTGGCCTTGACGACCATCGCCATCGCGTTCCAGCGCATGTAGGCGCGCAGGCGCTCCTCGATCTCGATGTTGCCCGGGCAGCGGGCTTCCTGGTCGACCGGGATGGTGTTGACGTAGGCGGTGTTGGCCGAGAACGGCATGTCCAGACCGCTCTGGCGCGCATGGCCGAGCAGCTCGTCGAGGAGCTGGTGGGCGCGTTCGCCGCCTTCGGCCTGGATGACCGCGCTCAGCGCGTCCAGCCACTCGCGGGTTTCCTGGGTATCCGGATCCTGGGGATTCTGGGGCAGTGCAGACATGGTGTCTCCTCGTGCTGCATCGTCGGAAAAGACCCGTCGCGGCCGCGCTCGCTGGCGTCGGGCTCCGGGCAGGCGCACCCCTCCTCGGGGCATGGGGACGGAGTCTCGCACATCGGGCGCACAATTTCAAATGATGCTTTACACATTCACATTGTGAAATTAACTGAAACCATAATGTCGCCATGAGTTCTCGCCCTCCCGAATCCGCTCCGCCCGTGGCCCCGAGCACGCGTCCGGGCCTGCGCCTGCTGCGCCGGCTGGCGGCCCGCTGGCGCCGGCTGTCGCCCTCGCGCCAGGACCGGCTCGCCACGCTGGCGCCGCTGCTGTCGGTGATGCTGTTCCTGGCGGCGATCATCACGGCCTTCTGGTACCTGCGGAACGAGGAGATCGAGCGCGAGCTGGAGTCGGTCAAGCGCGATGCCGAGCTGGTGCAGCAGCAGATCCGCCTGCGCCTGATCGAGAACCAGGAGCAGCTGGTGCGCATGGCACGCGAGGTGGTGACCCGTGCGGTCGACCGCGACGAGCTGCTGGCGCAGGCCGAGCGCATCGAGCGCGAGCGGCCTGAGATCGTCAGCCTGACCTGGCTGGGCGTGCAGCGCCAGGTGATCGCGCGCCATGTCTCGCCGGATCTGGTGGCGGCGATGCCGCGCCTGGGCATGCCCGGCGGCGACCCCGGCGATCCGGTCTCGGCCGAGCTGCGCCAGCGCGTCACCCTGGAAACCTTCCGCGACAGCCGCGAGCTGCGGCTGCCGGTCTACTCGCCGCCCTTCCGTCATGCCAACCGGCTGCTGGTCTTCCAGGTGCAGGTGCCGCTGATCGACCACGGCAACTTCGCCGGCACGCTGGTGGCCGAATACTCGGTCGAGGCGCTGCTGCGCCACTTCGTGCCGCCGGAGGTCTCGCAGCGCCATGTGATCTCGATGCTGGACGGCGACGATCAGGTCATGGCCAGCACCGCCGGCGCCGCCGCGCTCGAACGCGGCCGGCACAAGGACACCCTGCTCACCTGGAGCGTGCCGTTCGCGCCGGTCCACCACGGGGTGACGCTGCGCGGCGAGGGCTTTCGCACCTCGGCCGGCCTGATCGGCAACACGCTGTTCTGGATGGTGCTGGCGCTGTCGGCGCTGACGCTGTGGATGCTGATGGGCACCTGGCGCCACATGCGCCGGCGGCTGCAGATCCAGGGCGCGCTGGTGCAGGAGACCAACTTCCGCCGCGCGATGGAGAACTCGATGCTGACCGGCATGCGGGCGATGGATCTCGACGGCCGCATCACCTATGTCAACCCGGCCTTCTGCGCGATGACCGGCTTCTCCGAAGCCGACCTGATCGGCCGCATGCCGCCCTACCCGCACTGGCCGCCCGAGCGCATGGAGGAGAACCACCGCCTGCTGCAGCAGGAGCTGGCCGGCCGCAGCCCGGCCGGCGGCATCGAGGTCAAGGTGCAGCGCCGGGACGGCACCCGCTTCGACGCGCGCATGTATGTCTCGCCGCTGATCGACTCGCGTGGCCAGCAGACCGGCTGGATGACCTCGATGACCAACATCACCGAGGCCAAGCGCATCCGCGACCAGCTCACCGCCTCGCACGAGCGCTTCACCACCGTGCTGGAGGGGCTGGACGCGGCGGTGTCGGTGATGTCGGCGCAGACCGGCGAGCTGCTGTTCGCCAACCGCACCTACCGGCTGTGGTTCGGCGGCGAGGCGCGCTGGCATGCGCAGCTGGCCGGACGCCCGGCCAGCGGGGGCGACGAGCAGGACGACGCGGTCGATGCGATGGCCGGCGTGCCCACCGCCGAGCTGGACGAGGCCGGCGCCGAGGCCCGCGAGGTCCATGTCGAGGCGATGCAGAAATGGTTTGACGTGCGCGCGCGCTATCTGCAGTGGACCGACGGCCGCCTGGCGCAGATGCTGATCGCCACCGACGTGACCGCGCGCCGGCAGATGGAGGAGGAGACCGCCCGCCAGATCGAGCGCGCCCAGGAGACCAGCCGGCTGGTGACGATGGGCGAGATGGCGTCCTCGGTCGCGCACGAGCTCAACCAGCCGCTGGCGGCGATCACCAACTACTGCAACGGCATGCTCTCGCGGCTGCGCGCCGGCAACCTGCGCGAGGAGGATCTGGCGATGGCGCTGGAAAAGACCTCGAAGCAGGCGCAGCGCGCCGGCCAGATCATTCACCGCATCCGCCAGTTCGTGAAGCGCAGCGAGCCGCAGCGCCAGCCCGCGCGCGCCGCCGAGATCGTCGAGGACGCGCTGGAGCTGGCCACCATCGAACTGAAGCGGCGCAACGTCGCGATCCAGCGCTATGTCGCGCAGCGCCTGCCGGTGCTGCAGGTCGACCCGATCCTGATCGAGCAGGTGCTGCTGAACCTGCTGAAGAACGCCGCCGAGGCGATCGACAACGCGCAGATGCCGCCGAAGCGGCGCACCATCGAGCTGCGCGTCGTGCCGCGCCACACCGCCGAGCTCGGTGGCGTGATCGAGTTCAGCGTCACCGACGCCGGCCCCGGCATCCGCGAGGAAGTCATCGGCCGCCTCTACGAGGCCTTCTTCTCGACCAAGTCCGACGGCATGGGCATCGGGCTGTCGCTGTGCCGCTCGATCATCGAGTCGCACCAGGGCCGGATGAAAGCCGAGAACCTCTACAATGGGGACAGCATCTGCGGATGCCGTTTCTCCTTCATGTTGCCCGTCGCCGCTGCGGGCGACAGCACGTCAAAGACACCTGAGGTCCACTGAAGACATGAGCCTGATCCCGAAGAAAGGTACGGTGTACGTCGTCGACGACGACGAGGCGGTTCGCGATTCGCTGCAGTGGCTGCTCGAGGGCAAGGACTACCGGGTCAAGTGCTTCGACTCGGCCGAGGCCTTCCTGTCGCGCTTCGACCCGCGCGAGGTCGCCTGCCTGGTCGCCGACATCCGCATGGACGGCATGAGCGGCCTGGAGCTGCAGGACCGCCTGCTCGAGCGCAAGAGCCCGCTGCCGATCGTCTTCATCACCGGCCACGGCGATGTGCCGATGGCGGTCACCACGATGAAGAAGGGCGCCGAGGACTTCATCGAGAAGCCCTTCAAGGAAGACGAGCTGGTCGCGCTGGTCGAGCGCATGCTCGAGCGTGCCCGCGCCGCCTTCTCGACCCACCAGGAACAGGCCAGCCGCGAGGCGCTGCTGTCGCGCCTGACCACCCGCGAGGCCCAGGTGCTCGAGCGCATCGTCGCCGGCCGCCTGAACAAGCAGATCGCCGACGATCTGGGCATCAGCATCAAGACGGTGGAGGCGCACCGCGCCAACATCATGGAAAAGCTCAACGCCAACACCGTCGCCGATCTGCTGAAGATCGCGCTGGGCGCCGGTCAAGCCGCCAAGGCCTGAGCCCGCCCTCCCCGCTCCCGAGGCCGCTGAAGCGTCAGCGGCCTTTTTCATTGTCCTCGTCCCCCAGCTTCCTCAGCTCTTTTCCCTCCAGGAGATCCCCGTGACCGCCCAGCTCATCGACGGCAACGCCCTGTCCAAGCAACTCCGCGCCGAGGTGGCGCAACGCGCCGCAGCCCTGACCGCACGCGGCCTCAAGCCCGGTCTGGCCGTCGTCCTGGTCGGCGACAACCCGGCCAGCGCGGTCTATGTGCGCAACAAGGTCAAGGCCTGCGAGGACGTCGGCTTCCACTCGGTGCTGGAGAAGTACGAGGCCACGCTGTCGGAGGCCGAGCTGCTCGCGCGCATCGACGCGCTGAACAACGACCCGGCGATCCACGGCATCCTGGTGCAGCTGCCGCTGCCGAAGCACATCGACGACCACAAGGTGATCGAGGCGATCTCGCCGCTGAAGGATGTCGACGGCTTCCACGTCGCCTCGGCCGGCGCGCTGATGGTCGGCGAGGTCGGCTTCAAGGCCTGCACGCCCTACGGCTGCATGAAGATGCTCGAAAGCATCGGCATGGCCGACCTGCGCGGCAAGCACGCCGTCGTCATCGGCCGCTCCAACATCGTCGGCAAGCCGATGGCGATGATGCTGCTGGCGGCCAACGCGACCGTCACCATCACCCACAGCGGCACCGCCGACCTGGCCGCGATGACCCGCCAGGCCGACGTGATCGTCGCCGCGGTGGGCAAGCGCAACGTGCTGACGGCCGACATGGTCAAGCCGGGTGCGGTCGTCATCGACGTCGGCATGAACCGCAACGACGAGGGCAAGCTCTGCGGCGACGTCGACTTCGACGGCTGCAAGGAGATCGCCGGCTTCATCACCCCGGTGCCGGGCGGCGTCGGCCCGATGACGATCACGATGCTGCTGGTCAACACGATGGAGGCGGCCGAGCGCGTCGCGGCGGCCGCCGCCTGACCCATCTGTGCACTGAAGCCGTGCACAACGCACGAATCCTGTTAGGACGCAGCCGCGACACGGGCGGGGGCACACCGGTACTATTTGGCACCGATTCATTCCCTCCCCCGTCTCGATGAGCAGCCCATCCCCCCGCTATCGGCTCTCCGTCTGTCCTCACGACACGGCGAAGAACATTGCCGCCTGGTTCCTGATCAACACCTATCTGCAGAAGCGCCTCGGCCTGTCGATGCGCTTCGAGCCGAGCGACAACTTCCATGCCGAGCGCGAGCAGGTGCTGGCCGGCGGCTATCAGCTGGTCTACGCCAACCCGTTCAGTGCGCTGCAGTATGTGCAGCAGCGCGGATTCATTCCCGTCGCGCGCCCGGTCGGCGTGTTCGACGAAACCCTGCTCGTGACACGCGAGGGCATGACGCTGGAGCCCGGGCGGGCGCTGAAGGTGGCCACCGCCACCGACAAGCTGATCGTGCACTTTCTCGGCCTGACGCTGCTCGACGGGCTGGGCATCCGGATGGGCGACTGCGAGTTCGTCAGCGTCGGCACGCATCAGAAGGCGGCGCAGGCGGTGCTCGACGGCCGCTGCGATGCGGGCTTCGTCTTCAACGAGACCTGGCAGGGGCTGAGCGGCTCGACGCGCGCCGGACTGGCCGTCGCCGCGCAGACACGCAGCCGGCAGGCCTCGCACTGCTTCTGCGTCGGACCGGAGCTGGCGGAGCGCGCCGACGAGATCCGCGACCTGCTCTGCGCGATGTGCAACGACCCGGCCGGGCAGCGTGTCCTGGAGGACCTGCGCTTCACCGGCTTCGAGCCGATGCCGGCCGACGCCGTCGCGACCCTGCAGGCGCTGGTGCAGCAGTCGGCCTGACATCCTGTCACGGCAGGGCACCCTTGCGGATGCCCTGCCCGTCCCCACCTGAAGCCCCGGTCGGTTACGCTGGCCGGGGCTTCGTGCCGTCCGGCGCGTCGCCTGTCCGTCCCCATTCGCCTTCCAGCCCTGCTGCCCATGCCGATGACCGACACCGCCGCCAATCCGCTGCTGACCTCCTCCCCACTGCCGCTGTTCGACGCCATCCGCCCGGAGCATGTGAGCCCGGCGCTCGATGCGCTGCTGGCCGACGCGAATGCCGCGCTCGAGACCGCGGTCGTCGCCGACACCCCGGCCGACTACGACACGCTGTCGCGCACGCTGACCGTCGCCACCGAACGCCTGGGCTGCGCCTGGGGCGCGGTCGGCCACCTCAAGGGCGTGGCCGACACGCCGGAGCTGCGCGCCGCCTTCAACGAGAACCTGCCGCGCATCACCGAGTTCTACACCCGCCAGGGCGCCGACGAGCGGCTCTATGCCAAGTACAAGGCCATCGCCGCCAGCCCCGCCGCGGCCACGCTGAGCGCGCCGCGCCAGCAGGCGCTGTCGCACTGGCTGCGCGACTTCGTGCTGTCCGGCGCCGAGCTGCAGGGCGAGGACAAGGTGCGCTTCGCGCAGATCCAGGAGCGGCTGGCCGAGCTGAGCCAGGCCTTCTCCGAGCATGTGCTCGACGCCACCGACAGCTTCTCGTATCTGGCCACGAGCGACGAGCTGGCCGGCGTGCCCGAGGACGTCCAGGCCGCCACCCGCGCCGCGGCCGAGGCCGCCGGCCAGGACGGCCACAGGCTCACGCTGCACATGCCGGTCTACCTGCCGGTGATGCAGTACGCCGAGAACCGTGCGCTTCGCGAGCGGCTCTACACCGCCTACGTCACCCGCGCCTGCGAGGCCGGGCCGCCCGAGCGCGACAACACCCCGGTGATGGCCGAGATCCTGCGCCTGAAGCAGGAGGAGGCCGCGCTGCTGGGCTACCCGAGCTACGCCGACGTCTCGCTGGTGGCCAAGATGGCCGCGAGCCCGAAGCAGGTCACCGACTTCCTGCGCGACCTCGCCGCCCGCGCCCGCCCCTACGCCGAGAAGGACCTGGCCGAGCTGCGCGAGTTCGCCGCCAAGGAGCTGGGCCTGAGCGAGCTGCAGTCCTGGGACGTCTCCTTCGCCAGCGAGAAGCTCAAGGAGGCGCGCTACGCCTTCAGCGACCAGGAGGTGAAGCAGTACTTCACCGAGCCGAAGGTGCTCGCCGGGCTGTTCCGCATCATCGAGACGCTGTTCGAGGTGGCGATCCGCCCGGACAGCGCGCCGGTCTGGCACGAGTCGGTGCGCTTCTACCGCATCGAGCGCGGCGGCGAACTGATCGGCCAGTTCTACCTCGACCCCTACGCGCGCCCGGGCAAGCGCCCCGGCGCCTGGATGGACGATGTGAAGGGCCGCTGGCTGCGCCCGGACACCGGCGCGCTGCAGACGCCGGTGGCGCATCTGGTGTGCAACTTCTCGGCGCCGGTGGGCGGCAAACCCGCGCTGCTGACGCATGACGAGGTGCAGACCCTGTTCCACGAGTTCGGCCACGGCCTGCACCACATGCTGACGCAGGTGTCCGACCTGGGCGTGTCGGGCATCTCGGGCGTCGAGTGGGACGCGGTCGAGCTGCCGAGCCAGTTCATGGAGAACTTCTGCTGGGAATGGGAGGTGCTGAAGCACATGACCGCCCATGTGGACACCGGCGAGCCGCTGCCGCGCGCACTGTTCGACAAGATGATCGCCGCGAAGAACTTCCAGAGCGGCCTGATGACGCTGCGGCAGGTGGAGTTCGCGCTGCTCGACATGCGCCTGCATGCCGAGCCGGGCAGCGACGCACGCATCCAGCAGATCGTCGACGCGGTGCGCGACGAGGTGGCGGTGATGAAGCCGCCGGCCTTCAACCGCTTCCAGCACACCTTCTCGCACATCTTCGCCGGCGGCTACGCGGCGGGCTACTACAGCTACAAGTGGGCCGAGCTGCTCAGCGCCGACGCCTGGAGCGCCTTCGAGGAGGAAGGCGTGCTCAACCCCGAGACCGGCCGGCGCTACCGCCGCGAGATCCTGGAGGCGGGCGGCGCGCGCGACGCGATCGACAACTTCAAGGCCTTCCGCGGCCGCGAGCCGAAGATCGACGCGCTGCTGCGTCATCAGGGCATGGCATGAAGGCGGCGCGCCACCTGACGATGGTGCTGGCGGCGGGCGCGGCGCTGCTGGCCGGCTGCGCCTCGGCGCCGACGGCACCGCTGCCGACCGTGCCCACGGTCGACCTGGCGCGCTACGCCGGCGCCTGGTACGAGGTCGCCTCGCTGCCGAACCGCTTCCAGAAGCAGTGCGTCGCCGACACCCAGGCGCGCTATCGCCCGGTCGGCGACGACATCGAGGTGCGCAACCGCTGCCGCACCGCCGACGGCGCGGTCGAGGACATCACCGGCATCGCCAAGGTGGTGCCGGGCAGCGGCAATGCCAAGCTGCGGGTGAGCTTCTTCCGGCCCTTCTACGGCGACTACTGGATCCTGGCCTTCGGGCCGGACCAGCGCTGGGTGCTGGTGGGCGAGCCGAAGCGCCAGTTCGGCTGGGTGCTGTCGCGCACGCCGCAGCTGCCGCCCTCCGAGCTCGACGCCGCGCTGGCGCGCGCCGAGGCGCTGGGCTATGCCCGCCACGCCTTCAAGGCCACGCCGCAGACGCAGCCGCTGGACTGAGCGAGCACGCGAGCGACCGGCCGAACAGCCGGTCGGCCGGCCGGCTCAGGCCGCGCGCCGGCCGGTGCGGCCGGCGACCACCTGCTCGCAGACCTTCAGCGTCTCGACCGCCACGTCGTCCCAGGTGCGGCTCATCGCCGCGGCGATGCCGGCGTGGTCCCAGTCGCGGTCGAGCGCGTCGCGCAGCGCCTTCGTCAGCACGCCGGCGTCGCGCGGCGGGATCAGGATGCCGTTGCGCTCGTGCAGGATCTCGCGGGTGCCGCCGACATCGGTGGCCACCACCGGGCGGCCGCAGGCCACGCCCTCGACGACCACGTTCGGATAGCCCTCCGACCAGCTCGGCAGCGTCAGCACGTCGGCGGCGTTGATCCATTCGGCGACCTGCTCCGGTGCCTGGCCGCCGGGCAGATGCACCCGCTCGGTCAGGCCGGTCGAGCGCACCAGCTCCATCAGCTCGGTCTTCATCACGCCGTCGCCCACCAGCGCCAGCGTGACCCTCGGATCGTCCTTGGCCAGCGTCTGGAAGGCGGTGATCAGCTCGCGCATGCCCTTGGCCTCGACGAAGCGGCCGACGTACACGATCATCCTCTCGTCCGGCTTCACGCCCCACTTCGCGCGCAGCGCGGCCTGGTCGAGCGGCTTGAACACCGCGGTGTTGAAGCCGTTGATGATGGTGTGGACCCGGTCGGCGGGCGCGCCGAACTCGCGGATCGCGTACTGGCGCATTGCCTCGCTCACCGTCAGCAGCGCGTCGACACCGTCGATGGTGCGCCGCGTCATCTTCTCGTTGACGCCCGAGCGCACATGGATGTCCGAGCCCAGTGCGCCCACCACGCAGGGCACACCCAGCGCACGCGCGGTGCGCAGCGCGGCGAAGCCGTCCGGATAGACCCAGTAGGCCAGCACCAGATCGGGCTTGAAGCGGCGCACCCGCGGCGTGAGCGACCAGCTGGCGATGTGGCCGTTCCAGCCGCGGCTGATCACCGGCAGCCCCATGTAGTCGAAGGTCTCGACATCGCAGCCGTCGAGCTGGTAGTCGGGGCCGACCGAGCCGTAGATGAAGCTGCGCGGGCGCAGGCCCGGCACCTTCGGGTACTGCATCGTCTGCAGGAAGGTCTTGACGGTGGCCAGCCGACCGAGCGAGCGGGCGGTCTCGTGGATGTAGCGGCCCCGCGTCTGGTCGTGCGGGACGGGCAGCATGGGCGTGACGAGGGCGATGCGCATCGGAGAACAGCGATAAGGTGAAAAAAGAAGGCGACCGGAGCGGCCGCCCGGGATTGTCGGTGCAAACCCGCGCCCGCCGGTGAGCATCCGATGAGGCCAGGCCCGACCAGGCCGGCACTGTCTCAGCGGCGCAGCACCGGACTGTCCAGCACCAGGTCGGCGGCGGCCAGCCGCAGCGCCTTCGGGTCGAGCCCGGCCAGCGCCGGGCCGGCCGCCTCCAGCGGGCCGACCACCAGGGTGCGCAGCGCCGCGGCCGGCCAGTGGCGCTGCACGAAGCGCTGCACGTCCGCGCCCTCGACCCCGGCGATGCCGGCGGCAAAGCCGTGCAGCTCGCCCAGGCCGATGCCCTGGGCCCAGAGTTCGCCCAGCCGCGCGTTCAGGCCCTCGTCGGTATCGAGCCGGCGTGCCAGCGAGCCGATCAGCGCGGCGCGCCGGGCCGCCAGCTCCTCGGGCGTCGGCGGCTCGCGCCCGGGCGAGAGCACCCGCTCGCGCATCAGCTGCACGACTTCGGCGGCATGGCGCGGCGCGGTGCGCGCCTGGGCGATGAACAGGCCGCCGGCACGCTGCTGCTCGATGCGTGCATCGGCGCCGTAGGACAGGCCGCGGCGGATGCGCACCGCCTGGTTGAGCCGCGCCGAGTAGCCGCCGCCGACCACGGTGGCCGCCATCTGGCCGGCGCGCCGGTCCGGCGCGTCGAGCGCGACATGCGGCGCGCAGACCAGCACCGCGGTCTGCGCAGCACGCGGCAGATCGATCAGCAGCGTGGCCGGCAGCAGCGGCTGAGGCGGCGCGCTGGGCATCTCGTGCGGCATCGGCGCGTCGGCGATGCGCCAGCCGGCGAACATCGGCCGCAGCAGCGCACGCGCCTCGGCCAGGTCGATGTCGCCGGTCAGCACCACCGCGACCCGGTCGGGGCGGAACCAGCGCCGGTGCATCGTCAGCAGATCCTCGCGGCGCACCGCCGAGAGGCTCTCGGGCGTGGGCACCGCGCCGTGCAGGCTGCGGCCCCAGACGGTGCGCCGCGCCACCAGCGCCGCCAGCAGCGCCGGATCCTGCAGCCGCAGGCCCAGACCATCGAGCGCCTGGGCCCGCACCTGCTGCAGCTCGGCCGGCGGCAGCAGCGGCCGGCGCAGCAGGTCGACCAGCAGCGCCAGCGCCTGCGGCAGCAGCGGCGTCATCACCGTCATCTCCAGCCAGATCTGGCTGTCCTGCACGCCGGTGCCGATCGATCCGCCCAGCGCTTCGGCCTGGCGCGCCAGCGTCGCGCCGTCGACCGGCCGGCCCTGGCGCATCGCGCCGCGCGCGAGCATCTGCGACAGCAGCAGCGCGCAGCCGCTGCGCCCGGGCGGATCGGCCGCGCTGCCGCAGCGCACCCGCAGCGCGACGCTGACCAGCGGCAGATCGCGCCGCCCGGCCACGATCAGCGTCGGGCCGACCTCGCCGAGCAGTTCCTGCTCGACCTCCGGCACATGCACCGGCACCGGCTCGCCCGGCGGCGGCAGCAGCGACGAGGCCGGCTCGGCCAGGCTCGACGCCGGCAGGCTCTCGCGCCCGGCCTGCACCGTGGTCGCACAACCCACCAGTCCGGCCAGGCCCAGCGGCATCACCAGACCCTGGCCGCCCAGCCGCGCGCAGCGCGCCAGCCAGGCGCGGCGGTCGGCACGCGCGGGCCCGAGTCCGTCACCGTGACCGTTCGCCATCAGCGCCGCCCCCGCTGGATGTAGTGCAGCGTCACCCTGGGCTGCATCAGCAGCTGCTCGCGCAGCAGCCGGCGCACCTCGTCGGCCTGCACCGTGGCCAGGCGCTGCAGCTGCAGGTCCGCCGCCGCGGCATCGCCAGAGAGCATCTCGGCCCAGCCGGCGGCCAGCGCGCGGCCCTCGGCGGTCTGGCGGGC
Source organism: Sphaerotilus sp. FB-3 (assembly GCF_023706025.1). NCBI lineage: Bacteria > Pseudomonadati > Pseudomonadota > Betaproteobacteria > Burkholderiales > Sphaerotilaceae > Sphaerotilus > Sphaerotilus sp. FB-3. Next base: position 97,291 of record NZ_BQWE01000018.1, on the reverse strand, counting down.
CGACAGCGCCTCGGTCAGCAGCCGGGTACGGGCCTTGTCGATCTCGGCGGCCGGCAGCGGGCCGGTCGCCAGCCGGTGGATCTCGCGCGAGAGCGCCTCCTCCAGCCGCACCAGCCGCGGATCCAGGCGCGGCTCGGCGCCCTGGACCGACGGACCGGCGGCGATCGCCCAGGCATTGAGCATGCCGGCATCGGCCAGCAGATCGGCGCTGAAGCCGGCGCCCTGGGCCAGACGGTCGCGCTCGACCAGCGCCGCCACCAGCCGAGAGGAATCGCCATCGCCGAGCAGCGCCGCCACCAGGCGCCAGACCGGCGCATCCGGATGGCGCGCCGGCGGCCCCGACCACATCAGCGCCACCGCCGGCGCCGGCACCTGCGCGGCGGTCAGCACCAGGCGCTGGTCGATCTGGCGCGGCGGCTCGACCACCGTGACCCGCGGCACCGGCGTGCCGGGCGCACGCAGCGGCCCGAAATGGCGCTCCACCAGCGCCGGCAGCCGCTCGAGCTCGAAATCGCCGGCCACGATCAGCACCGCGTTGTCCGGCCGGTAGTAGCTGCGGTGAAAGCGCTGCACATCCTCGAGCGTGGCCGCATCCAGGTCGTCGATGCGGCCGATGACCGGGCGCCGGTAGGGATGGACCTGCCAGAAGGCCGGCGCCATGCCGTGGAACAGCGGGCCGTAGGGATCGTCGAGCACCCGCTGGCCGAACTCGGCCTGCACCACCGCACGTTCGCTGCGCAGGTTGTCGGCATCGACCTGCAGGCCGCCCATGCGCTCGGCCTCGGCCCACAGCAGCCGCTCCAGATGCGCCGAGGGCACCAGGTTCAGATAGGCGGTGGTGTCCTCGGCGGTGAAGGCGTTGTTGTGGCCGCCGACATCCTCGGTGAGGCGGTCGAAGGCCTCGTCGGGCAGATGCCGGGTGCGCTTGAACATCATGTGCTCGAACAGATGCGCGAAGCCCGACCGGCCTGGCGGATCGTCCTTGCCGCCGACCCGGTACCAGAGCTGCACCGCCACCACGCCGGCGCCGGGGCGGCGCTCGTCGGGCAGGGCCAGCACCTGCAGCCCGTTGGCCAGCGTCCAGCGCCGCGGCTGCAGGCGCGGCAGCGCGGGCAGCGCCGGGTGCAGCGCGTCGCCGGCACGCGCCGGACCTCGCGGCAGCGCCAGCAGCGCCGGTCCGGCCAGCAGCGCCGCTGCCAGCCGCCGTCGCACGCGACTGTGTTCACCGCGGTCCGAGGCCGCGCTCCCGATGCTGCAATCCACCGTGTCCTGCCGTGTGCGGCTCCTGCGGTCCGCCGGTTGTCTCCCGGAGCGGAAGACTACACCGTGCCCGCACTCAGATCGGTGTCAGGTCGGTGTCGCCACGCTGGTGGAAGCGCAGCGCGTTGCGCCCTTCCCGCTTGGCCTGATACATCGCGGTATCGGCACGGCGCATCAGCGTGGCCTCGTCCTCGCCGTCCTCGGGAAAGACCGCGATGCCGATGCTGAAGGACACATGCAGTTCCGGCAGCGCACCGAGCCGGTAGGGCCGGGACACCTCGGACAGGATGTGGCGGGCCACCCGCTCGGCATCCAGCGCCGCCTCGATATGGGGCAGCAGCACCACGAACTCATCGCCGCCGAGGCGACACACCGTGTCGCTGGCGCGCACCGCGCCCCGGACCCGCTGCGCCACCGCCTTGAGCAGCTCGTCGCCGGCATCATGGCCGTGGCGATCGTTGATCTGCTTGAAATGGTCCAGGTCCATGAACATCAGCGCCAGCGGCTGATGCTGGCGGCGGGCGAGACGCAGGGCCTGCTGCAGCCGGTCCTGCAGCAGCAGCCGGTTCGGCAGCCCGGTCAGCGCATCATGGTGGGCACGATGCGCCAGCGTGCGCGCCAGATCATGCGCGGCGGTCATGTCCTGCAGGGTCAGCACCACGCCGTCGAAGCCCTGGCCGTCAGGGGCCGGCATCGGCAGCACGATCTCGCGCACCACCCGCCAGGAGGCGTCGCGGCGCACCAGCCGGCAGGAGGTCGGCTCGGGCCGGGTGCGGTGCGCCAGGCAGAGCGCGACCGGATCGGGCGGCGTCGGCTCGTCGTCGGCGACGCCGCGGCGCACCAGCCAGCCCGCCCAGTCGCGGCCGCGGGCCTCCTCCAGCGTCCAGCCGGTCATCGCGACCGCGGCCGGATTGAGGCTGCGCAGCCGCCCCCGCGCATCGATGCCGATCACCGCATCGCCGATGCATTCCAGCATCGCCGCGGTGCGCTGGTGCTCGGCGGCGAGCTGCTCGGCCAGACGCTTGCGGGTGACATCCTCCAGCACCGCCAGCGACCGCAGGAAGCGCCCCTGCGCATCGCGCTCGCTGGTGGCCGACAGCAGCACGTCGACCGGCCGGCCGTCGCGGGCCAGCATGCGGTACTCGACATCGCGGCACTCGCCGGTGCGCAGGAACTGCGGCAGCACCTGCTCGATGGCACGCCGGCGCGAATCGGCATCCAGGAAATCGGTCGACGGCCGGCCGATGACATCGCGCTCGTCGTAGCCCAGCCGCTCCAGCCAGAGCCGGCTGACCGCCAGCATCCGGCCGTCCGGCCCGATGGAATGCATCATCGCCGGGGTGCGCTCGTACAGCTGACGGTAGCGCTCGCGCTGCGCCTCGAGCGCGAGCCGGCGCTCGCGCGACGCCCCGACCGCCGCCGACAGCAGCAGCTCCGGCAGCAGCATCACCACCAGCGACAGGTGCAGCAGCACCTCCTGCCAGCGCGCGGTCGTCGGCGGCTCGGCCACCAGGCCGGTGGCCACCATCGCGCCGAAGACCAGCGTGACCCCGAGCACCAGCAGCTGCAGGCGCAGGAAATCCAGCAGCACCGCGCCGATCATCAGCGGCAGCGCGATGTAGACAAACGGGTGGACCAGATGCAGCAGCGCCAGCACCGTCACGCCGGCCCCGGCAAGCATCAGCACCAGGGTGTCGGCATTGCCGCGGCGTCGGTCAGGGCGCTCGGGAGCAGGGCTCGGCCACGGCTGCGCCAGCGCCGCCAGCAGCAGCGGCAGCAGCACCAGCGAGCCGATCACGCCGCCGAGCGCCTGGTTCAGCCAGATCATCGTCACCGGCATGGCAGGCAGTGCGGCCGAGGTGAGCATCAGCAGCGGCAGCGACAGGCTGGCCGACAGCAGCGCCGGCAGCAGCACCGCCACCAGCCCGACCTGCGCCAGCACCGCCGGACTGCTGCCGATCTGCTGGCGCTGCGCCACGCCCTGCAGCATCCAGGCGCCAGCCGCGGTGGCCATCAGGTGACCCGGCATCCAGGCCAGCATCAGGTCAGGCCGCCCGCCCAGCAGGCCGGCCGCCAGGGTGCCGCCCATCAGGCCGGCCAGCACCGCCACCCGTGCCGCAGGACGGCAGCACAGCAGCAGCACCATGCCGAAGGCGTCGGTGAACCAGATCGCGATCTGGCTGCCGGGCTGGCGCTCGAGCAGCAGCGTCAGCGACACCAGCAGCAGCGCACCGAGCAGCGCCAGCGCCGGCGCGCGCCAGAAGGCCGCGTCCAGACGGTCGCGCAGGGCATCCTCCAGACTGGGGCCGGACGGCTGGCGCTGCAGCTCCGGGCCCAGGGCATCGGTCGGGTTCATGCCGAAGCGGCCGGACGACTGCGCCGACGCCAGCCGATCCAGCCCGCCAGACCGACGGCCAGCAGCAGCAGCACCGCGCCCAGCCGCTCGGTCCACAGCCGCAGCCCCGAGCGCGCCGGCGCATGGGTATGCACCGACCAGCGCGCCAGCAGCGCCTGGCGCCGGTCGGCCGGAATGCGCCGCAGCGCCTCCTCGAGGGCCTCGCCGATGTCGGGCCGGTCACGGCGCCAGGCAAAGCTCAGCGCGTACTCGAAGCCGATCGGCTCGCCGACCACGAAGCCGGACAGGCCATGCTCGCGCGCGATGAAGTGCACGCTGGCGACATCGACCACCAGCGCATCGACCTCGCCGCGCAGCATCCGGCGCAGACCCTCCAGGTCGCTGTCGACCGGCTGCCAGCGCACCCGGGCATGGTGCTGGCGCACATGCGCCTCGACCGCATAGCCGCGGCCGACCGCCACCGCACGCCCCTCGAACGCCTCCAGCCCGCTCGGCGCGGTGCGTGCGACCAGCACCGCCGGCACCCGCACATAGGGTCGGGAGAAGGACAGGTACTGCGCCCGCTCCGGCGTCGGCCGCAGCGAGGACAGCAGCTCGACCTCGCCACGGCGCACCGCGGCCAGCTGCTCGGTCAGCGGGCGCGGCGGCAGCATCTGCAGCGGCAGATCGGCGTGGCGCCGCATCTCGTCGAGCAGATCGATCGACAGGCCGCGCACCCGGCCCTGGCGGTCCTGGTAGACAAACGGTCCGTAGTCGATCTCCGGCGCGAAGCGCCAGACCGTCTGGGCCTGCGGCAGCCCGGGCTGCATCAGCGCCAGCAACAGTCCCGCCAGCGGCACCATCAGCTTGGGCTTGAACGGCACGACATCCCCCTGCAGGCGAGCAGCGCCCGGCTGGAGCCGGATCATGGTCTCTCGCGGTTTCATTCTCGGCGCGAAACCGTGGCGCGTGCAAGCTGGCTCCCCCGGGGGAGCGGGGCTTCAGCGCCGGCCGCGTTCGCGCCGGGCCGGAGCGCGCCGCTCGGGCCAGTCCGCAGGCACCGGGGGCACCGCGGCGTCTGCGCCCGCTGCGCCGGGTGCTGCGCCGGCATCCGCCTCGTCGCCGGCCTTCAGCGCCAGCGCACGCGCATAGAGCTCGCCCTTGGGCGCGCCGGTGGCGCGCACCGCCAGCGCCACCGCCTGCCTGAGCGGCAGCTCCTCCAGCAGCACCTTCAGCAGCTGATCGGCCGAGGCGGCCGCCGCGCTGCCGGCCTCCTCCGCCTCGGGCGCCGGTCGGGCGTGCAGCACCAGCACGAACTCGCCGCGGCGGTGGTCGGCGCTGGCGGCCAGCCAGGCGGGAAAGGCCTCGGCCGCGAGCGTGTGGATGGACTCGAACTGCTTGGTCAGCTCGCGGCAGACGGTCAGGCGCCGCTCGGGCATCGTCTGCGCCAGCGCGGCGGCCAGCGCCTCGATGCGGTGCGGCGCCTCGAAGATCACGCAGGTGCCGGCGTCCTCGGCCAGCCGGCGCAGGTCGCGCTCGCGTGCGGTGGCCTTCGGCGAGACGAAGCCGGCAAAGCGGAAGCCCTGCCCCGCGATGTCGCCGGCCGCGCTCAGCGCCGTCACCACGCTGCTGGGACCGGGCAGCGGAATCACCCGGAAGCCCGCCTCGCGCACCGCCGCCACCAGCCGCGCGCCGGGGTCGGAGATCGCCGGCGTGCCGGCGTCGCTGACATAGGCCACGCGCTCGCCGCTCGCCAGGCGCTCGATCACGCGCGGCGCGGCCGCTTCCTCGTTGTGCTCGTGCAGCGCGATCAGTGGCTTGCCCAGGCCCAGGCGCTGCAGCAGCCCGGCGCTGACGCGGGTGTCCTCGCAGGCCACCGCGTCGACCAGCGCCAGCACATGGACCGCGCGCAGGCTGAGGTCGGCGATGTTGCCGATCGGCGTGGCCACGACATACAGTGAGGCGGCCGGATGCTGCTGCTGGCCGGCGGCCAGCGCCGCGGCCTGGACGATCGAGGAGGAGACGGACATGTCGAGAGTCACGGACGGAAACGCCGGAGGCGCCACAAGGATCGGGATCGGATCGGCCGCGGAGGACCGGGCCCTGCAGCACCTGCAGCGCCACGGGCTGGTGCTGGTGCAGCGCAATTATCGAGTGGCCGCGGGCCCGTCGGCACGCGGCGGCGAGATCGACCTGATCCTGCGCGCGCCCGACCGCGAGGGCACGCTGGTCTTCGTCGAGGTGCGCAGCCGCGGCCGCGACGACCATGGTGGGGCCGCAGCCAGCATCACGCACGCCAAGCGCCGGCGCATCATCCTGGCCGCGCGCCACTACCTGCAGCGGCTGCGGGGCGAGTGGCCGCCGTGCCGCTTCGACGTGGTGGCGATCGACGGCGACGAGCTCGAATGGCTGGTGGCGGCCTTCGACGCCGGCTGAGGAGAGGCGCCCTGCGCTTCTGAAATCCGCCCGAAACGGAGCGGCGCGCGCGCTGGCATATCATCGACGCCATGCTCGAGCAACGCATCCAACAACAGTTCTTCGACAGCGCCGATGCCAAGTACGCCGCCGCCGAAGCCCTCACCCGGCCGGTCTGCGACGCGGCCCAGATCCTGCTGAACTGCATCACCTCCGGCGGCAAGGTGCTGGCCTGCGGCAACGGCGGATCGGCCGGGGACGCCCAGCATTTCGCCGCCGAGCTGGTCGGCCGCTTCGAGCGCGAGCGCCCGGGCCTGCCGGCGATCTCGCTGGCCACCGACACATCCATACTGACCGCGGTCGGCAACGACTACGGCTACCAGCAGGTCTTCTCGAAGCAGGTCCAGGCGCTGGGCCAGCCCGGCGACGTGCTGCTGGCCATCAGCACCAGCGGCAACTCCGGCAATGTCATCGCCGCGATCGAGGCCGCGCACGAGAAGGACATGGCGGTCATCGCGCTGACCGGCAAGGGCGGCGGGCGCATCGGCGCGATGCTCTCGGACCGGGACATGCACATCTGCGTGCCGCATGACCGCACCGCACGCATCCAGGAAGTGCACCTGCTGGTCATCCACTGCCTGTGCGACGCCATCGACGTGTCGCTGCTGGGCGAAGAATGAGTCCCCTGAGCCCCCACGAAAGGACCGGGAAGATGAAGAGAACATCCCTGCACCGCGCGGTGCTGCTGTCGGCGCTGCTGGCCACGCTGCTGTCGGGCTGCGCGCCGATGCTGGTCGGCGGCGCCGCCGTCGGTGGCGCGATGGTGGCCACCGACCGCCGCAGCGCCGGCATCCAGCTCGAGGACGAAGGCCTGGAGCTGAAGGTGCGCCAGCGCATCCGCACCATCGCCGGCGAGCGCTCGCATGTCAGCATCAACAGCTACAACCGCCAGGTGCTGCTGACCGGCGAGGTCTTCAACGAGGCCGACAAGGCCGCCATCGAGCAGGCCGCCTCGAAGATCGACGGCGTGCGCTCGGTGGTCAACGATCTGGCGGTGATGTGGCCGAGCTCGACCAGCGAGCGCTCGCGCGATCTGGTGCTGGCCGGCAAGGTCAAGGCCACGCTGATCGACGCGGCCGGGCTGTCAGCGCGCGCCTTCCACATCACCGTCGAGCGCGGCGCGGTCTACCTGATGGGCCGGGTCACCGAGGAAGAGGCGCAGCGCGCCATCGACCTGACCCGCAGCGTCTCCGGCGTGACCAAGGTGGTGCGTCTGGTCGAGATCCTGACGCCGGAGCAGCTGGCCAACCTCAAGGTCCGCTGAGCGCCCCAGCCCGCTGGTGCAGGCTGGGGCCCCGACCGGCTCAGCGCAGCCGGCGGATCAGGCTGGAGGTGTCCTGGCGGCCGCCGCCCAGCGCCTGCACCTCGGCATAGAACTGGTCGACCAGCGCGGTCACCGGCAGGCGCGAGCCGTTGCGGCGCGCCTCCTCCAGCACCAGGCCGAGGTCCTTGCGCATCCAGTCGACCGCGAAGCCGAAGTCGAACCGGCCGTCCACCATCGTCGTGCCGCGGTTGTCGAGCTGCCAGCTCTGCGCCGCGCCCTTGCCGATGACCTCGAGCACCTGCTTCATGTCGAGCCCGGCGTTCTGGCCGAAGGCGATCGCCTCCGACAGGCCCTGCACCAGACCGGCGATGCAGATCTGGTTGACCATCTTCGCGAGCTGGCCAGCGCCGCTGTCGCCCAGGCGGGTGACCGCACGCGAGAAGGCCAGCGCGACCGGGCGCATCGTCTCGAAAGCCTCGGGCGTGCCGCCGCACATCACCGTCAGCACGCCGTTGACCGCGCCCGCCTGACCGCCGGACACGGGGGCATCGACGAAGTCGCAGCCCCGAGCGCGCGCCAGCAGCGCCAGCTCGCGCGCCACGTCGGCCGAGGCGGTGGTGTGATCCACCAGCAGGCCGCCCGGCTTCAGGCCGGCCAGCGCCCCCTCCTCGCCCAGCACCACCGAGCGCAGGTCATCGTCGTTGCCGACGCAGATGAAGACGATGTCGGCCTGCTCGGCCGCCTGGCGCGGCGTGGATGCGCTGGCCACCGTCAGGCCGGCGTGGGCCTCGACCCATTCGGCGGCCTTCGCGGCGGTGCGGTTGTAGACGGTGACCGAGTGGCCGGCACGGGCGAGGTGGCCGGCCATCGGCCCGCCCATCACGCCCAGGCCCAGGAAGGCGACGCGGCGGGGTTCGATCGGATCGTGGCTGCGGGTCATGGAGACAGGCTCGAAAGTGGCAACGGCCGCCATCCTACGCCCGCGAGGTGCGCGGCAGCGGCGCGCGCAGCGGGTGCGCCCCGATCGGATCATCGACCTTCCAGCCCTCCGATGCGCGCGCCTCCAGCGGCAGCGGCTCGCCGGCCTTGCGCACGCTGCGCAGCTTGATCTCCAGCCGCAGGTCCCCCAGCGAGTCGGCATGGCGCAGCGCGTCCTCCTCGCTGATGAAATGACCCTCGTAGAGGTCGAACAGCGCCTGGTCGAAGGTCTGCATGCCGTTCTCGCGGCTGCGCTTCATGATCTCCTTGATCGCCGAGACCTCGCCGCGGAAGATCAGGTCGGAAATATGCGGCCCGTTGATCAGCACCTCGACCGCGGCGATGCGGCCGCTGCCGTCCTGGCGCGGCACCAGGCGCTGCGAGATCATCGCGCGCAGGTTCAGCGACAGGTCCATCAGGAGCTGGTCGCGCCGCTCCTCGGGGAAGAAGTTGACGATGCGGTCCAGCGCCTGGTTGGCGTTGTTGGCGTGCAGCGTGGCCATGCACAGATGGCCGGTCTCGGCGAAGGCGACCGCATGCTGCATCGTCTCGCGGTCGCGGATCTCGCCCATCAGGATCACGTCGGGCGCCTGGCGCAGGGTGTTCTTCAGCGCCGCCTCCCAGCTCAGCGTGTCGATGCCGACCTCGCGCTGGGTCACGATCGAGTTCTTGTGCGGATGCACGAACTCGACCGGATCCTCGATGGTGACGATGTGGTCGTAGGCGCTGGCATTGCGGTGATCGATCATCGCCGCCAGCGAGGTCGACTTGCCCGAGCCGGTCGCGCCGACCATGATGATCAGCCCGCGCCTGGTCATCGTCAGATCCTTCAGGATCGTCGGCAGGCCGAGCGCGTCGATGCTGGGCAGATCCTTCGGGATGGTGCGCAGCACCATGCCGGTCTGGCCCTGCTGCACGAAGACATTGACCCGGAAGCGGCCGATGTCCTTCGGCGAGATCGCGAAGTTGCACTCCTTGGTGCGCTCGAACTCCGCCAGCTGCTTGTCGTTCATGATGGTGCGGGCCAGCGCCATGGTGTGCTGGCCCGACAGCGCCTGCGGCGACACCCGCACCACCTTGCCGTCGACCTTGATCGCCGGTGGACAGTCGCAGGTCAGGAACAGGTCCGAGCCGCCGCGCGAGACCAGCATCGACAGCATCTGGTTGATGAACTTGGAGGCCTGATCGCGTTCCATGGTGAATCGATGATGTCGGTTGATGTCAGGGAATGTCCGCCGAACCCGGGCGGGCGGACTCAGCCGGGAAAGTTCTCCGGCGAGCGCGCCTTGCTGCGCGCCTCGGCCGCGCTGATCAGGCCGCGGCGCAGCAGATCGGCCAGGCACTGGTCGAGCGTCTGCATGCCCTGGGCCTGGCCGGTCTGGATGATCGAGTACATCTGCGCCACCTTGGCCTCGCGGATCAGGTTGCGGATGGCCGGCGTGCCCAGCATGATCTCGTGCGCCGCCACCCGGCCGTTGCCCTCGCGGTTCTTGCACAGCGTCTGCGAGATCACCGCCACCAGCGACTCCGACAGCATCGCCCGGACCATGTCCTTGTCGCCGGCATCGAACACGTCGATGATCCGGTCGATGGTCTTGGCCGCGCTGGAGGTGTGCAGCGTGCCGAAGACCAGGTGGCCGGTCTCGGCCGCGGTCAGCGCTAGCTGGATGGTCTCCTTGTCGCGCATTTCGCCCACCAGGATCGCGTCCGGATCCTCGCGCAGCGCGCCGCGCAGCGCGCTGGTGAAGCTCTGGGTGTGGCTGTGGACCTCGCGCTGGTTGACCAGGCTTTTCTTCGACTCGTGCACGAACTCGATCGGATCCTCGATCGTCAGGATGTGGCCCTGCTCGGTCTCGTTGAGGTGATTGATCATCGCCGCCAGCGTGGTCGACTTGCCCGAGCCGGTCGGGCCGGTCACCAGCACCAGGCCGCGCGGCTTGAGCGCCAGATCGGCGAAGACCTTCGGCGCCTTCAGCTCCTCGAGCGTCAGGATCTTGCTCGGAATGGCCCGGAAGACCGCGCCCATGCCGCGGTTCTGGCGGAAGGCATTGACCCGGAAGCGCGACAGCCCGTCGATCTCGAAGGAGAAGTCGCAGTCCTGATGCTCCTCGAAGACCTTCTTCTGCGCATCGGTCATGACCGAATGCACCATCTCGTGCACCTTCGCGTGGGGCAGCGGATCGACATTCAGGCGGCGCACATTGCCATGCACACGGATCAGCGGCGGCATGCCGGCCGACAGATGCAGGTCGGACGCCTTGTTGCGGACCGCGAATTTCAGCAGCTCGGTGATCTCCATGTGATATCCATGTCTGGGTACGGGACTGCCCCGGAAAATACGAAAAACCGCAAGCCGACGATTATGACGACCCTTGATGACTCGATCCAAGTTGTACACCAGCGCCTCGAGGCGGCACGCATCCGCGCCAAACGTGCGCAAGGATCCGTGCGATTGCTGGCGGTCAGCAAGACCCGCACCGCCGACGAGGTGCGCCTGGCCCATGCCGCCGGCCTGCGCGCCTTCGGCGAGAACTACGTCCAGGAAGGGCTCGACAAGATCGCCGCGCTGGCCGACCTGCGCGCCGACCTCGAGTGGCACCTGATCGGACCGCTGCAGTCGAACAAGACCCGCGCGGTGGCCGAAGGCTTCGACTGGGTGCATTCGGTCGACCGGCTGAAGACCGCCGAGCGGCTGTCGGCGCAGCGCCCCGAGGGGCTGGCGCCGCTGCAGGTCTGCCTGCAGGTCAACATCAGCGCCGAGGACAGCAAGAGCGGCGTCGACCCGGCCGAGGTGCCGGCGCTGGCGCGCGCGGTGGCGGCGCTGCCGCGGCTGCGCCTGCGCGGCCTGATGGCGATTCCCGCGCCGGCCGAGGGCCTGCAGGCGCAGCGCGAGCCGCACCGCGCGCTGCGCGAGCTGCTCGAGCGGCTGCGCGCCGAGGGCCTGGCGCTCGACACGCTGTCGATGGGCATGAGCGACGACCTCGAGGCGGCCGTTCTCGAAGGCGCGACGATCGTGCGCATCGGCACCGCGATCTTCGGCCACCGCGCGCCGAAGGCCGCCGGCTGACGCGCCTGATCCAGATCAGCCCCGCGGGCCGCGCCAGCCGCGGCGACACGGCGACGGTCTTGAAAGCCGGCGCCGCCATCCCATCTGCCAGAGCAGGAAAGACACGGACGACGGGCCCCGGCCCGCGCCGATCCACCGCACCACGGAGGTTGCTTCCATGCTCTACAGAAGCCTGTTCCCGCGCGACCTGTTCGCCGAGTTCGACCGCCTGCAGCGCGAGCTCCAGGCCGGCGCCGACACGCCCGCCACCATCCGCGGCAGCGGCCGCGGCGGCTACCCCGCACTGAACGTCGGCACCACGCCGTCCAGCGTCGAGGTCTGGGCCTTCGCGCCCGGCCTCGAGCCCGCCTCGATCGAGGTCCAGCTGGAACGCGGCGTGCTGACGCTGGCCGGCGAGCGCGCCCCGACCCGCCCGTCCGCCGACGACAAGGCCACCCAGCATCTGGCCGAGCGCTTTTCCGGCCGCTTCCGCCGCGTCGTCAGCCTGCCCGACGACATCGACCCGGACGCGGTCGAGGCGCGCTACCGCGACGGCGTGCTGCAGGTCAGCGTGCGCCGCCGCCAGGCCGCGCAGGCCCGCCGCATCGAGGTCCAGTGAGTTCCGGCAAGTACCGGTGGTGAACACCGACACGATCGCTGACAGGAGTTGCACGATGAACACGCCGAACCGTTCCCAGAGCGCCGCACCGACACCGACCGGCGGCACCGACCCGACCCGCCCGGATCCGGCCATCGTCCCGCCGGTCGACGTCATCGAGGATGCCAGCGGCATCACGCTGTACGCCGACCTGCCGGGCGTGCCGCGCGAGGCGCTGCACCTGCGCGTCGACGGCGACCAGCTCTCGATCGAGGGCGAGGCCCGGGTGATCGCGCCGGCCGGGCTGGAGATCAGCCATGCCGAGGTCGCGCTGCCGCGCTACCGGCGCACCTTCACGCTCAGCCGCGAGCTCGACAGCGGCCGCATCGCGGCCGAGATGAGCCACGGGGTGCTGCGCGTGCGCATTCCGCGGGCCTCGCACGCGCAGCCGCGCCGCATCGAGGTCCAGGTGCAGTGAGCCCGCAGGGCCGGCCGCGGCCGGCCCGACCCCTCCCGTTTTCCTCCACCCGCTTGATCAGGAGCAGCGCATGAAGATCGACGACATCCGCGAGAACCTCGGCCAGTTCTGGGGTTCGTTCTCCGAGGGCTGGGACCGGCTGCGCCACACCGCCGCCGGTGCGCTGACCCGCTTCCGCCCGGGCGAGCAGACCCAGCTGCCCGAGCGCCACGAGATCGACGATCCGCTGCATTTCCCGGCGCAGTCCTGGGCGATGCTCGGCGGCGACGTGTTCGAGGACGAGCAGCGCCTGGTGGTGCGCATCGAGGCGCCGGGCATGCGCAAGGAGGACTTCTCGATCGAGATCGGCGGCGACACGCTGCAGGTGCGCGGCGAGAAGCGCTTCGAGCGCGAATCCACCGAGGGCCGCTGGCGCGTGCTGCAGTGCGCCTACGGCAGCTTCCAGCGCTCGGTGCCGCTGCCCGCGCCGGTGCGCGGCGAGGAGGCGAGCGCCAGCTACCGCGACGGCGTGCTGCGCATCGACCTGCCCAAGCGCGAGCCCGGCCGCCCGGGCAGCGTGCACGTCAAGGTCGACTGAGCGACGGCGCGACGGCCGCCGGCGCGGCCGTCCGGGCCTGCGGACCCGTCGGGCCCGCGGGCAGCGCCAGCATCGCCGCCGTGGCGATCTGCACCGACGACGACGGCGCGGCGGTCGCGCCGGAGGCCGGCTGCGTCCCGCTGACCCGCCCCAGATCGCCCGGACAGGGCTGGCCCTGGAAGACGAAGCCGCTGGCGCTGTCGCTGCGGCACTTGTAGACGCCCGCGGGTAGCTGGGCCAGCGCCGGCGCAGCCGCACCGGCCAGGCCCAGCAGCAGAGCGATCGCACCCGACCGGGCGCGCAGGGGCAGACAGTGGATCGTGAAGGTTCCCGAGGGCATGGCAGAGTCCAGGAATCGTTTCAAGAGACGTTTTTCGAGATTCAACCCTCCGGACGGATGATTTCGGCCCCCACACCCCTCGAACGAGGGGGTTGATCCCGGCCGATCCCGGCCAAGCCCGGTCGGATGCCGCGGCCTGCGCTCAGAGCTTGATCGCCGCGGTGTTCTTGACCTCTTCCATCACCACATAGGTGCGTGTCTCGCGCACGCCGGGCAGCGCCCAGATCACCGAGCCGATGAACTCGCGGTAGGCGGCCATGTCGGCCACCCGGGTCTTGAGCAGGTAGTCGAAGCCGCCGGCCACCAGGTGGCACTCCAGGATCTCGGGGCGCACCTGCACCGCGGCGCGGAAGGTGTCCATCACGTCCTGCACCGTGCGGTCGAGCAGCACCTCGACGAAGACCATCAGCCCGGCGTCGAGCTTGACCGGGTCGAGCCGAGCCTCGTAGCCGAGGATGAAGCCTTCGCGGGTGAGGCGGCGCACCCGCTCCAGCACCGCGGTCGGCGACAGATGCACCGCCTCGGCCAGCTTCAGGTTGGAGAGGCGCCCGTCGGCCTGCAGCAGCGCGAGGATGCGACGGTCGATCTTGTCCAGATCGGAGGAGCTGCGGTCAGTGGCCATGCCGGACATTATCCGGTCTTCGTCCCCGATTTTGGCGAGTTATTCGACATCGTGGCGAATACGCTGGAGACCTTTCCAACGCCGCCGAGACCGCCGCCATGAACGCCCTGACCGACCTCCCCGCCCCGGCCGCGCTGGCCGCCACCTTCTCCGACCGCCTGCCGGCGCCGGTGCGCGACGAGTCGCAGCAGGTCGCGCGGCTGCTGGCCGAACTGAACGGCCGGCTCGACTGGGCGGCGGTGATCGCGCTGGGCACGCCGTGGGTGGACGCGGTGCGCCGGCACCCGGCGCCGTTCTGGGCGATGGAATCGCTGCTGCGCGAATACCCGATCTCCAGCGCCGAAGGTCTGGCGCTGATGCGCCTGGCCGAGGCGCTGCTGCGCGTGCCCGACACCGAGACCGCGCTGGCGCTGACCGCCGACCAGCTCGGCCGCGCCGACTTCGCAGCGCACACCCACGACGGTCAGGACCACGCGCTGATGAGCCACCTGGCGGCGCAGGCCATCGAGCTGTCGAAGAAGATGCTGCCCGGCGACGAGGCCATCGGCCAGCGCGCCGGCCTGCTGCAGCGCCTGGGCGCCAAGACGGTGGTGGCGGCCACGGTGCGCGCGATCCAGCTGCTGGGCCGCCAGTTCGTGCTCGGCCAGAACATCGGCGAGGCGCTGGACCGCGCCGCGGCCAACCACCGCGAGCACCGCCTGCTGCGCCACAGCTTCGACATGCTGGGCGAAGGCGCACGCACCGACGCGGACGCGCAGCGCTACGCCGGGTCGTATGCCGACGCGATCCGCGCGATCGCCGCGCGGGGCCGCGCCAGCCGCCCGGAGGACGGCGACGGCATCTCGATCAAGCTCTCGGCGATCGACCCGCGCTATGAGGCGGCCCAGTTCGCCACCGTGCAGCGCCGGATGATGCCGCGCCTGCTTGCGCTGGTGGACGCCGCGGCCAGCGCCAACCTGAATCTCACCATCGACGCCGAGGAGACCGAGCGGCTGGAGCTGTCGCTGGCGGTGCTCGACGCCACCGCGGCGCATGTGGCGCAGCGCTTTCCCACCTGGCGCGGCCTGGGCCTGGCGGTGCAGGCCTACCAGACCCGCGCGCCGGAAATGGTCGAGGCGGTCATCGAGATCGCGCGCCGCCACGGCCTGCGGCTGATGGTGCGCCTGGTCAAGGGCGCCTACTGGGACGGCGAGATCAAGCGCGCGCAGGAAATGGGCCTGTCGGGCTATCCGGTCTGGACCGACAAGCGCCACACCGACCTGAGCTATCTGGCCTGCGCGCAGCGCCTGCTGGCTGCCGCCGAGATCTACCCGCAGTTCGCCACCCACAACGCCGGCACCATCGCCGCGATCCTGGAGATGGCGCGTGCGGCCGGGCGCGTCGGCGCCGATCCGGGCTTCGAGCTGCAGCGCCTGCACGGCATGGGCGAAGGCATCCACCGCGAGGTGCTCAAGCGCGCGGACGCGCCGCCGCTGCGCATCTACGCGCCGGTGGGCGAGCACCGCGACCTGCTGGCCTATCTGGTGCGCCGGCTGCTGGAGAACGGCGCCAATTCCTCCTTCGTGCACCAGCTGGCCGACGAGGCGGTGTCGATCCCGGCGCTGCTGGCCTCGCCGTTGCGCGCCGCCGCCCCCTCGACGCTGCCGCTGCCGCGCCGGCTCTATGGCGAGTCGCGTGTCAACGCGCTGGGCGTCGATCCGGGGGTCGAGCGCGAGCGCCTGCCGCTGCTGGCCCGCCTGGCGGTGCCGATGCCCGCAGCGCCGACCGACGACAGCGCCGCCTCGGCCGCGCTGGCGATGGACGCGCTGCACCGCGCCCAGCCCGGCTGGAACGCGGTGCCCCTGGGCGAGCGCTGCGCCGTGCTGCGCCGCGCCGCCGACCTGATGGAGCGCCAGATGACCGAGCTGGTGGCGCTGCTGGCGCAGGAAGGCCGCAAGACCTTCGGCGACGGCGTGGCCGAGGTGCGCGAGGCCATCGACTTCTGCCGCTACTACGCCGAGCAGGCCGAAGCCCGCCTGGCCCCGCAGGCCCTGCCCGGCCCGACCGGCGAGAAGAACGAGCTGCGCCTGCACGGCCGCGGCGTCTTCGTCTGCATCAGCCCGTGGAACTTCCCGCTGGCGATCTTCGCCGGCCAGGTGGTGGCGGCGCTGGTGGCGGGCAACACGGTCGCGGCCAAGCCGGCCGAGCAGACCCCGCGCAGCGCGCGCCGCTGCGTCGAGCTGCTGATCGAGGCCGGCCTGCCGGCGGACGCGATCCGCCTGGTCTGCGGCCCCGGCGAGACGGTGGGCGCGGCGCTGGTGGCGCATCCGCGCTGCGCCGGCGTGTGCTTCACCGGCTCGACCCAGGTCGCCAAGATCATCCAGCGCCAGCTCGCGATGGGCGACGGCCCGATCGTGCCGCTGATCGCCGAGACCGGCGGCCTGAACGCGATGATCGTCGACTCCAGCGCGCTGCCCGAGCAGGTGGTGGACGCGGTGGTGCAGAGCGCCTTCCGCTCGGCCGGCCAGCGCTGCTCGGCGCTGCGGCTGCTGCTGGTGCACGAGGGCGTGGCCGACAAGGTCACCGAGATGATCGCCGGCGCGATGGCCGAGCTGGTCTGCGGCGACCCGGCCGACGCGGCCAGCGGCTGGTCGGTCGACGTCGGCCCGGTGATCGATGCCGAGGCGCATGCCGGCCTGTCGGCGCAGGTCGCGCGGCTGGAGCGCGAGGCGCGCCGGGTCGCCCGCACCGCGATGGACGCGCGCTTCAACGCGACCCACATCGCGCCGGTGGCCTTCGAGCTGAAGTCGGTCCAGGAGATGAAGCAGGAGATCTTCGGCCCGGTGCTGCACATCGTGCGCTGGAGCGGCCCGGTGGACGCGGTGGTCGATCAGGTCAACGCGCTGGGCTACGGGCTGACGCTGGGCATCCACACCCGCATCGACGATCGCGCCCACCGCATCGCCGAGCGTGCGCGCGTCGGCAACGTCTATGTCAACCGCAACATGATCGGCGCGGTGGTGGGCGTGCAGCCCTTCGGCGGCGAAGGCCTGTCGGGCACCGGCCCGAAGGCGGGCGGCCCGCACTACCTCTACCGCTTCTGCGGCGAGCAGACGCTGACGGTGAACACCGCGGCGGCGGGGGGCAATGCGGCGCTGCTCGCGGGGGAGTGAGTGCAGCCGGCCGTGATGGCCACCATCACGCCCCCCTACACTGCCCCCATGGACACCCCCACCGCCCCACGCCGCCGCCTGCCCATCGGCATCCAGAACCTGCGCGAGATCCGCGAGGGCGGTCATTACTACGTGGACAAGACGGGGATGGCGATCGACCTGATCGCGTCCGGCAAGCACTTCTTCCTCAGCCGCCCGCGCCGCTTCGGCAAGAGCCTGCTGGTCGACACCTTCAAGGAGCTGTTCGAAGGCAACCGCCCGCTGTTCACCGGCCTGGCCGCCGAGACCCGCTGGGACTGGTCGAAGCGCCACCCGGTCATCCGCATCAGCTTCGGCAACGGCGTGCTGCACGGCCGCCGCGAGCTGGAGCGGCGCATCCGCAGCCACCTGCGCGACAACCGCGCCGCCCTGGGCCTGCCGCGCCCGGACGACATCGACCCCGAAGACACCTCCGACGACTTCGCCGGCCTGATCCAGCAGGCCCGCCGACAGCACGGCGCGGGCGTCGTCGTGCTGGTCGACGAGTACGACAAGCCGATCCTGGACAACCTCGACGACCCGGCCGTCGCCCGCGAGATGCGCGACGGCCTGCGCAACTTCTACGCCGTGCTCAAGGATGCCGACGCGCACCTGAAATTCGTCTTCCTCGCCGGCGTGTCCAAGTTCAGCAAGGTCAGCCTGTTCTCCGGACTGAACAACCTGACCGACATCACGCTCGATGCACAGTACAGCGCCCTGTGCGGCTACACCGACCACGACCTGGACACTGTGTTCGCGCCCGAGCTGCCCGGACTCGACCGCGAGGAAATCCGCCACTGGTACAACGGCTACAACTGGGCCGGCGCCAGCGTCTACAACCCCTTCGACGTGCTGCTGCTGCTGCGCAATCGGCTGTTCCGCGCCTACTGGTTCGAGACCGGCACGCCCACCTTCCTGGTGCAGCTGCTCAGCGCACGCCGCTTCTTCACGCCCGACCTGGCACGCCTGCACAGCAGCATGACGCTGCTGTCGAGCTTCGATGTCGACCACATCGCCACCGAGGCGCTGCTGTTCCAGACCGGCTACCTGACGATCCATGACGTGCGCCAGCCGGTGCTGGGCAAGTGGATGTACACGCTGGGCTATCCGAACCGCGAGGTCGAGAGCAGCCTCAACGAAGCACTGCTGCCCGCCTACGGGGTGCCGGGCGAGGCAGCCGCGGTGGCGCAGGAGGAGGTGATCGAGGCATTGCGACGCGGCGAGCCCGGCGCGCTGCAGCCGCTGCTGCACGCCCTGTTCGCCAGCATTCCCAGCGACTGGTACCGCAAGAAACCGCTGGCCGGCTTCGAGGGCCACTACGCCAGCGTGTTCTACAGCCACCTCGCCGCGCTCGGCCTGGACCTGCGCGTGGAAGATGCCACCAACCACGGCCGCATCGACCTGACGCTGAGCTTCGCCAGCCAGATCTTCCTCTTCGAGTTCAAGGTGGTCGACGACCAGCCCGACGGCAGCGCACTCGCGCAGATCCATGCCCGGGGCTACGCCGACAAGTACCGCAGCCAAGGCCAGACCCTTCACCTGATCGGCATCGAGTTCAGCCGGGCGGCGCGCAATGTCGTCGGGTTCGAGGTCGAGACGCTCCAGCCATAGACTGCCCCGTCCCCGCCGGGCGCTGTGGTCCTGGTCGGGTCAGATGCGCCCGGCCAGATGCAGCGAGGCGCGCAGCATGTCGTTGATGCGCGTCTGCCAGCCGTCGCCGCTGGCGCGCAGCGCGGCCAGCACATCGGCGTCCAGGCGCAGCTTCACCGGCTCCTTGGTGACGGCCTGCGTGGTGCCGGCGGGGCGCCCGCGGCGACGCGCCTCGATCTGCTCGGGCGTGTGGGCCAGGCCCTGCCCGGCACCCGCCTCGGCCAGCGATATGAATGACCCCATGGCGGCGTGCGCCCTGAGGACGCTCGGCGCCACAGACTCGCCCGCCCCTCGGACATACACTTCCCCGCCATGACACACGACGCCCCCACCTCCACCTCCCCCACCCTCGCCTTCATCGGCGGCGGCAACATGGCCACCGCCATCCTCGGCGGTCTGGTGCGCAGCGGCACGCCCGGCGCCAACCTGATCGTGCTCGACCCGAACGCCGAGCAGCGCGCCCGGCTGGAGCGCGACTTCGGCGTGCGCACGCTGGCCGCGGCCGACGCCACGCTGTCCGAGGCCGACGCGGTGGTCTGGGCGGTCAAGCCGCAGAGCTTCCGGGACGCGGCCGCGCCGTGCGCGCCCTTCGTGGCCGGCGCGCTGCACCTGTCGGTGATGGCCGGCATCCGCAGCGACGCCATCGCCCAGGCCACCGGCTCGGACCGCGTGGTGCGCTCGATGCCCAACACGCCGGCGCTGATCGGCCAGGGCATCTCGGGCCTGTACGCCCGCCCGGCGGTGAGCGCGGCCGAGCGCGCCCAGGTCGAGGCGATGCTTGCGCCCACCGGCGCGGTGCTGTGGGTCGCGCAGGAAAGCGATCTGGACGCGGTGACGGCGTTGTCGGGCTCCGGCCCGGCCTATGTCTTCTATTTCATCGAATCGATGATGGCCGCCGCCGAGCGCATGGGCCTGTCGGCCGAGCAGGGCAAGCAGCTCGCGCTGGCCACATTCGGCGGTGCCACCGAGCTGGCGCGCCGCTCCGACGAGACGCCGGCGGTGCTGCGCGAGCGCGTCACCTCCAAGGGCGGCACGACCTATGCCGCGCTGACCACGCTGGATGCGCGCGAGGTCAAGACGAGCTTTGTCGACGCGATGCTGGCGGCGCAGAGCCGCGCGCGTGAGCTGGGGGATGAGTTCGGGCGGTGAGATTCGAGGGGGCTGTTCGGCGGCACGAAGCGATGCAGTGCGACGCGCTCCTGAGCCCCTGCAGACGCTACCGCTACGCGCTCTGGCGCCGCTGGGGCGAAGGGCCACCCGCGATGTTCATCGGCCTGAACCCGAGCACCGCTGACGAGACCGACGACGACCCCACCATCCGGCGCTGCGTCGCGTTCGCACGATCCTGGGGTCATGGCGCGCTGTGCATGGCCAACCTCTTTGCCTACCGCGCCACGCAGCCGGCCGACATGCTGGCGCAAGACGACCCGGTCGGGCCGGAAAACGACGCCTATCTTCAGAAGCTGGCCGCCGAGGCCGGCATGGTGGTCGCGGCCTGGGGCGTTCACGGCACCCACCGCGGCCGGCACAACGTGGTGCGCGCCATGCTTCCCGCCCTGCACTACCTGCGGCTGACGAAGGACGGACACCCCGGTCATCCGTTGTATCTGCCTGCCAGCCTGCGACCGGTGGTGTGGATTAGGTGACGGTACACCGTAAACGCCCCTGCAAGTAGATAGCCGCAACAAAGACCGGTTGTAGTTTTGCAGTCCGCACCCTGTTCTCCCTGTCAGTAGCTGGTTTCGTGTGCTTTGTCTAGATTGTTTGAACGATGCTCAGGAGAGTTTCTGGAAGACCCGCCCTGAGAGGTTTTGTTGACTTCGCGGGGATGCCTTTGTAGTCCAGGTTAACCGGCGCCGGAGCGCGAAGCGCGGAGGGCACCAACACTGGCCATGAAAATGCCGAAGGCATGGCCAGTGTTGGCGTCCGCGTTGAACCGACAGTTAGGAATTGACACGCCGACCAATTTTCCGCCGGATGTCATCTTGAGCATCTAGGGATGCGATCATTTCGCCCCCTGCATTCGACAGTCTGGCTAAGTCAGGTCTGGGAATTTGACTTTGATCGGAGAAAATCAACACTGAGTCGAAAGCTGCTCGCGCCCGGAGCAACCGCTCAATGACAATTGTTGCAAGCCGAGCTTTATCTTTGCTTGGGATGCCAAAGATAAACAACGGGTCCGCTTTTCCATCAATCTTAAAGTCGATGGGGTAGTCGGCGGCATTTTCCATGCCTGGGTAGATGTAGTCCCGAGTTACCTGTTCGTCGTCAACTATTCCGGAAATTATTTCCGCCAAGTCCTCGTAAAACGTTGACTCTGTTCTGGTTCTGTTTAGAAACGTGAGATCAGTGATGCTATTGATCGCTTGGCCAAATTTGAAAATGGCTGCCCCAATTTTTCCAGGCATGGTTTCAACATACAACTCTCCATTGGATTCAAAAATCCCATGTTGAGTTAGAACTTGATCGAAAATCTTTCCTCTTGTGCCCTGCCTAAACTTGTCTATGTCATTTTCGTAGCTCAAGTGCATCATCGTATGCCCGGCATCAGATAGCTTGACAGAGCCGCTTGATAGCTCTGACAAATAAATGATGTATGGATCGCCATCCGGGAACGAAAATGGTGTCCGAATCATAAGCCGGCCACCTTTTTTGACGAGCTTGACGTCAGCGCACATCAAAGCGCATAGCGACTTTTGCAGCTCAAGTGTGTTGACGGTCATTTGAATAAATCCGGATGATCTTCTTCTGTTTTTAGGCCACTTATTTTACAGTCTGTTGTCAAACAATGCAATGCCCCGTTTACGGTGCTGTATCGCGTGGTTTCCTCGGCATAACCCTCAGGCTTTTTCCCCGCCTTGATATACCGCTCGGTTGCTCTATGGATATGACATGCAAAACCAAGCTCAGTCTCTTCGAGGTGGTTTGGATGGTAATGACTGGATCCGTTATATCGGACTAACGTTATCGCCTCGCCGCTTGGCATATGCCACAGCAGCCCACACGAAAAGTCATCGTCAACCAATTTACTTTGACGAACATACAGGGTGTATTCTTGTCCGTCGGGGCTGGCGACTTTATAGTTTCTTTGCGTGTGGCTGCCTTTATCGACCTCTTTTGATTGAGGATTGGTCACACGCTTGTTTGAAGCAAGAATCGAGCTGATTTTTTCGTCCGTCAGTGATTCGTATCCCATTGCTAGTCTCTCTCTGAAATTTCTAACTCAATTTAGACAGCAGTTCTTGTTGCCGTAACAGCCACTTGCAGACTTTCCCCTACACCTGTGCCGCGCACAAGCCCTTGTCGCACAAGGACTGTTTCAATCGTCTGCATGTTTTCACTCCCGTAAAAATCGCCCCCCAAACCCTGCAGCAGGATTTGACGTTTACGCCGTCGTTGTGACAGCGTGCCAGCATAGCGATTGCCGATTTTTTCGCCTAAGGACTTATTTCACACTCCGGCAGCCACCTCCGCCGCCACCCGCCCCGCCTGACCCAGCAGATGCTCGCGGAACACCCGCGCCACCGGGCTGAGCGCGCGGCCCTGGCGGTGGACCACATGCCAGTGCCCGACCAGCGGGAAGCCGGCCACGGGCAGCACCTGCACGCCATGCTCGCGTGCACGCCCGTGCAGCGTGTGGGCCGAGAGCACCGACAGGCCCAGGCCGCCGGCCACCGCTTCCTTGATCGCCTCGTTGCTGCCCAGCTCCAGGCGCAGCTGGGGCCGGAAACCGGCGGCGCGGAAATGCGCGTCGGCGGCCATGCGGGTGCCTGAGCCGCGCTCGCGCAGGATGAAGCGCTCGCCGGCCAGGTCGTCGAGCGTCAGCGCCTCGGCCTGCGCCAGCGGGTGATCGCCCGGCGCGATCAGCACCAGCGGGTTGGGCAGGAAGACCGCGTCGTCCAGCGCCAGATCAGTGGGCGGCATCGACATGATCGCCAGATCGTCGCGCTGCTCGCGCAGGCGCTGCACCACGCCGTCGCGGTTGAGCACCTCCAGCCGGATGTCGATGTCCGGGTACTGCGCGCAGAAGCTGCCCAGCAGGCGCGGCACGAAATACTTCGCGGTGCTCACCACCGCCACCCGCAGCCGCCCGCTGGCCAGCCCCTTCCACGCCGCGAGCTGCTGCTCCCAGTCGATCCAGTCGTCGAGCATGCGCCGGGCGGTGGCGGCCAGCGCCTCGCCGGCCTCGGTCAGCTGCACCCGCCGGCCGACCAGCGTGTAGAGCGGCAGCCCGGCCGCCTCCTGGATCTCGCGCAGCTGCATCGACGCGGTCGGCTGCGTCACATGCAGCGCGCGCGCCGCGGCGCTGACGCTGCCCTGCTCGGCCAGCGCGAGAAAGAGACGGAGCTGGCGGAAGGTGGTGTTCATAGAGTCAAGTCTATGTTGTGCCGCACAAGAATCGATTTTTCCTGAAGTCAAGGCGCTTCTAGCATCGCGGCCATGACTTCTTCTACCCAGACCCCGATGAACACCCCCCGCGGCGTGCTCGACCGCTGGATGCAGGCCGTCAACCACGGCGATGTCAAGACGCTGCTCGACCTCTACGACCCGCAGGCCGTGCTGATCCCGACCTTCTCGAACCGGCTGCTGAACACGCCCGAGAAGCTGCGCGACTATTTCGAGAAGCTCGGCAGCCGCGAGGAACTCAGCATCGCGCTGCACGAGAAGACGCTTCTGGTGCAGGAACTGCCCGGCCGGCTCTTCACGCTGGGCGGCATCTACAACTGGCGCTTCATGGTCGACGGCGAGCTGCTGAACTTCGAGGCGCGCTTCAGCTACGTCGTCGACCTCGCCCGCCCGCAGCCGATCCTGCACCACCACTCGTCGCAGATTCCGCGCATGCTGTGAGTTCGTACCGGGCCGCCTCATGGTTGCCCCGAATGGATGCACCCGCACGGTGCATGTCAGCACCTCGTCAGCCAGGCGAGGAATCCATGCACATCTTGCATGGAGTCGACGGAAACCGGATCGCCTCCTTGTCTACAGTGACGCCGATGACGTGCCGCACGAGCCCAACAGGCTCAAAAACGGCTCGATCTTCATCGAACTCGCCACAACGAGGCTTTTCATGCACGACACGCTTTCCTTCATCACGCCCGACCCGCACAGCGCCTGGGGCACCTACCTGTCCCAGGTCGACCGGGTGCTGCCCTACCTCGGCCCGCTGGCACGCTGGGGCGAGACGCTCAAGCGGCCCAAGCGCGCGCTGATCGTCGACGTGCCGATCGAGATGGACGACGGCACGGTGCGCCACTTCGAGGGCTACCGCGTGCAGCACAACCTCAGCCGCGGCCCCGGCAAGGGTGGCGTGCGCTACCACCCGGCGGTGACGCTGGAAGAGGTGATGGCGCTCTCGGCCTGGATGACGGTGAAGAACGCCGCGGTCAACCTGCCCTACGGCGGCGCCAAGGGCGGCATCCGGGTCGATCCGCGCCAGCTCTCGCACAAGGAACTCGAGCGCCTGACCCGGCGCTACACCAGCGAGATCGGCCTGGTCATCGGCCCGCAGCAAGACATCCCGGCGCCGGACGTGGGCACGAACCCGCAGGTCATGGCCTGGATGATGGACACCTACTCGATGAACGTCGGCGCCACCGCCACCGGCGTGGTCACCGGCAAGCCGGTGCATCTGGGCGGCTCGCTCGGTCGGGTCAAGGCGACCGGCCGCGGCGTGTTCGTCACCGGCCGCGAAGCCGCGCGGCGCATCCATCTGAACCTGGACGGCGCGCGGGTGGCGGTGCAGGGCTTCGGCAATGTCGGCTCGGCCGCGGCCGAGATGTTCGTCGGCGCCGGCGCGAAGATCGTCGCGGTGCAGGACCACACCGGCACGATCGCCAATCCGGCCGGCATGGACATGGGCACGCTGATGGAGGTGGTGCGCCGCGACGGCGGCGCGGGCGCCTTCACGCAAGCCGAGCGCATCGACGACGAGGCCTTCTGGGACACCGACTGCGACATCCTGATCCCGGCCGCGCTGGAAGGCCAGATCACGCTGGCGCGCGCCAACCGCCTGAAGGCGCGTCTGGTGCTGGAGGGTGCCAACGGCCCGACCCATCCGGACGCCGACGATGCGCTGGCCGAGCGCGGCATCCTGGTCGTGCCCGACGTGATCTGCAACGCCGGCGGTGTCACGGTGTCCTACTTCGAGTGGGTGCAGGACTTCTCGTCCTTCTTCTGGACCGAGGACGAGATCAACCTGCGCCTGGACAAGATCATGGTGGATGCGCTGCGCCGCATCTGGGACACCGCCGACCGCCACAAGATCACGCTGCGCACCGCCACCTTCGCGGTGGCCTGCGAGCGCATCCTGATGGCGCGCCAGGAGCGCGGGCTCTACCCCTGAAGCAGCCGCGGGTCGAAGGTGAACGGCGTGTCGTCGACGACACGCACGCGCTCGATGCCGGGATGACGCGGATTGAGCAGCAGATTGCGCTCGATCGGAATCACCGCCGACGGCACGCTCAGCGCCACGCTGCGCCGCGACATCAGCCAGTCGGTGCCGAGCGCGGCCAGCTCGTCGGGCGCCGGCACCTGGATCCAGCGGGCCGGCAGGTCGGCCACCTCGACCCGCTCGATGCCGATGTCGTCCGGCAGCTCGATCGTCAGCAGACGCAGATCGTCGGGCGCGTCGAGCGGATCGACATGCACCAGCACCTCCAGCGCAGCCAGCGCCGCCGAGCTGGCCGCATAGACGATCGGCCGCCCCCGCCGGTGCCAGCGCCCGCTGGCGTGGAGCCCGCCGATCCCTTCCAGCGCCGTCGCGGCAAACGGCTGACGGCACAGGCGCCAGACCTTCAACGCCCGCCCCGGGTCAGCTGAAGATGCCGTGATCGAGGCGCACCAGCACCTCCGCGACCTGGTGCGCGCCGATGTCGGTGTCGAGCAGGTCGAACGGCACCTCGCCGCCGAGCGCCCGGTTGGGCGACTTCAGCCAGCGACGCGCCTTCTCGGCCGAACCGAGCACCTCGGTGGCCTGCTCGATCGTGCGCGACAGTCGGTAGAGCCGGTCGGACTCCTGCGGCGTGAAGCGGTGCTCGGTCTTGCGGCGGGCCAGCGTGCGCAGCGGAATGCCGAGCACCTGGGTGATCTGCTGCGGCGCCATGTCGAGCTGCGTGGCGACCGACTCGAAGACCGAGTACGGCAGGCCCTGGCGCACGGCGTTGCGGGTGTCGATCAGGAGGTTGGCCATGTGGCCATGGTAGCACTGCCAAACGGCACGAATCCAGCGTGCCGGGATGACGGCGGGCTGCACCGGTTATCCTCGCCCGCTTGCCCGGCATCAAGCGCGCCGGACCGCTCGCCTGCTAGGGTGGACGGTCTGCACGGCTGTGCCGCCCGTGTCCCCTGCTTCGCGTCCCGCCCCTTCCCGCCAGGAAGCCGCCACCATGTCCGAGATCACCGCCGCGATCGCCTGGAACGATCAGCTCCTCAACCACCACCCCGAGATGGATGCGACGCACCGCGAGTTCGTCGACCACCTCGCGCAGGTGCAGGCCGCGCTCGCGGGCCCGCAGGACGCGCTGCTGGCGCGCTATGACGCGATGCTCGAGCACACCGTCGAGCACTTCGCGCAGGAAGACCGCTGGATGAAGGACCTGGGCTTCAGCGCCGACAACTGCCACAGCTCGCAGCACGGCCAGGTGCTGGCGGTGATGCGCGAGGTGCGCCGCCAGCATGCCGAAGGCCAGAGCGACCTGATCGGCCGGCTGCTGCCCGAGCTGATGACCTGGTTCGAGAACCACGCCCAGGCCGCCGATGCGGGACTGGCGGGCTCGATGGAGGACGTCGGCTACGACGTCAAGAGCGGCGTGATGACCAACCCGCCGCGCGGCGGCGCCACCGCCGAGAACGGCGAGCCGGTGACCGAGAACAGCGGCTGCGGCAGCTCGAGCTGCTGAGCGCCAGCCGCCCCGGCCCGCGCGCCGGGGCACATCAGGCCTCGCCGCCGCCGCCGCCTTCGCTGTCGCTGTCGCCTTCGCTCTCGCCGGAGGTGTCGCCGTCGGGCTGCGCATCGCGCGAGGAGCGGCCGCGGCGGTTGCGCTTCTTCTCCAGCCGCTCGGCCTGCAGCGCGGCCTCGGCCTGCTCGGCGGCCGCCGTCAGCGCCAGGTGCTCCTCGGGCAGCTCCAGCGTGATGCGCCCGAGCAGGCCGGCGCGGAATTCATGCAGCACGATCTCGGCGGCCTTCTGCAGATTGATGCGCCCGCCCGAGAGCACCGCGCCGCGCTTCCTGCCGATGGCGATCAGCATCTCGGCGTCGTTCATCGCCGCGGTGTCGGCCGCCTGCAGCTTGTAGCGCGCCTCGAGCGCGCCGGGATAGTCGCGGCGCAGCCGGCCGATCAGCACCTCGGCGACCACCTCTTCCTCGATCGCGTTGCGGCCGACCGCGCCGGTGGCGGCCAGGTGGAAGCCGCATTGCTCGACCAGGATCTTCGGCCACAGCATGCCGGGCGTGTCGAACAGATAGAAGTCCTTGGCCAGCGCGATGCGCTGCTCGGTCTTGGTGATGCCCGGCTCGTCGCCGGTCTTGGCGGCGCGCTTGCCGGTCAGCGTGTTGATCAGCGTCGACTTGCCGACGTTCGGGATGCCGCAGATCAGCACCCGCATCGGCTTGTCCAGGCCGGTGCGGTTGGGCTTGAGTTCGCGGCAGGCGGTGATCAGGCGCTGCGCCGGCGCGGTGACGCTGGCGTCCAGCCCGATCGCGCGGGTGCCGGGCTGGCTGTTGTAGTGCGCCAGCCAGGCCTCGGTGCGCGCCGGATCGGCCAGATCCTGCTTGTTGAGCACCTTCAGCGTCGCCCGGTCCTGGGTCAGGCTGGCGATCAGCGGATTGGCGCTGGAGCCGGGCGCACGCGCATCGAGCAGCTCGATCACCACGTCGATGCCGTCCTTCACACGCGCGAGGATGGCCTGACGCGTCAGGTGCATGTGACCGGGGAACCACTGGATGGCCATGTCGAGACTCCTTTTTCTGGCGGGCGCGGTGAGCAGGCGCGGGAGTGTGCCACCACCGCGGCGGGCCTGCGCGCGCGCAGCAGCTACGATCGGCGCATGGCAATCAAGACCTATACCCTCGAAGTCCAGCGCTACAAGGCCGCCGCGAGCACGCACGGCCTGGTCAATGTCAAGTTCGACGCCCTGCTGGTTCCCCGCAACACGCCCGAGGGCCAGGAGTCCTCGCACATGCTGAGCATGAGCGAGGCCGACGCGCGCACGCTGATGATGCTGCTGAAGGCGCAGCTCTCCGAGTTCGACAAGAAGAAGGCGCGCAGCCAGCGCTGAAGGCCAGAGCCCGACCGGGGCCGCGGGCCGCCCGCCCTCAGCCCAGATCCGGCGCGATCTGCTCGCCGTAGTCGACCAGCGCGCCGAGCAGATCCATCGCGGCCTCGTCGTCCTCGCGCTCGGCCGCCAGCGCGTCGATGCGCTCCTGGAAGCGCTGCAGCGTCATCGCGCCGGCCTGGCCCTCGATCAGCCGCGCGGCGCAGTGCGCCTGCCAGCGTGCGCGCTCCTCGTCGGTCAGCGTGGCGGGGAAGTTGCGGGCGCGGTAGCGCCAGACCACCTCGTCCAGCCGCTCGTCGTCGAAGGCCGGGGCGCGGCCCGCGCTGGCCGCCCACTGCGCCTCGCTCAGGCCGCGCAGCCGCGCGAGCCGGCGCCGGTCCTCGTGGTCCAGGAAGCCGCTGTAGAGGCTGGCGTCGGCGTCGGGCAGGCCTTCCGCCTCGGGCCGCGCGAAGACCTCGGCCCAGATGCCGCCGAGCGTGCGCACCTGCGTCGCGGCGATCTCGGCATGGCGCGCGCAGGCGTCCAGGTCCAGCCCCCAGTGCGCGGCGCGCTCAGGCGTCAGCGTCTTCAGGTTGGAGATGACGATCGGGCACTTGTTGATGTGGATGGTCTTGACCGGCAGCCGGGTCACGCCCTCGGGCAGCGCGTCGGCGCGGGTGAACAGGCGCAGGCGCAGCGTCTCGGCGTCCAGCCCCAGCAGCTCGGAGGGGTCGTGCGAGAGATCCCAGACGATCAGCTCGTTGCGGTTGGTCGGGTGGGTGGCCAGCGGCCAGACCAGTGCCAGCCCGCCGCGCTCGACGCCGTACATGCCCGAGACATGCAGCAGCGGCCGCCCCTGCGACTGCGCGCGGGTGATCTCGGCCTGCACCGCCTCCTTCCTGCGCAGGCCCAGGCAGAAGTCGAACAGCCGCGGCTGCGCCTGGCGCAGCGCCCGCGCCAGGCCGATGGTGGCGCGCACGTCCGACAGCGCGTCATGCGCGTCTTCATGCACGATGCCGTTGGCCACGCTCAGGTCTTCCAGCCGGAAGGACGGCCGCCCGTCCGGATGGCGCGGCCAGTTCATGCCTTCCGGCCGCAGCGCCCAGGCGCAGCGCACCACGTCGACCAGATCCCAGCGGCCGCAGCCGTTCTGCCACTCGCGCGCATAGGGGTCGATCAGGTTGCGCCAGAACAGGTGGCGGGTGAACTCGTCGTCGAAGCGCAGCGTGTTGTAGCCCAGCGAGACGGTGCCGGGCCGGGCCATCTCGGCCTCGATCGCGGCGGCGAAGGCGTGCTCGGGCAGGCCTTGCGCCAGCGCCTGCTGCGGCAGGATGCCGGTCAGCAGGCAGCTTTCCGGGTCCGGCAGGTAGTCCGGCGCGGGCTGGCAGAAGTGCATGACCGGCGCCCCGATCTCGCGCAGCTCGGCGTCGGTGCGGATCGCGGCGAACTGCGCGGGACGATCACGGCGGGGATCGCGCCCGAAGGTCTCGTAGTCGTGCCAGAGGAAGGTGAAGTCTGCGTCGGCCATGCCCGGCACCTTAACCGATCCGGCCGCCAGCCCCGCCGGGTGCGCACTCACGGCTCCCCGCCGATGCGCAGGAAGCTGGGAAAGCGCGGCAGGCCGTGGCGGGTCTGGCCGCGGCAGCTGTAGACGATGCGGCTGCCCACCGGCGGCGGCGCGGCGCGCTGCGCATCGCTGAAGCCGGTGCCGATCAGGAAGACGGTGCCGTCGGCATTGCGCACCTGCAGCGCGCCCATCAGGCCCGACAGCCGGCCCTCGCCCGGGGTGTGGCCGATGACCACCGCCTCGTCCTCCTGCACCGGCTTGAGCTTGAGCAGCCAGTCGGTGCGCCCGGCGACAAAGGGCGCGTCGGCACGGTGCAGCATCAGGCCCTCGCCACCGGCGGCGACCACCTCGTCGAGCCAGGCCCGCAGTGCCTCGCGGCTCTCGATGCGCCGCTGCTCGACGGCCACCAGCTGCGGCCAGTCCTGCTGCGCGACGATCTCGACCAGGCGCGCGACACGCTCGTCGAAGCGGCCGCCGCCACGCGGCAGCTCGAAGATCAGGTAGACCACCTGCGCCCAGTCGGCCTCGACCGGACGGCGCCGGCGCACCAGCGCCGAGACCGCATCGAAGCGCCCGTGCCCGCGCCCGAGCCAGAGCTCGCCATCGAGCGGCACCTGCGCCGGCAGCCGCGCCAGGAAGGCCGGTGGCGCCTGGATGATCTGGCCGTGACGGGTGCGCAGCGCGCGGCCATCCCAGACCGCACGCACGCCGTCGTACTTCTCGCTGACCAGATGGCCGGCCGGGTCGATGTCCGGCGGCGCCATGCGCGCCAGCGTGACGCCGAAGCGCTCGCCGGGCCGCGGCTCCGGATCCGTCAGCGAGGGCGGCACCGCCAGCACCTTCCAGACCACGCCGAACCAGCCGCCCAGCAGCGCCAGCCCTGAGCGCAGGCCGAGACGCCGTCCGCGCCGGTGCGCCGCCCTGTCTGCTGCCCTGTCTGCTGCGTCATCTGCCATGGGAGCCTCCTGCAGATCTGCGACGAATGTCCGCCGCCATGCCAACTTCATCACACCACCACCGATGCAGGGCATGCTGTTCGCGGTACCTGATCGCCCGGATCCCTCCATCGGGGGACAGGGAAACCAAGGTTGCAAAAATGAAACCATGGTGAACGACCGCGACAGCATGCGGACCGGAAATGAGCAGAACCGAGAATGCGCCCGCCATGCCCCGCCTCCTGTCGTCGCCTCCGGCCCGGATCCTGCTGCTGCCTGTGCTGCCTGTGCTGCCTGTGCTGCCTGTGCTGCTCCTGCTGCTGTCGCTTGTCCTGGGCAGCCTGCCCCGGCCGGTCCGAGCCGAGCCTGCGCCCTCCAGCCCGGTCACGGCGGACCCCACGCCCGCAGTCCTGCCGGCGTCAGGCGATCTGCTGGAGGCACTGCCGCCGCCGGCCGCCGGCCCGCCGGCTCCGCCACGGCAGGCCGCGCCGGACAACACCACGGACGCAGCCACGATCTGCACCGCGCTGGCACGACGCTGCGAGAGCATCGAGACCGACACGCAGGCGCGGGCACGGCAACGCCAGGAGCTGGAGCGGCTGCAGCGCCAGATCGAGCAGACCCGCCGCCTGCTCGACGACGAGCAGCGCCAGCTCGACACGCTGCGCCAGCAGGCCGACCGCGAGCTGCGCGAGCTGCAGAGCGTCCGGCGCCAGCTCGAGGTCAACCGGCGCGAGATCGAGCGCCATCTGCAGCGCCAGACGCTCGAGTCGGAGCAGCTCGAGCAGGAGCAGCTGCGCAGCGCCGAGGAGCTGCGCCGCCATGCCACGCTCGCCTCGCTGCGCGAGCACCGCCTGCTGGTGGCCGGGCTGATCCGCGCCTCGCTGGAGCTGCTTCGCCCAGGTCCGCAGCCGGCCCCCCGGCAGGATCCCGATCCCGGCCGGCTGTTCATGCATCAGGTGGCCGAGTCCGGCTTTGCGCCGGTCGATGTGCAGCAGCTGCTGCGCAGCCAGCTCGCCCGGCCGCCGCAGCCCGACAGCGCGCCGGTGCGCGAGCAGCTCGCGGCCCGGCTCGGGCTGATGCAGCGCCATCTGGCGGTGGCCGAACGCATCGCCGCCTCGCTGCGCGATCCGGCGCAGCGCGCCCGGGTGCAGGACAGCCTGAAGGCCGAACAGTCGGCCCATGCGCTGCTGCTGCGCCACGCCGCGCGGCGCTGAGGCCGGCGCCACCCGCCCGCATCTCCCCGCCATGCCAAAATCGCCCTCTGTCACTGGACGAGAAGATCATGGACATCGAACAAATCAACGCCATCGGCGCCACCCTGGCCGACCTCAGCGAGCGCACCACCGCGCTAAGGGGGTATCTTTGACTACGACCAGAAAGCCCTGAAGCTGGCCGAGGTCAACGCCGCGCTGGAGAACCCCGAGGTCTGGAACGACCCGAAGCGCGCGCAGGAACTCGGCAAGGAAAAGCGCTCGCTGGAGACCGTCGTCGAGACCATCGACCACCTGACGACCCAGCTGGCCGACAACACCGAGCTCTACGAGATGACGAAGGAGGAGAACGACATCGACTCCCTCGCCACCATCGAGGCCGAGACCGCCGCGCTGCGCGAGACCATCGAGCGGCTCGAGTTCCGCCGCATGTTCTCGAACCCGGCCGATCCGATGAACTGCTTCGTCGACATCCAGGCCGGCGCCGGCGGCACCGAGGCCTGCGACTGGGCCTCGATGCTGCTGCGCCAGTACCTGAAGTACTGCGAGCGCAAGGGCTTCACCGCCACGGTCGAGGACGTGACCGAGGGCGACACCGCCGGCATCAAGAGCGCGACCATCAAGGTCGAGGGCGACTACGCCTTCGGCCACCTGCGCACCGAGACCGGCGTGCACCGCCTGGTGCGCAAGTCGCCGTTCGACTCCTCGGGCGGGCGCCACACCTCGTTCGCGTCGCTGTTCGTCTATCCGGAGATCGACGACTCGATCGAGATCGAGATCAACCCGTCCGACGTGCGCACCGACACCTTCCGCGCCTCCGGCGCGGGCGGCCAGCACATCAACAAGACCGACTCGGCGGTGCGCCTGACGCACATCCCGACCGGCATCGTCGTGCAGTGCCAGGACGGCCGCAGCCAGCACAGCAACCGCGACGTGGCGTGGAAGCGCCTGCGCTCGCGCCTGTACGACTTCGAGATGAAGAAGCGTCTGGCCGAGCAGCAGAAGCTGGAGGACACCAAGACCGATGTCGGCTGGGGCCACCAGATCCGCTCCTACGTGCTGGACAACAGCCGCATCAAGGACCTGCGCACCAACGTGGAAATCTCCGCGACGCAGAAGGTCCTCGACGGCGATCTCGACGCCTTCATCGAGGCGAGCCTGAAGCAGGGTCTCTGAGCTGACAACCGCCGCGCAGGAATCGACGATGTTTCTCCGCTCCGCCCACATCCGGCATTACAAGAGCCTGGACGATGTCCGGGTCGAGTTCACGCAGCCGATCACGGTCATCGTGGGGCCGAATGCGGTGGGCAAGAGCAACTTCGTCGATACGCTGCGATTTTTAGCTCAATTCTGCAATCTTGAGGAAAGATACGCCCAAGTGAACACAGATGGCAGCACGGTATGGCAATCACCTATTGTGCTGCGCGGTGGCCTGCAACGAGTTAGACAGCGTGGCATCGGTGTAAAAGACAGAACGCAAATAAGCGTAAACATTGACGTATCCACACCGGATTCAATTCAAGAAACCAAAATTACGTCAACTTTGCCATCAACTGACGGCGAAGATTTCAGCTTACAGACCGAATACATACCTCCAAGGCCGGTCTGGGGCTCAAATCCATTTGATTGCTCAGATTTGGTGAAAAGCTGGCAATTCTCAAGTATTTTTCCAAATACTTTGCGGCAGCCATCTTTTTCATATCGCCCGAACCGCCTCATGGAAGACGGCTCCAACTGGGCGTCGGTCGCACGCGAACTCAAAAAAACCAAGGCTGGCAAAGTAGCACTGAACAACATATCTGAGACAATGCGCAGCATTATTCCTGGCTTCAGGGACATCAAAGTTCGCACTGTCGGCAACTATCTTGTTCCGCATTTTCTCTTCGACGATGGAGGCAAATCCGTCGAATTCGACCCGCTGCAGCTCTCCGACGGCACCCTGCGCATCTTTGGCCTGCTGCTGGCGATCTACCAATTGCCCGCCCCGACACTGCTGGTGATCGAGGAGCCCGAGCACACCGTCTATCCGGGCGCGCTGGGTGTTCTGGTCGATGCCATGCGCGAAGTCTCCGAGCAGACGCAGATCATCCTGACGACGCACAGCCCGGATCTGGTGCATTACTTCAAGCCTGACGAAATCCGCGTTGCCACGATCGAGAACGGTCACACCCGCATCGCTCCGATCTGCACCCCACAACGCGCCGCCATCGACGAACACTTGATGACCGCCGAAGATTTCATGCGCGCCGAAGGACTGCAGCCCGAACCGGCGCAGAAGCCAGCCGCATGAAACGCATCCTGCCCATCGTCGAAGGCGACGGCGACACCACGGCCGTGCCAGCTCTCGTGCGCCGCATCGCCGAGGCACGCGGCATCTACGACCTGCAACTGCTGCCCGCCCACAAACGCGGCGAGTTGCCCGCCGTGCGGCGCCATTTCGACGCCTATCTCGGGGCTGCGCTCAAGCACGAAGCTCCCATCCTGTGGGTCATGGACTACGACTGCGACCAGTGTCATGCCGTCGAGGACGATCTGGCCGATTTGCAGCAACGTGCTCGTAATACCTACAAACGCCAGCCTGTTGAATTTGCACTGATGGTCAAGGAATTCGAGTCGCTGTTTCTGTGCGATCACGAATCCACCTGCCAAGTATTTCCAGACATCCCCGCAAAAACCGCGTGGCCCGCTGACGCGGAAGTCGTGCGCGGCGCAAAGGAATGGATTTCCAAGGCCCGCCCCAAAGGCTTGGCCTACAAGGAAACCGTGCACCAGGTGAAACTGGTCCACCAGCTCGACCTGGATCGCCTGCGGCAGCGCTCATCCTCTTTCCAACGCTTCGAGCAGGCCGTGCTGCGCTTGCTCGACCTCCCTGAGGCAACATGAATTCACCCTTGGCCGCACTGCTGTTCGACATGGACGGCACCCTGATCGACAGCATGCCGCTGCACGACCGCTCCTGGGCGGTCTGGCATGCCGAGCTCGGCCTGCCCTTCGACGACGCCGGCTTCTTCGCCGCCACCGCCGGGCGCACCAACCTCGAGATCCTGCGCGACCTGTTCCCGGCGCGCGACGAGGCGGAGCTGGAGCGCCTGGCCGATCGCAAGGAGGCGATCTACCGCGAGATCGCGGTGCGCGAGCTCGAGCTGATCGCCGGCACCCGCGCGGTGCTGGCGCAGGCGCGCGAGCGCGGCCTGAAGCTGGCGATCTGCACCGCCGCGCCGCCAGCCAACATCGCGCTGGCCTGCGAGCGCTTCGGTCTGGGTGAACAGGTCGACACCATCACCAGCCCGGCCGACGGCCTGCGCGGCAAGCCGCACCCCGACATCTTCCTGGAGGCCGCCCGCCGCCTGGGCGTGGAGCCCGCGCGCTGCCTGGTCTTCGAGGACGCGCCGCTCGGCATCGAGGCGGCGCGGCGCGGCGGCATGGCCGCGGTCGCGCTGACGACCACGCTGCCGGCCGACGCCTTCGCCGGATTCCCGAACGTCGTCGCGACGATCGCGGACTTCTCCGACTATTCCCTGCCCCACAGCCTGCCCCACAGCCTGCCCAACAGCCTGGACCCCGAGACAAGCCATGCGTGAAGGTACTGACACCCTGACCCGACGCGAGGACTACGTCGCGCCGAGCCACTGGATCCGCACGGTCGACCTGAGCTTCGACCTGGAGCCGGCCAAGACCCTGGTCATCAGCCGCATGCAGGTCGAGCCCAATGCCGACCGCCCCGGCCAGCCGCTGCGCCTGGACGGCGAGGACATCACGCTCACCCGCGTGCTGGTCAACGGCGAGAGCGTGTCCTTCCACTTCGAGGAAGGCCAGCTGGTGCTCGACAAGCTGCCGGCCGAGCCCTTCCAGCTCGAGATCCGCAACACCTGCGCGCCGGAGAAGAACACCCAGCTCAGCGGTCTCTACACCTCGGGCGGCGGCTTCTTCACCCAGTGCGAGGCCCAGGGCTTTCGCCGCATCACCTATTTTCCCGACCGCCCGGACGTGATGGCGGTGTTCCGCGTCACGCTCAAGGCCGACGCGAAGCGCTTCCCGATGCTGCTGTCCAACGGCAATCTGGTGGAGTCGGGCACGCTCGACAAGGGCCGCCACTTCGCGGTCTGGCACGACCCGCACCCCAAGCCCAGCTACCTGTTCGCGCTGGTGGCGGCCGATCTGGTCTGCCGCGAGCAGAAGATCCGCACCCGCTCCGGCCAGGACCACCTGCTCCAGGTCTACGTGCGCGCCGGGGACCTGGACAAGACCGAGCACGCGATGAACTCGCTGATCGCGTCGATCGCCTGGGACGAGGTGCGCTTCGGCCTGAAGCTCGATCTCGAGCGCTTCATGATCGTCGCGGTCAGCGACTTCAACATGGGCGCGATGGAGAACAAGGGCCTGAACATCTTCAACACGAAGTTCGTGCTGGCCAGCCCCGCCACCGCCACCGACATCGACTTCGGCAATGTCGAGAGCGTGGTCGGCCACGAGTACTTCCACAACTGGACCGGCAACCGCATCACCTGCCGCGACTGGTTCCAGCTCAGCCTGAAGGAAGGCCTGACCGTCTACCGCGACCAGGAGTTCAGCCAGGACATGGCCGGCAGCCCCTCGGCGCGCGCGGTCAAGCGCATCGAGGACGTGCGCGGCCTGCGCCAGACGCAGTTTCCCGAGGACGCCGGCCCGATGGCCCACCCGGTGCGCCCGGACAGCTACCAGGCGATCGACAACTTCTACACCGCCACCGTCTACGACAAGGGCGCCGAGGTGGTGCGCATGATGGCCACGCTGGTCGGCCGCGAGGGCTTCCGCCGCGGCATGGATCTGTATTTCGCGCGCCATGACGGCCAGGCCGTGACCTGCGACGACTTCGCGCAGGCCATCGCCGACGCCAATCCCGACAGCGCGCTGGCCACCCGGCTGGACGCCTTCAAGCGCTGGTACGCCCAGGCCGGCACGCCGCGCCTGAAGGCCGCCGGCCGCTTCGACGCCGAGACGCGCAGCTGGACGCTGACGCTGTCGCAGCACACGCCCGCCACGCCGGGCCAGACCGACAAGTGGCCCTTCGTGATCCCGGTGGCCATGGGCCTGCTGCAGGCCGACGGCACGCCGGTGGCCGGCTCGGAGCGGGTGCTGGTGCTGGACTCGGCGCAGCAGTCCTGGACCTTCGACGCGCTGGACGCCGCGCCGGTGGCCTCGCTGCTGCGCGGCTTCTCGGCGCCGGTCATCCTGGAATGGGAGGCCAGCGAAGCCGAGCTGTTCACGCTGCTCGGCCACGACACCGACGCCTTCAACCGCTGGGAGGCCGGCCAGCGCCTGGCGGTGGCCCGCCTGCTCGGCGCGGTGCGCGCCGGCGCGCCGCTGGTGCTCGATGCCGCCTACCTCGACGCGATGCGCGCGGTGCTGCGTGACGCCGCGCTCGACTGCGCCTTCAAGGAGCTGGTGCTGACGCTGCCCAGCGAGGGCTATCTGGCCGAGCGCCTGGCCGAGGCCGGCGAGCCGGTCGATCCGCAGGCGATCCACGCCGCGCGCGAGGCGATGCGCGCGCAGCTCGCCCGCGAGCTGCACGAGGACTGGGCGGCGCTGTGGGACGCGCACGCCAGCACCGGCGGCTACCGGCCCGACCCGGTGTCGTGCGGACGCCGCGCACTGGCCAATCTGGCGCTGGCCAACCTGGTGCTCGACGCGGTCGCCCGCGGGGACACGGTCTGGCCGGGCCGCGCGCTGCAGCGCTTCAAGGACGCCGGCAACATGACCGACCGCCTCGGCGCGCTGGCCGCGCTGGTGCACGGCCGCTCGCCGCTGGCCGCCGGCGCGCTCGAGCGCTTCCACGCGATGTTCCGCGGCGAGGCGCTGGTGATCGACAAGTGGTTCGCGCTGCAGGCCGCCGCGCCCGAGCACGACGGCGAGGTCTTCGCGCGGATCCGCACGCTGGCGAAGCATCCGGACTACTCGCTGCGCAATCCCAACCGCGCACGCAGCCTGCTGATGACGATGACCGCGCTCAACCCCGGCGCCTTCCACCGTGCCGACGGCAGCGCCTACGCCTTCTGGGCCGAGAAGGTGCGCGAGATCGACGGCTTCAACCCGCAGCTGGCCTCGCGCCTGGCGCGGGCGCTGGACCGCTGGCGCGCGCTGGCCGAGCCCTACCGCACGCTGGCGCGCGCCGCCATCGAGCAGGTGGCCGCCAAGCCGGAACTCTCGCCCGATACCCGCGAAATCGTCACGCGTGCGCTGGCCGACTGAGGCTCGGGCTGGAAGGCGTCAGGTCGGCGCCTTCCGGAACCGGTAGGATCGCGCCCATCCTGAAACCTGCCTGTAACCCTGTCATTCCATGCCCAAACGCATCAGCCTCACTCAGTACCTGGTCGAGCAGCAGCGCGAGCACGGCCACATTCCGGCCCAGCTGCGCCTGCTGATCGAGATCGTCGCGCGCGCCTGCAAGCGCATCGCGATCGCCGTCAACAAGGGCGAACTCGGCGAGGTGCTCGGCTCGGCCGACAGCGAGAACGTCCAGGGCGAAGTCCAGAAGAAGCTCGACATCATCTCCAACGAGGTGCTGATCGAGGCCAACGAATGGGGCGGCCACCTCGCGGCGATGGCCTCCGAGGAAATGGACACCATCCATGTGGTGCCCAACCGCTATCCGCAGGGCGAGTACCTGCTGATGTTCGACCCGCTCGACGGCTCGTCCAACATCGACGTCAATGTCTCGATCGGCACGATCTTCTCGGTGCTGCGCAAGGTGAACAACACCCGCGGCGTCTCCGAGGACGACTTCATGCAGCCGGGCAAGCAGCAGGCCGCGGCCGGCTACTGCGTCTACGGCCCGCAGACCACGCTGGTGCTGACCGTCGGCCAGGGCGTGGCGATGTTCACCCTCGACCGCGAGACCGGCTCGTGGGTGCTGACGCAGAAGGACGTGTCCATTCCCGAGGACACCAAGGAATTCGCGATCAACATGTCGAACATGCGCCACTGGGCCCCACCGGTGAAGCGCTACATCGACGAGTGCCTGATCGGCAAGGAAGGCCCCAGAGGCAAGGACTTCAACATGCGCTGGGTGGCCTCGATGGTCGCCGACGTGCACCGCATCCTGACCCGCGGCGGCATCTTCATGTACCCGTGGGACAAGCGCGAACCCAACAAGCCGGGCAAGCTGCGCCTGATGTACGAGGCCAATCCGATGGCCTTCCTGATCGAGCAGGCCGGCGGCATGGCCACCAACGGCACGCAGCGCATCATGGACATCCAGCCCACCAAGCTGCACGAGCGCGTCAGCGTGATCCTGGGCTCGCGCAACGAAGTCCGCCGCGTGACCGAATACCATCTGGAAGACGCCGAAAAGACTTCCCAGGCCTAATCTTTCCGGCCTATAATGTGAGTCTTGCACCGATGCCGGTGTAGCTCAGTTGGTAGAGCAGCGCATTCGTAATGCGAAGGTCGTAGGTTCGACTCCTATCTCCGGCACCAGACTCTTGAAGGGGTGATTCCATTTCGGAATCACCCCTTTTCGTTTGGAGCGCCAGATCCGCTCAAGGCCGCGCGAGCTGCCCTTCCGCGGCCGCGGCGCTGCGCAGCAGGGCCTGGCGGACGCCGACGTCCAGCCCCTCGAAGCCGCGGGATCCGGCGGCTGCCGCGCGAGTCATCTCGACGCCCTGGCGGCTCGAGACGCGGCCCAGCACCATCAGCGCATGATCGATGTTGCTGCTGCGCACCTGCTGCAGCAGGTAGTCGGTCGAGTCCATCGTGCCCAGATGGGCCAGCCCATGCAGGGCCGACATCGCCAGCGCCGAGCGCTTCTCGCCGGTGTCGGCCTCGACGATGTGGACCAGCCCGTCGAGCGCCTCCGGCCGCGTGGCCTGCTCGAGCACCTGCAGGATGCGGCCGCGCCATTCAGGCGGCAGCCGGCCATAGTCCTCGCCCAGCGCGGTGATCGTCTCGGCGTCGGCCAGCCGGGCCAGCACGCTGATGGCGCTGCGCTCGACCGCCGGATGCGGGCTGCGCAGCAGCGCCTCACGCCAGGCCGGCAGGCTGGCCGCATCGGCCGTGTCCTCGAGCCGGCGGGCCAGCGCGATCGCGTCGTCGCCCGGAGGCAGCGCGGCCAGCCGGCCGATCTCGCCGGCGGTGGCACGGGCCGCAGGCGGCAGCGCCGGCAGCACGATCGCGGCCGATGCGCCGCTGCCGAACGGCGAGCCGGCGGTCGATCCGGCCGGGACGCTCAGGCCGTCCTGCGTCGATCCAGCCACCGCCGTGGCGCCGCCTTGGGGCGCAGCCGAAGCGGTGCGGTCGCGGGTCAGCCAGACGGCCGTGCCGGCCACCGCCGCCAGTGCCAGCCCGACCACGACCCGCCGGGCCGGCCCCACGCGGCGCGGCGCACGTGAGGACTCAGGGGATGGTGACATTCAGGCGTCCGGTGTTGTTGCTCTCGTCGAGCTCGTCGATCAGGTTCATCGGATCCATGATGATCTCGAGCACATAGTTGCCCGCCGGCACGCCGGTGATGTCGACCCACTGACCCGACAGGTTGGAGCTGTAGACATCCGCCCAGCCGGCCTGGATGCCCTGGTTGCTGCAGGTGTAGCGCGCCGAAGGGTTGGCGCCGCTGTCGATGCGGGTGATGTCCATCAGGCAGAAACCCACCTTCTTGCCGGTGCGCACCACCGCACCGCTGCTGTCGAGCAGCCGGTACTGCGCGAAGCTGCGGAAGTGGTAATGGCCGTGGCAGCCGCCCCACTCGAAGGCGCTGTTCGAGGCCGGATTGCCCAGCACCAGATCGGCAGAGCCGATGTTGCGCGTCTGGGTGTTGAAGCGCAGCAGCCGGTGCGTGCCGGCGGTGATGGTGCCCTCCTCGATCTCGCAGGCATTCGCCGCGAAGGTCTCGGTGGTGATGCGCGGATTGGCGGCGTCCATCGCGATGGTGATGTCAGGCTTGCCGGTGCTGGCGGTGCCGGACTGGGTGGCCCTGAGCGTCACGCCGGAGTAGGCGCGGTAGCCGTGCAGCATCAGGAAATAGTCGCCCGCGCGCGGCGTGGCGATCGTGACCGTCTCGGCATTGCCCGACAGGTAGGGCCGCTGGTCCCAGGTCGAAGTGGTGGCGAGCTGCCCGTACTTCACATGCAGGTCGGCATCGCCGCTGCCGCCCGAGATCGAGAAGCTCACGCTGCTGACGCCCGCCGGCACCGCGACGCGGAAATTGGCCACGCTGCCCTGGGCGCCGGCCAGATTGGCCATCGATGCGCCGATCGCCAGCGTCTGCACCGGATTGATGATGGTGTAGGTGCCGGAGCTCACGCTGCTGACCGACTGGCTGCCGGCAAAGGCCGCCGCACGCACCTGGGTGGTCGCGGTGACCAGGATCGGTGCGGTGTAGACCTCCGAGCCGGTGCTCGGGGTGCTGCCGTCCAGGGTGTAGCGGATCACCGCATCGGGCGTGGCCGAGGCCAGGCTGACGCTGACGCGGCCGGAGTGCGTGCCCGGCGCCGGGCTGAAGGTGGGCGCAGCCACCGTCGCCGCCGAGCCGCCGCCGCCGTCATGGGTGGCCTTGAGCGTCAGACCACTGTAGGCGCTGTAGCCGCGCAGCATCACATGCCAGGTGCCGGCCGCCGGTGCACTGACCGAGACCGCTTCGTTCGAGCCGCTGCGGTAGGGGCGGTAATCCCAGGTCGACAGCGTCGGCTGGGCGCCGCGCCGCACATACAGGTCGGCGTCGCCGGAACTGCCCGCGATCGAGATCGACAGCGTACGGGCGCCCGCAGGCACCTCGATCGTGTAGTGGCGCTGGCTGCCATAGGCACCGGAAATGCCGCCGACCGCGGTGCCGCTGGCCAGCGCCTGCGGCGCGGAGGCGGTCTGGGCCGCAGCGGGCACGGTGACGGTCAGTCCAGGCAGCGCCAGCGCGGCAGCCAGGAGGAGGCGGGCCAGCAGCGGTCCCGGTCGGAGTGCGGTCAGTGCTGTCAGTGCGGTCATGTCAGGGCTTGTGTCGGGCGTGCTTGTGTATCAATTCACAAATTATGTTACATGCATTTACATTGATGCACCCCTCCTTTTCGCCGATGCCTTCGCGCATGCGCTCTGCTCTGACGTCCATCCCGCTTCTCTCTGCACGGCGGATCGCCCGCCTTGCCGTGATCTGCCTGCTGCCGGCCTCGGCCGCGGCGACTCCAGCCGCGTCACCCGCAACACAGGCATCCACGCCACGGATCACGCTGCAGGTCATCGACCGGACCGGCCGGGCACTGGAGCCCGACCGGCTTGGCGCGGTGCAGGACCGGCGCGGCCGGGCGCTGTCGATCAGCCGGCTCGACCTGATGCTCTCGGGCCTGCAGCTGCAGACCGGCGATGGCCGCTGGGTGGGTCCGGCCGGCTGGCATGGCCATTTCCGCGCCACCCAGCCCGAGCGGCGCGAGCCGCTGCCGGGCCTGGCGCCGGGCCGCTACCGCGCGCTGCGCTTCGCGATCGGCGTCGCGCCCGAGGCCAACCATGCCGACCCGAACCGGCTCGCGCCCGGCGACCCGCTGCATCCGCTGGTCAACGACATGCACTGGGGCTGGACCGGCGG
The DNA here is from genome assembly GCF_023706025.1 of Sphaerotilus sp. FB-3. Classification (NCBI taxonomy): domain Bacteria; kingdom Pseudomonadati; phylum Pseudomonadota; class Betaproteobacteria; order Burkholderiales; family Sphaerotilaceae; genus Sphaerotilus; species Sphaerotilus sp. FB-3. The sequence goes on along the minus strand of NZ_BQWE01000018.1, from coordinate 54,987 downwards.
CTATGTCTTCGCCGCAATCGAGGGCCTGTGGCAGTTCGACCGCGCCAGCGCCGGCCGAACCGGCGGCTTCTCCTATCACCTGGCCGGTGACATCAACCGCATCGCCGTGACGCTGCCGGGCCCGCTGCAGCTGGCCGCCGGCGGCACGCTGCGCCTGAAGCTCGATGCCGGCCGGCTGCTGGCGGCGGTCGACATCTCGAAGGACGGCGACTCGACCCACTCGCGCGGCGACGACCCGCCCTCGCGGGCGCTGAGGGCGGCGCTGGCACGCGCCTTCCGGGTCGAGGCGCTGGCCCCGCAGGCGGCCGCAGACCCGCGCGGCAACGCGACCGCTTCCGGCGCAGCCCCCATCGGCACCACGCCTTACCGCTGGAGCGTGGGCGCCCACCTGCCCCGGGTCACGCTGCCGGCCGACAACCCGCTGACCGTGCAGGGCGTGGCGCTCGGACGCCAGCTCTTCGGTGATCCGCGCCTGTCACGCGACGGGCGCATCAGCTGCGCGACCTGCCATGTGCCCGACCGGGCCTTCGTCGATCCGGGCCGGGCGACCAGCCGCGGCATCGACGGCCGCGAAGGCCAGCGCAACACCCCGGCGCTGAGCAATCTGGCCTGGAGCCGCCATTTCGGCTGGGATGGCGGACGCAGCACGCTGCGCGAGCAGGCGCTGCGTCCGATCGAGCTGATGCACGAGATGGGCGACCGGCTGCCGCAGGTGGTCGAGCGGCTCGGGCGGGATGCGGCGCTGCAGGCGCGCTTCCGTCAGGCCTTCGGCGGTCCGGTCAGCGCACCGCGCCTGGGCCTGGCGCTGGAGCAGTACCTGCTGACGCTGGTGGCGCAGGACGCGAAGTTCGACCGGGTGATGCAGGGCCGCGCGCAGTTCAGCCCGGCCGAGAAGCGCGGCTTCGAGCTCTTCCTGACCGAGCACGACCCGCGCCAGGGTCTGCGCGGCGCCGACTGCTTCCACTGCCACGGCGGCAGCCTGTTCACCAGCCAGCAGTTCGCCAGCATCGGCCTGCCGCGTCTGAAGGGCCGCCCGGACGATCCTGGCCGCGCCGGCGTCACCGGGCTGGAGAGCGACCGCGGCCGCTTCCGGGTGCCGAGCCTGCGCAATGTCGAGCTGACCGCGCCCTACATGCACGACGGGCGCTTGCGCACGCTCGAGGAAGTCATCGACCACTACGACCACGGCGTCGAGCGCACCCCGAATCTCGATCCCAACCTGGCCAAGCATCCGCCTGCCGGCATGGGCCTGTCCGCCGAGGACAAGGCCGCGCTGGTGGCCTTCCTGAAGACGCTGACCGAAGTGGCGGAAACGCATCGCATCCAGCCAGGAAACTGAATTCCAGCTGAAGGATTTGTCAAGACGAATCTTCTCCAGCGCTCAGATGTAAACAATTGTTTACTCTTGGTAACCCAATGTATCAATTGGAGACATCTCATGCGCACGTCTCGCCTCGCTGCCCTGCCGCGCCCCTTGTCCTCGGAGCCGGACCGATGCCACCCGCTGGCGCTGCCGCTGATGGGCGCCTGCGCGCTGCTCACGCTGAGCGCCCTGGCGCTGGGCGGCCAGGCCGTCTTCGCGCAGACCGCCGAGCCGGTCAATGCGCCCACCTCGCTGAAGGGCGTCGCCCGGCCGGAGCCGCCCAATCTGGGCGAGTTCGTGCAGAGCAGGACCGAGGCGATCGCGCTGGGCAAGGCGCTGTTCTGGGACCTGCAGCTCGGCAGCGACGGCAAGACCGCCTGCGCCTCCTGCCACTTCCAGGCCGGCGCCGACAGCCGGAGCAGGAACCAGCTCTCGCCGGGCCTGAACCGCATGGCGTCGCTGACGTCGCCGAATCCGGACACCAGCTTCCAGCTCGGTGGCCTCAACTATCAGTTCACGCTGGCCGACTTTCCGCTGCACAGGCTGGCCGACCCGAACAACCGCAACTCGACGGTGCAGCGCTCGGTCAACGACGTGGCGGCCTCGCAGGGCGTGTTCCTGGAGCAGTTCAACGGCGTGACCGGCACGCTGTTCGGCGTGCCGACGATGCCGCCCTTGAGCAACGGCACGCTGCTGCAGGATGCCTACGCCACCTGGTACGCCTCGACCACCGAGCAGCGTGCGCTGGTGGCCGATCCGCTCTTCCGCATCGCCGGGATCAACACCCGCCGGGTCGAGCCTCGCAACACGCCCACCGTCATCAACGCGGTCTTCAACCTGCGCAATTTCTGGGATGGCCGCGCCGAGTTCGTGTTCAACGGCGTCAACCCCTTCGGTCTGCGCGACCCGAATGCACGCGTGTTCAGGAACGTGCAGAACGGCACCACCTGGTCGATGCAGCCGACCGCCGTGCGGCTGACCCATGCCAGCCTGGCCTCGCAGGCCTCGGGCCCGCCGGGCAACCATTTCGAGATGAGCGCGCAGGGCCGCAGCTTCGCCGACATCGGCCGCAAGATGCTCTATCTGCGCCCGCTGCAGACCCAGGCGGTGAGCAGCACCGACAGCGTGCTGGGCGCGCGTCGCCACGGCAGCGGCCAGGGCCTGAACGAGGCGAACTACGCCGCGATGGTGAAGAAGGCCTTCCGCCCCGAGTGGTGGAACGGCGACCGGCTGATCCAGGTGAATGCCGACGGCTCGAAGACGCTGGTGACGCTGACCTCGACGCCGGCGGCGAACCAGTACACCCAGATGCAGCACAACTTCAGCCTGTTCTTCGGACTGGCGCTGCAGCTCTACCAGGCCACGCTGGTGTCGGACGACGCGCCCTTCGACCGCTGGGCGGCGGGCACCACCACCGCGATGTCGACCTCGGCGCAGCAGGGCTTCGGCCTGTTCATGGGCAAGGGACGCTGCGTCAACTGCCACGGCGGCGCGGAGTTCACCAACGCCTCGGTGCGCAAGATGCTGGCCACCCCGATGGCACGCATGACGATGGGCAACGGCGCAACCGCCGTCTATGACGAGGGCTTCTACAACATCGGCGTGCGCCCGACGCTCGACGACCTCGGCGCCGGCGGGAAGGACCCGTTCGGCAACCCGCTGGCCCTGTCGGCGCTGGCGCAGCTCGGCCGGATGCAGGCGCTGACCGGCATCGCGCCCAATCTGGCGGTCTCCGCCACCGAGCGGATCGCGGTCAACGGCCAGTTCAAGACGCCGACGCTGCGCAATGTCGAGCTGACCGCGCCCTACTTCCACAACGGCGACTCGGCCACGCTGCGCCAGGTGATCGAGTTCTACAACCGCGGCGGCAACTTCCACGACCAGAACCTGGCTGACCTGGATGCCGACATCACCTCGCTCGGGCTGACCGAGGACGAGAAGACCGCGCTGGTGGAGTTCATGAAGGCGCTGACCGACGACCGCGTGCGCTTCCACGCCGCGCCCTTCGATCACCCCGAGCTGCGCATCCCGCACGGCCATCCCGGCTCGACCACCAGCGTCACGAACGACGGCAGCGGCCGCGCCACCGACGCGACGGTGACGCTGCCGGCGGTCGGCGCAGCGGGTTATGCCAAGGGCTCGACGCCGGCGAACTTCCTGGGCACCGGCTTCTCGGGCCAGCCGGTGGTGCAGCTGCGCACCGCCTCGGGAGCTTGCGTCAGTGCGTTCCTCAATCTGGGTCTGGCCGGCACGAAGCTGCAGGCACAGACCTGCGGCAGCGCCTCGGCACAGCGCTTCCGCCTGGTGCCGGAGGCCGAGGGCAGCCAGATCCTGGTGCCGCAGCACGCCACCGGGCTGGTGATGAAGGTCGGCTCGCTGCTGTCGACGCTCGACGGCGTGGACATCACCATCGGCCTGAACGACGGCCAGCGCGACCTGCACTGGCGGCTGGAGGAGGTCGCCGCCGGCCAGGTGATGCTGCGCAACCGCCACAGCGACAAGTGCGTCGAGATGGGCTTCGACCTGCTGCTCGGGCGCAAGGCGGAGCAGCGCACCTGCTCCAGCGTGCGCACCGACCAGCTGTTCCGGGTGACGCCGGTCTGATCCGACCGCTCAGCCGCTCAGCAGCCCCGGCAGCCCGCTGGCGCGCCGGGTGCGCCGCTGCAGCGCACGCGCCCAGACGCTGCGGTCGGGCGCCACCAGCGTGAAGGCGCCCTTGGCGCGGGTGATGCCGGTGTAGACCAGCTCGCAGCTCAGCACCGGGTTCATCTGCGGCGGCAGCACCAGCGCCACATGCGCGAACTCCGAGCCCTGCGACTTGTGCACCGTCATCGCGAAGGCGGTCTCGACCCGAGAGAGCCGGCTGGCCATCACCGAGCGCGGCGGCAGGTCGTCGCCGTCGACGAACCAGACCCGCAGGCTGCGCCCATCGGCCGAGGGCAGCGCGATGCCGACATCGCCGTTGTGCACGCCCAGCGCCGGATCGTTGCGGGTGACCATCACCGGCCGGCCGGCATACCACTCGCCGGCGGCCAGGCGCCAGCGTGCGCGCGCCCGCGCCTCGATCAGTGCGTTCAGGCCCGCCACGCCCCAGTCGCCCTCGCGCAGTGCGCACAGCAGCCGGAAGCGATCGAAGGCGCGCAGCACGCCGACCACCCAGCGCTGGTGGGCCGCCTCGTCCGGCCCGTCCGGCCCGGCACGCAGCGCCTCAAGGCACGCGGCATAGCCTTGCGGTGCGCCGGGGCGACCATCGAGCGCCAGCGCCACCACCTGCGCCAGCGCGGCCGATTCGGTCGCGCCCTCGGGCAGCGTCAGCCGCGCGACCGCGTCGTCGCGCTCGCGCAGCACCTGCGCGGCGCGGCCGACATCATTGTCGTTGACCGCCAGCGCCAGCCGGCCGATCGCGCCGCCGAAGCGCCGGCTCTCGCGCAGCATCACCGTCTGCTGCGCCAGCACCAGCGGCGGCGCGCCCGCCTCCCGGTCGCGCGAGGCCGGCAGGCACATCGCCGGCGGCAGTGCCTGGCCGGTGCAGTCGGCGATCCAGCGTGCGCTGTCGGCGTCGTAGTGGCCATGCACCGCGCCGCGGCAGAAGTCGCCCAGCACCGCGCCGGCCTCGACCGAAGCCAGCTGGTCGCGGTCGCCCAGCAGCACCAGCCGCGCCGAGGCTGGCAGCGCCGCCAGCAGCGCGGCCATCATCTCCAGATGCACCATCGAGGCCTCGTCGACCACCAGCAGGTCGACCTCGAGCGGATGGCGCGCGTCATGGCGCAGCGCGCGGGTGTCGGGCCGCGCGCCCAGCAGCCGGTGCAGCGTGGTGGCCTCGCGCAGGCGCTCGCCCAGGTCGGCCCAGTCGAGCACGCCCGGCAGCGCCTGGCCGAGCTGCTGCAGCGCCAGATCGATCGACTGCTTCAGCCGCGCCGCGGCCTTGCCGGTCGGCGCGGCCAGCGCGATGCGCAGCGTGCGCGGCGCCGGATGCAGCGCGTAGCCCAGCGCCAGCAGCCGCGCGACGGTGTAGGTCTTGCCGGTGCCGGGGCCGCCGGTGATCAGCGCCAGCCGGCCGCGCAGCGCCACCGCGCAGGCGATGCGCTGCCAGTCGGGGCCGTCCGTCGGATCGCGCGGGCTGAACAGCCGGTCGAGCCAGCGGCGCACCTCGGCCGGATCGGGCGTCGGCCAGCCGGCGGCCTCGACGGCGTCCGCCGGACGCACCCGCGCGCGCACCGCCTGCGCCACCGCCTGCTCGTCGCGCCAGTGGCGGCGCAGGTAGAGCCGGCCGTCATCCTCCAGCCGCAGCGGCGCGCCCGGCCGCCGGGCCTGCGCGGTCTCGACCGCGCCGCTGTCGCGCAGCGCCGCCATCCAGTCGGCCAGCTCGCCCGGCAGGCGCTGCAGCAGCGCCGCCAGCGCCTGCTGCGCCACGGCCGGACCGTCGAGCCAGCCCTCGTCGTCGGCGCGCGCGGCCGCGCCGGGGCGGCGCTGCGCCAGCAGCTCGGTCAGCTCGATGCAGGTGTGGCCGCGGCCCTCGCGCTGCGCCAGCAATGCGGCGGCCAGCAGCGCCGTCACCGGCGCCTGCGGGCATTCGTCGGCCAGCCAGCGCGCCAGCGCGACATCGAGCCGGCGCAGCCAGCCCTGGGCGCACCAGTCGTCGAGCAGCGCCAGCAGCTCGGCGGCCTCGGGAGCCGCCTCGGCCGGATCGACCGGTTCGGTCGGATCGGGCAGATCGAACAGGTCGGCCTGGGCCGGATCGGCGGGAAATGCGGTCGGTCGGGTCATGCGCAGGCTTCGTCGGCGTCTTCGGCCGTTTCGGGCTGGGCGCCCAGCGCCCGGTCAAGCGCCAGCAGCAGCGCCGTCGGCGGGCGCAGCAGCACGCAGCCGCGCTCGGGGCCGCGGATGCCGCGCAGGAACAGGCAGATCGCGCCGCCGAGGTGGGCTTCGGGGTCGTAGCCCGCGCCGAGCCGGCGCCCGAGCAGCCGGTGCAGCGCCAGCAGGTAGAGCACCGCCTGCAGCTCGTAGCGGTGGTCGAGCACCGCGCGCTCCAGCGTGGCGCGGTCGTAGTCCGCGTCGCGGTCGCCGAGGTGGTTGGACTTGTAGTCGATCACCCACCAGCGCCCGTCCTGCTCGAAGACCAGGTCGACGAAGCCCATCATCATGCCGTCGAGCTGGCGCGACACCAGCGCCGGGCGCTCGCGTCCGGGCAGCAGCGCCTGGCGGCACAGCCGGTCGAAGGCGGCACTGTCGAGCTGCCGGCTCGGCATCCAGAACTCCATTTCCGGCAGCAGCGCGTCGACCTGCTCCAGCGCGGCGCCGCCCAGCGGCGGCAGCGGCGCGGCCAGCACCGCGTCCATCCAGTCCAGCACCTCCTCGGTGCGCTCGCCGTGGCCGGCCCGAACGCAGCGCCGCTCGGCCATCCAGCGCACCGCCGGCTCGGCGCGGCGGCCGAAACCCTCCTGCGCCAGCAGCTGCAGCAGCTCGTGCAGGAAGTTGCCCGGCAGCGCACCGCGCGGAAAGCGATGCCAGGCCGGCTCGGCCTCGGTCTCGGCCGCAGGCTCGACGGCGGGATCGCCCGTCGGCTGCACCGCCCATTCCTCGCGCACCTGCTCCTGGCGACGCGGATCGGCCAGCAGCGCCGGCAGGCCGGAGCGGTCCCAGACCTCGGCATCCTCCTCCCCGGGCAGCGGCGACGCCGTCGCCTCCTTCAGGTCGCGCACCAGCGCGGTGAAGCTGCCGACCGCCCAGTCGCGGTCGAAGGCGGCGCGGTAGACCGGCGGCTCGGCCAGCGGATGCGCCGGCGCACGGCGCTGCAGGCGCGGGCGCTGCGTCACCGGCCGCAGCGGCGTCGCCTCGATCGCGCCGGCCACGAACGGATCGGGCGGCCGGAACGCGCACAGCGCCTGCAGGGCCTGTCCGACCTGCTCGACCGTCATCGCGGCGCCGCCGCCGAGCAGGTGGCCGAGCGCGCTCTGGTGCAGCAGATGCTCGTCCTGCGTGCGCGGCCTGCGCGCCAGGCCGACGCCCAGCCACAGCAGATGGCGCGGCCGGGTCAGCGCGACATAGAACAGCCGCAGATCCTCGCGCAGGCGCTCGCGCTCGGCCTCGTCCAGCGCCTCGCCGTCGGGCGCGAAGTCCAGCCGGCGCCGGCCCTCGGCATCGACCCGCTCGACGAACGGCGCATCGCCCTTCTTCACCGGTCGCGCCGACGCCGCGAAGGGCATCACCACCACCGGATATTCCAGGCCCTTGGACTTGTGCACCGTGACGACCTGCACCAGCTCGGCATCGCTCTCCAGCCGCACCACCCGCTCGTCGCTGCCGGCCTGACCGCCACCGCTGCCCAGGCCCGAGATCTGCTCGGCCAGCCAGCGGATCTGCGCCTGCTCGCCCTCGAGCCGGCTGCTGGCCGACTGCAGCAGCTCGCCCAGGTGCAGCAGGTTGGTCAGGCGCCGCTCGCCGTCGGCCACCTCCTGGCCGGCCAGCCAGCGCGCCGGCAGGTCCAGCAGATGCAGCGTCTGGCGCACCAGCGTCAGCACGCCCTGGCGCTGCCAGACGCGGCGCAGCTGCGCCAGCAGCGCCAGCCGCGCATCCCAGGCCACATCGTCGTGCACCAGCCGCGCCAGCTCGTCGAGCGACAGGCCCACCGTCGCGGTGGCGAAGGCCGCACGCGCCAGCCGGGTGTCCTGCGGCTCGGCCACCGCCTGCAGCCAGCGCAGCAGGTCGCGCGCCTCGGCAGTGTCGAAGACGGGATCCTGGTCGGACAGATAGACCGAGGCCACGCCGGCCCGGCGCAGCGCCCGGCGCACCGCCTCGGCCTCGCGGCGGTTGCGCACCAGCACCGCGATGTCGCCCGGCGCCAGGCGGCGCGCCTCGCCGCCGGGGCGGCGAAAGGCCAGGCTCGCGTCGTCGAGCCAGTCGACGATGCGCTCGGCGGCGCGGCGCGCCAGCGTCTCGCGCAGTTCCTCGGCCGGCAGCGGCGTCGGCAGCCACTCGATCTGCAGCGCCGGCAGCGCGGTGTCGCCACGGCCCAGCGTCTCGTCGCGCCCCTGGGCGCCGACCGGATCGAATGGCAGCGTGGCCTCGCGGCCGGCACCCGGCTCAGCCGGACCACCGAAGCCGAAGGCCTCGCCGGGCCGGCGCTGCTCGGCCTGCAGGAAGACCGCGTTGACCGCACCGACCAGCGCCTTCGTCGAGCGGTAGTTGGTGCCCAGCGCGTGGTGGCGCCCGGCGGTGGCGCGGCGCACCGCCAGGTAGCTGTAGATGTCGGCGCCGCGGAAGCGGTAGATCGACTGCTTCGGGTCGCCGATCATCAGCAGCGCGGTGGCCGGATCGTCGTCGGCGACCCGGTAGAGGCGGTCGAACAGCCGGTACTGCAGCGGCGAGGTGTCCTGGAACTCGTCGATCAGCGCGACCGGGTACTGCGCCAGGATGCCCTCGCGCAGCCGCGGGCCGGCCTCGCCCGCCAGCGCCTGCTCGAGCCGGCGCTGCAGGTCGGCGAAGCCGAACTGCGCCGAGGCGCGCTTGAGCTGGTCGAGCCGCTGCGCGATGCGCCGCGCCGCATGGCGCAGCAGGCGCGGGCCCGGCGGCTCCAGCGCCGCCAGCTCGGCCTGCAGCGCCTCGAACTCGGCGAAGGCGGCCGGGATCTCGCCGCAGTCGTGGTTCTTCTTCAGCGCCTCGCGCAGGCCGTCGGGCGTCAGCCGCCGCGCGCCGGTGTCGGGCTGCAGCACCAGCCGCTCGGCCAGCGCATCCTCGGCCCAGGCGACGATCTGGCCATGCCATTTCTCCAGCGACTTCGGATTGACCTTGACGCCGCTGAACGGCGGCTTCGGTCCGTTCTGCTGGCGGTGGATCCAGGTGAACATCGCCTCGGCCCGCTCGACCCAGCCGGCCTTGAGCGCCAGCAGCCGCGCGCGGCGCGTCTCGACCCAGTCCGGCAGCCAGTCGGGCAGCGCCTGCGCGCCGTCGGCGGCGTCCAGCAGCTCCTCATGCATCAGCAGCGGCCGGGCCTGGCGGCCCATCGCCTCGGCATCGGGCCACTGGCGGTGCAGCAGCTCCAGCGCGGCCATCGGCAGCGGATAGACCTCGCGGCGCCAGACATCGAGCACCGCCTGCTGCAGCAGCTCGGCCTCGTCGGCGACCAGCTCCTCGGTGAACAGGCTGCCGCTGTCGAAGGCATGCTCGCGCAGCGTGCGCTGGCACCAGGCGTCGATGGTGTGCACCGCCGCCTCGTCCATGCCCTCGGCCGCCAGCGCCAGCCGATGCGCGGCGCGCGAGCGGGCCGCCTCGTCGGCGCAGTCGGCGGCCAGCGCCTGCACGAAGGCGTCGCCGCTGGCCGCCAGCGCCGCGGGGTCGCGGAACAGGCGCGCCGCATCGATCAGCCGCTCGCGGATGCGCGAGGACAGCTCGCGCGTCGCCGCGCGGGTGAAGGTCATCACCAGGATCTGCGCCGGCAGCAGCGCCCGCGGCTCGCGCGTGCCGTGGTCGCCGTGGCCGAGCACCAGGCGCAGGTAGAGCGCCGCGATGGTCCAGGTCTTGCCGGTGCCGGCGCTGGCCTCGATCAGGCGCGAGCCGCGCAGCGGCAGGGTCAGCGGATCGAGCCGCGTGCTCATGCTGCGTCCTCCGCACCGGCCGCGCCGGCGCCTTCGTCCTCGTCGCCGGCCTCGGCATCGCCCAGCGGCTCGACCGTCACGCCGCCGTCGCGCACCCAGGCGTGCAGCGGACCGTAGAGCGCCAGCGTCCAGCCCTCGAAGTCCGGCGCCTCGCGCAGCGTCTCCCAGTCGGGAAAGACCCGCGCCAGCGCCGGCTCCTCGCTTTCGCCGGGCAGCGCGCGAGCGCCCTGCCCGCCCTCGAAGGCGGTGCGGGCGCGCTCGTCGGCGCGCTCCTCGTCCAGGCCATTCAGCCAGGCCAGCGAGGTGCGCAGCGCCGCCGGCAGCGGCGCCTCGCGCTGCCGGCTCCAGCCCGACAGCAGCGCCTCGACCGCCTCGCGGGCGGCCTGCGCCGACGGCGGCTGCAGCCGCAGCACCGCGTCGCGGCCGATCAGCCGGCCCTCGACCGCATGGCCGCAGGCGGCGGCCAGCAGCAGGCGCAGCCACGGCCGCAGCAGCTTGTCGGCCTGCGGCGCCAGCGCGCCCTTGTCCGGGCCGGTGGTGATCGGGCGGCACAGCCGGCGCGCCTCGATCGCCAGCCACAGCGGCGGCGCCTCGGCCGGCGCGCCGGGCTCGCGCCGCAGCGCATCGAGCCAGTCGTCGATGCGCAGATCCTGATGCTGCACCGCCAGCTGCAGCGGCCGCACCGGCTCGGACCACCGGTGGCGCGCGCGCTGCCACTCGCGCCAGACCGGCGCGCTCTGGCGCGCGAAGCGCAGCCGCCACAGCTCGCCCAGCCCGGCCAGCGGCAGCTCGCCCCGGCGCGCCAGCCGCGCGGTGCGCCGCAGCAGCTCGGCCCGGCAGGCCGCCAGCGTCATCGGCGCGCCCGTCTCCCGGCCGCGGTCCTGGTCGAGCAGCTCGCGCAACAGCAGCGTCTCGTCGAGCGCACCCAGCGCCAGCGGCTCGTCGTCGGCGGCCTGCACCGCCAACGGCGGAAACTCGACATCGAGGCGCTCGCGGAAATGGTGCTGCACCGGATTGCGCAGGAAGCGCTCCAGCCGCGCCAGCGTCAGCGGCTCGTCGTCGCGGGCGGGTGCCGGTGCCGTGGCGGCGCCCGTCGCCGGCCCGGGCAGCGCCGCGCCGGCCTGCGCATCGGCATGGGCCTGGCGCCACTCGCGCGCCCAGGTGCCCGGCGCCTCGCCGTCGCCGGCCCGCCCGGGCTCGGCGACCTCGAAATAGCGCCGGCTGAAGGGCTGCAGCGGATGCTCGGTGGTCAGCCGCGTCGACAGGCCCCCACCCCAGCCCGCGTCCAGGTGATCGCGCAACTGCGCCACCAGCACCGAGGGCGGCTGCTCGCTGTTGTCGCGCACGCTGCGCCCGGACCCGCTGATCGACAGGCCGCGGCGCGCCGCCAGCAGCGCCTCGAGCATCAGCATGCGGTCATCGTCGCGGCGGGCGCGGTCGCCGGGGCGCTGCGTGCCGGGCAGCGCCAGCAGGTCGAAGTCGCTGCGCGGTGCGCGGCGCGGGTAGTCGCCGTCGTTCATGCCCAGCAGGCAGACGATCTCGAACGGAATCGCCCGCATCGGCATCAGGGTGCAGAACACGACGCCGCCGCCCAGGAAGCGGCTGTTCAGGCTCGGCTCGTCGACGCCGGCCAGCCAGCCCTCGCGCAGCACCTCCAGCGGCACCGGCGGCGCAAAGCCGGCGTCCTCGCAGTCGTCGAGCCAGCGCCCGAGCGCCTCGGTCAGCGAGGCCAGCAGCAGCCGGTCGGTCTCGTCGACCGGCTCGAAGAAGGTCTCGAGCAGCCGCACCGCACGCTGCTGCCAGACCGGGGGCGTGGCCGGCACGGCGGCCTCGCTCCACCATCGGCGCAGCGCCGCGATCAGCGCCGCCAGCGAGCCGGCGATGCCGGCATCCAGGCCGCCGACCTCGTCGTAGGGATCGATGTGCAGCCAGGGCGAAGGGCTCCCCTCGTCGTCCATGTCCTCGTCGAGGCGGCCGTGGGCGTAGCCCAGCAGCATGCGGCGCAGCCCGAACAGGCCGCTGTTGACCTCGCCGCAGGCGCCCAGGCCGAGGCCGTCGCGCTGCGCCGCATCCAGCCCCCAGCGCACGCCGGCGCCCTCGAGCCAGCGCGCGGCGGTGGCGCGGTCCGCGTCCTGCAGCCCGAAGCGCGCCGCCAGCGCCGGCACGTCGACCAGATCGCGCAGCTCGCCGACGGTGCAGCGCTGGCGCGTGACCTTCAGCAGCCATTCCAGCGCCACCAGCATCGGCTGGCGCCCGCGCAGCTTCAGGTCGGCGATCTCGTAGGGAATGCGGCGCGCGTCGCCGGGCGCGTGCTGGCCGAAGACCGCATGGATCAGCGGTGCCCAGGGCTCGATGTCGGGCACCATCACGACGATGTCGCGCGGCGCCAGCGGCGCGCCGGGGCGGCCGTCCGGGCCCGTCGGCGGCTCGGCCAGCAGGTCCAGCAGCCGGTCGTGCAGGATCTCGATCTCGCGCATCGCGCTGTGCGCGATCGTGAAGCGGATCGATCGGTCGTCCGAGGCCAGCGGCGGCGCGGCGGCCTCGCGCTCGACGATCTCGGGCAGCGGCAGGCCGTCGCGGATCGCGCGCTGCACCCGCACCAGCAGCGGCACGCCGCGCACCGGATCGTCGGCCGCGTCCAGGTCCTCGTCGAACAGGTCGATGCGCGGCAGCTGGAAGCGCGACTGCGCGGCGGCCGCATCGTCGAAGCGGTCGAGCATGCGGATGAAGTCGCGCCCCTGCCGGCCCCAGGCGGCCAGCAGCGGATGCGCATGCGCGTGCATGCGGTCGAGCGGGATCTCGGCCAGGTCCAGCCCGCCGCGCAGCGGCTGGCGCCGTCGCAGCGTGCGCAGCAGCTCGCGGCCGTCGAGGATGTCGGCCCAGTGGAAGCGGCAGGGATTGGGCACCGCCAGCAGCACCTGCGCCCGCTGCGACAGCGCCACCAGCGCCTCCAGCGTCTGCCACGGCAGATGGCTGTGCCCGAACAGCACCACCCGGCGCGGCAGCGGCTGGCGCGGCGCGTCGCCCGCCTCGACCGCCGCGACGAAGCGCCGGTGCACATCGCTGCGCACCGCGCGCCGGCCGCCCTCGTCGAGCGACGCCAGCAGGCCGTGCCACAGCCGCGCCTGCCAGCGCTGCGCCTCGGGCAGCGCCATCTCGCGGCCGTCGCCCAGGCGCAGCACCTCGCGCCCGCGGCCCCAGTCGTCGAGCCAGTCGGCACGGTAGATCTGGTACTGGTCGTAGAGATCGGCCAGGCGCTCGGCGAGCTGCAGCCGGCGCACCGGATCGTCCAGCGCACCGCCACGCGTGGCGCCCGCCTCCAGGAACTGGCGCAGCGGCTCGAAGCCGGGCCGCTCGATCCAGCCGGGCAGCGCCTGCATCAGCCGCCAGGTCATCGGCGCCTTGTCGAAGGGCGAGCGCGCCGGCGCGCCGTCGCGGCCGAGCATCGCCCGGTACAGCCGCCACAGGAAACGCGCCGGCAGCTCCACCCGCGAGGCCGCGCAGACGCCGCTGCGCCGCGCCAGCGACATCTTCATCCACTCGGCGATGCCGTTGCTCTGCACCAGCAGCACATCGGGCTCGAGCGGATCGAGCGGCTGGCGGTCCAGCCAGGCGAACACCGCCTGCTGCAGCAGCTCGAGCCGGTTGCCGTGCAGCACCAGCAGGCCGGGCGTCAGCTCGTGACGGTGGACAGACGTTCCTTCAGGCTTCGACATGGGCCGCAGTATCGCCGCTGCGCCAACTGCGCTCAGGCCGCGCGCTGCACCGGCATCGCGTCGAGCTCGGCCTCGATCACCCGCATCGGCACCTCGCGGGCCCGCAGCTCCAGCCACTGCACCGCGCGCACCGAGGGCACCGGAATGCGGCACAGCGCCTCGCGCTCATGGCACCAGGCGTCCAGCAGCCAGATGCCGCCGTCATGGATCATGCGCAGCGGCGAGACGATGCGCTCGCGCTCGCCGCCGCCATCGTCGAGCGCGATCGTCAGCCGCAGGCGCCGGCGCTCGAGCACCGCGCCGGCCAGACGCTCGAAGCTGCGCCCGCGCACCGGCTTGCGCACCGGCGGCACCACCCGCAGCCGCCGCACCAGCTCGCGCGCCTCGCTCTCGCTGGTGCCGAGCATGCCCTGCAGCCGCTCGAGCACCGGCTGCAGATGCCGGCCCATGCTGCTCGAGCCGCCCAGGCTGTCGAGCAGCTGGTGCATCGTCAGCAGCGCATGGATCTCGCGCTCGCTGAACCACACGCCCGGCGCCGCGGGCTCGGCACCGCGCCGCAGCAGCCGACCGGTGCCGGCAAAGCGATAGCCGTTGCGCTCCCGGTCGTAGACGATGGCGGCATCCATGCGGGTGCGAAGATGGTCGAGATCGCGCTTGAGCGTGGCACGCGAGATGCCCAGCTCGGTCATCAGGTCGGCAAAGCTGACGCAGCCACGGCTGCGGATCAGCAGCTCGATCCGGCAGAAGCGTTCCGTGCGTTCCATGTGGACTTCCCCTGGTTGGTCCTGCTCGTGCGAGTCGCCGGACACACGCGCCGGGCTCACCTCATGAGCCTGATGTTAGTCGCCGTTTATTCCGATTGAGGAATCAATTGATCCCGCATTCAAGGGATGGAAGGGCTCGACAGCAACACCCGCGCCAAGTCTTTACGCCGCGTGACAAGGGGGTGCCGGGCCGGGAACAGCGCGAGACAAATGGCTACACACCCGCCAGGCGCTTCATTGCCCGGCAACAAGGCCGACAAGCAGGCAGGCCTAAACTCGTCCGATCCCCGAGATCGCCCCCACGATGATGACGACCCGCCCCACCTCGAACACGCTGGCCACCCTGACCCTGTCGGCGCTGTCGGCGCTGTTCCTGACCAGCCTGGCCCCGCAGGCCCTGGCCGGCACGGAGCGCACGCCGCTGCGGGCCGCCACCCTGCCCGCCGAGAGTGCGCAGAGCGCCGAGACCGCGCGGGTGATCGTGCGCCTGCGCACCAGCAGCCGGCTGGCCTCCACGCTGTCGGCCGGCACCCGCGCCACCGTGGCGGAGCTGCGCCAGGCCCAGGCGCTGGGCAGCCGCCTCGGCCTGACGCTGCAGGACGGCCACAGCATCGCCCCCGACATGCAGGTCATGACCGCCAGCGGCATGAGCAGCGCGACGCTGGCGCGCCGGCTCGCGGCCGACAGCGAGGTGCTGTCGGTCCATGTCGACCAGCGCCGCCGCACTCATGCCGCGGTCAGCGATCCGCTGTACGCCGGCGGCAGCGGCTTCAGCCCGGCCAGCGGCCAGTGGTATCTGCGCAGTGCCTCGAACACGCTGGTGTCGGCGATCAATGCCGAGACGGCCTGGTCGCTGACCACCGGCAGCGCCGGCGTCATCGTCGCGGTGCTCGACACCGGCGTGCGCTGGAACCATCCGGATCTCGACGGCAAGCTGGTGGGCGGCTACGACTTCATCTCCGAGTCGGTGATCGCCAACGACGGCGACGGCCGCGACAGCAATCCGGCCGATCCGGGCGACTGGATCAGCAGCACCGAGAACAGCAGCGACGCCACCCTCAAGGGCTGTGGCGTCTCCGACAGCAGCTGGCACGGCACCCAGATGGCCGGACTGATCGGCGCGTCCACCAACAATGCCAGCGGCATGGCCGGCCTGGGCCGCCATGTGCGGGTGCTGCCGGTGCGGGTGCTGGGCAAGTGCGGCGGCTATGACTCCGACATCATCGCCGGCATGCGCTGGGCCGCCGGCCTGACGGTGCCGGGCGTGCCCGCCAACCCGAATCCGGCGCGGGTCATCAGCATGAGCCTGGGCTATCCAGAGAGCGACAACGACGACGTCCCAGATTGCAACGCAGCAGACGCGTACTCGATCGCAGCCGCAGAGATCAATGCAGCAGGTGCGGTGGTAGTGGCCTCGGCCGGCAATGACAGCCGCAAGGTCAACAAGCCGGCCAACTGCCCCGGCTTCATCGCGGTGGCCGGCCTGCGTCATGCGGGCACCAAGAACGGCTTCTCCAGCCTCGGCCCGGAAGTCAGCATCGCCGCGCCGGCCGGCAACTGCGTCAACCTCGGCGGGGAATGCCTCTATCCGATCCTGAGCACCAGCAACACCGGCACCACCACCCCGTCCTGCCCCACCCACACCACCGGCGGCAGCGACGCGGCGGTAGGCACCAGCTTTGCGGCCCCGCTGGTGTCGGGCACCGCGGCGCTGATGCTGGCGGCCAACCCGGCGCTGACGCCCGCCCAGGTGCTGTCGCTGCTGAAGTCGAGTGCACGCGGCTTTCCGAGCAGCGGCGCCGGTGTCGGCGTGTCGAGCTGCGTGGCCGGCATCAGCACCGACCAGGACGAGTGCTACTGCACCACCGGCACCTGCGGCGCCGGCATGCTGGATGCGGGCGCTGCGGTGCGCGCCGCCGCCGGCACGCTGCCGATCGCGCGCATCGGCGAGACGAGCACCCGCATCGACCTCGGCAGCGCGACGCTGCTCGACGGCAGCGGCTCGAGCGTGGCGGCCGGGCGCACCCTCGCCGGCTACGGCTGGGCGCTGGGCGACAGCACGCTGGCACGCTTCAACGGCACGACCAGCGGCTCGACCGCCTCGGTCTCGGCGCTGGGCAGCGGCCTGGTGGCGGTCACGCTGACCATCGGCGACAGCGCAGGCGCCAGCGCCAGCAGCTCGGCCGTGCTGCGCACCGGCCCGGCCCCGGGCGCCACCTGCGGCACCGACAGCAGCGACGGCGCCGGCACGCCGGCGGCGACCACGCCCACCACGGAAGACAGCGGCGGCGCGCTGGGCGCAGGCTGGCTGGCCGGACTGGCGCTGGTCACCGCGCTGCTGGCGGCGGTACGCCGCCGCGCCCGGGCCTGAGCCTGAAGACGCAGGCCCAGGCGATCAGGGACTTCAGGCACTCAGCCGGGCGGCGAGCGTCTGCACATGGCCCATCGAGACCCGGTGCGCATGAATGACCGCCATCAGGCCGCTGCGGTGCAACTCCAGCACCGCCTCGTCGGGCAGCGTCGCCAGACGCTGCTCGTCGATCATGAAGAAGCCGGTCGCGTTGAGCCGCCGACCACCCGAGAGTTCGCCACGGATCTCGCCGCCGCGCAGCAGGTCCAGCGCCACCAGCCGGTCGCACAGCGCGCGGGTGCGCAGCGTGTCGCGCTCGTAGCGCTCCAGGAAGGCCAGCGTCTGCTTCAGGAACTCGGTCGGCTGGCCGTCGTCGGCGATCAGGCGCTCGCCCTCCACCGTGTTGAAGCCCGGCCAGGCCGCATCGACCGCCAGCGTCGGTGCGCCGTCGTCGGCGGTGGCGTAGGCAAACGGATAGCGGCGCAGGAAGGCGGGAATGGTCGTGCCGATCCAGCGCCCGTCGGCGTCGATGCAGAGGTTCTCGCCCTCGCTCAGGCCCAGCAGCGCCACCGGTGCGACGCGGGTGCGGCCCTCGGCGTCGCGGCCGGCCGGCACGAAGGCCAGCGGCAGCTCGCGCGCCAGCGACTCGAATTCGGCGAAGGTGACCGGCACCGCATTCAGCGCAGCGGCGATGCGCCAGTCGGTGACCGGCACGACCCGGCGGTCGGCATGCTGCTCGCGGGTCAGCAGCACCGGATGGTGGTAGAGCGTGCCGGATCCGGCGGCGGGCGATGTCATGGGGTGGGCTCCTCGACGGGTTCCTCGATGCGGCTGGCCAGCACCTTGTCGACGCGCTTGCCGTCGAGGTCGACCACCTCGAAGCGCCAGCCTTCCCATTCGACCGCGTCGGCGGTCTGCGGCAGCCGGCCCAGCAGCAGCATCACCATGCCGGCCAGGGTGTTGTAGCGGCCGCGGTCCTCGTCGGGCAGCAGCTTCAGGCCCAGGCGGTCCTTCAGCTCGGGCACCGGGATCAGGCCGTCGACCAGCCAGGAGCCGTCGGCGCGCTGCACCGCCCAGGCATCCTCGGCCTGATGCGGCGTGAACTCGCCGGTGATCGCCTCGAGCACATCGCGCAGCGTGATCACGCCCTGCACGACGCCATACTCGTCGACGACAAAGACCATCTGCACCGGCGAGCCGCGGAAATGCTCGAGCAGTTCCATGCCCGAGAGCGTCTCGGGCACGAACACCGCCGGCTGCATCGACTCGAGCAGCACGAACTCGCGGCTGCCGGCGAGCTGCATCAGCAGCTGGTGCGCGGTCACCACGCCCAGCACCTCGTCGAGGCTGCCGCGGCAGACCGGATAGCGCGAGTGGCCATGCTCGGTCAGCACCGACAGGATTTCCTCGCGCGGGGCGGCGACATCCAGCCAGGCGATGTCGCCGCGCGGGATCATCATCGAGCCGATCTGGCGGTCGTCGAGCCGGAAGACATTGCGCACCATCAGATGCTCGTGGGCCTCGATGACGCCGGCGTCCAGGCCTTCTTCCAGGCTGGCGGCGATCTCCTCCTCGGTCACGCCACGGCTGCCGGTGTCGCGCACGCCCAGCAGCTTCAGGATGGCCTGGGTCGTGCCCGACAGCAGCTTGACGAAGGGGCCGGCGGCCACCGACAGCCAGGCCATCGGCTGAGCGACCAGGCGCGCCACCGTCTCCGGATACATCTGGCCGACGCGCTTGGGCACCAGCTCGCCGAAGATGATGGTGACGAAGGTGATGATCACCACCACGAAGGCGGTGCCGATCACCGAGGCGATGTTCTCGGGCACCGGGAAGTTCTCGATGATCCAGGCCGAAAGCAGTCCCGAGAAGGCCGCCTCGCCGACGATGCCGTTGAGCACGCCGATCGAGGTGATGCCGATCTGCACCGTCGAGAGGAACTGGGTCGGGCTGTCATGCAGCGCCAGCGCGGCACGGGCGCCGGCATCGCCGGTCTCGGCCATCACCTGCAGCCGCGCCTTGCGGCTGGCGGCCAGGGACATCTCGGACATGGCGAACACGCCATTGAGCAGGATCAGCGAGAAAAGTAGAGCTAGGTCCATGACAGGCACGGCAAGGCACGCCGCGCCGGAAGTTGAGGCCCGGCGAGCGTAGCAGAATCCGGGCCATGATTTACCTGATCGGCGACCTGCAAGGCTGCTGCGACGCTTTCGAGCGACTGCTGGCCACCCTGGACTTCTCCCCCTCGCGCGACCGTCTCTATCTGCTGGGCGATCTCGTGAACCGGGGCCCGTGCTCGCTGAAGGTGCTCGAGCGCCTGGCCGGCTTCGGCGACGCCGCCACCTGCCTGCTGGGCAACCACGACCTGCACCTGCTGGCGGTGGCGCACGGGGTGCGCGCGCCGCACCGCTCCGACACGCTTGGCGAGATTCTCGCCAGCCCGCGCCGCGAGGCCTGGCTGGACTGGCTGCGCCAGCAGCGCCTGGCGGTGCAGGCGCACGGCTGGCTGATGGTGCATGCCGGCGTCGTTCCGCAGTGGGATGCGGCGCAGACGCTGGCCCTGGCCGCCGAGGCCGAGGCGCTGCTGCGCGGCCCCGACCTGCCCGGATTCCTGCAGGTGATGTACGGCAACACGCCGGCACGCTGGGACGACACGCTGGCCGGCCACGACCGGCTGCGGCTGATCATCAACGTGCTGACGCGCATCCGCTTCTGCGAGACCGACGGCACGATGGACTTCCAGCTCAAGGAAGGCGCCGATGCCGCGCCCGCGCACCTGCGCCCCTGGTTCGACATTCCCGGCCGGCGCACCGAGGGCACGCCGGTCGCGTTCGGCCACTGGTCGACGCTGGGCACGCTCGACCGCCCCGACCTGCTGGCGCTCGACACCGGCTGCGTCTGGGGCGGCCGGCTCACCGCCGCGCGCGTCGACGGCGGGCGGCGTGAACTTGTCGGCATCGACTGCGCACAGGCCCTCGCGCCGTTCTGACTACAATGGCGACCCTGCTGGAGGCGTGGCCGAGCGGTTTAAGGCACCGGTCTTGAAAACCGGCGAAGGGGGAACCCTTCCGTGAGTTCGAATCTCACCGCCTCCGCCAGCAGGCCCTACACCGGGCTGCCTCGGGCGCAGCCCCCGCCGTCAGTCAGGAAGCACCGCCGTGAACGACGCCTCCCTCCCCGGCTTCGACCAGCCCGACCTGCTCGCCTCGCTCGAGGCGATGGACGACACGACGCTCGACGCGCTCGGCTTCGGCGTCATCGGCTTTCGGCCCGACACCGTGGTGTGCCGCTACAACGCCTACGAGTCGCGCGCCGCCGGCCTGAGCCCGTCGCGGGTGCTCGGCCTGCCGCTGTTCTCGGTCGTGGCGCAGTGCATGAACAACTTTCTCGTCGCGCAGCGCTTCGACGATGCCGCCGAGGCATGTCAGCCGCTCGACGCCACCGTCGACTTCGTGCTGACGCTGCGGATGAAGCCCACGCCGGTCAAGCTCCGGCTGCTGGCCGCACCGAGTGTCGAGCAGCGCTATGTGCTGATCCTGCGCCCCTGAACCGCCAGCACCGCAGGCCCGGAGTCGCGCGATGACGGAACCCCTGAACCCGGCGGACGCGAGGACCGGCCCGGACACCGAGCACCAGGAACTGCTGCAGCTGCTCTATGCGGCGCCGGCAGGCCTGGTCCAGATCGATGACGAGGGACACATCATGCTGGCCAGCGCCGCAGCAGCACAGATGCTGCTGCCGCTGTCGGCGGGCCGCGAGCTGGCCGACCTGTTCGCGCTGCTGGCCCCGGCGATGCCCGACCTGGCCCTGCGCGCACGCGGCGGTCACCCCGGCGAGCTGCTGATCGACGGCGAGCCCCTGGCACTGCGTGTCGGCCCCGAAGGCCGGCAGCGTGCGCTGGTGCTGTCGCTGACGCTGCGCCGGCTCGCGGCGGACCGGCTGGTGGCGGTGCTGTCGGACATCACCGCCCAGGTCGAGCGCGAGCGCCGGCTGCGCCAGAGCGAGGCCTGGCTGAACGCGGCGCTGACCGGCATTCACGACCATGCAGCGGTCGGCCTGGATGCCGAGGGCCGCATCGCGCACTGGTCGGAGTCGGCCGCACGCATGACCGGCTTCGCCCGCGAGACGGTGCTGGGCAGGACGGCGACGATCTTCCATGCGGACGGCACCACCACGCCGGAGCGGCTGCTCGACCGCCTGCACGAGGCGCGCGCCGACGGCTGGAGCATGGACGAGGGCTGGCTGCTGCGCGCCGACGGCCAGCGCTACTGGGGCAGCACGATGATCGTGCCGATCAGCGGGGTCGGCGATGGCGACACGCCTGCAGGCTTCAGCCTGGTGCTGCGCGACATCAGCGACCGGCGCGACGCGCACGAGCAGCGCCGCCGCGCCAGCGAGACCGATCATCTGACCGGGCTGGCCAACCGGCGTGTCTTCTTCGAGGCCGGCCGGCGCGAGATCGAGCGTTTCCGCCGGGCGCCGCGCCCGCTGGCGCTGCTGGTGCTCGATGCCGATCACTTCAAGCGCATCAACGACCAGCATGGCCATGCCGCCGGCGACGAGGTGCTGCGCCAGCTCGCCGGCGTGATGCTGCGCTCGCTGCGCCAGGTGGATGTGCCGGCACGCATCGGCGGGGAGGAGTTCGCGGTGCTGCTGCCCTCGACCGGGCTGGAGGGCGCACGCCTGGTGGCCGAGCGGCTGCGCCGCGCGATGGCCGCCGACACGGTGACTCGGGCGGACGGCACCGTGATCCGCTACACCGTCAGCATCGGCCTGGCGCTGATGCAGGCCGGCATCGCCGGACTGGAAGAGCTGCTCGAGCGCGCCGACCGGGCGCTGTACGCAGCCAAGGCCGCCGGCCGCGACAGGCTGGTCGTCGACGGCGAATGAGCCGAGGCGCCTCAGCGCGACGCCGGCTCGGCCCGGAACGGCGCCAGCCAGGCGCGCAGCCCCGCCCCGGCGGCCTGCATCTGCAGCAGCGCCATCAGATGCTCATGCTCGGCCTGGGCGCGTGCGATCTGCAGCTGGGCATGATCGTTCTCGGCCGAGATCAGGTCGAACAGCGAGCGCCGGCCCAGCCGCGCCCACTGCTCGCGGGTGGCGCGGCGCAGCAGGTCGCTCTGCTCGAGCAGCTGGCCGATCTGCTGCTGGCGCAGCAGCGCCGCCTGCGCGGCGTCGTGCAGCACCCGGAGCTGGCGGCTGCGCTCCTCGAGGCGGGCCTCGCGCTGCATGCGCGCCGCGGTGACCCGCTCGATCGCGGCCTGCACGCCGGCGTCAGCCGCGCCGGCGTCGGCCAGCACCAGGCCCAGCGTCAGCCCGGCATTCCAGCCGGTGACCGAGCTGCCGTCGCGCCGGCTGGCCGAGGAGCCGATCTGCCAGGCCAGCTGCGGCGCATTCGCTGCACGGACAGCCTCGACCTGGCGGTCGAGCGCCTCGGCCTGGCGCTGCAGCTGGCGCAGCTCGGCCGCCTCGGGCAAGGTCTCGATCAGACCGGCCAGCGGCGGCAGCGTCTCGAAACCCGCCAGCGGACCGGGCGGCAGCTCGGCGGCCGCCTCGGCCGCCGCGTCGCCGGCCAGACTGCGCAGGCGCAGCTCCGCCTGGCGCAGCTGCGTCTGCACCTCGGTGCGCGACAGCTCGGCCTGGCGCAGGCTCTTGCCGGCCTGGATGCCCTCGCTGCCACGCCCGCGGTCCAGCGCGACGATCTCGCCGACCTGCTGCGCCAGACAGGCCATGCGCGCCACCTGCCGGTCCCAGACCTGCAGCTGGAGCCGCTGGCGACGGCGCTCCAGCGCGGCCGCCACCGCCTCGAGCGCGACCTGCTCGCGTGCGGCCTCGGCGCCCAGCGCGCCGGCCTCGGACAAGCCCTGGTAATAGGCGGACTCGGCCTGGCGCCGGCCACCGTCGAGCAGAGGCGCCGACAGGGTCAGTCCCAAGCCGTGCTGCAGGCTCGAGCCGGTCTGGCCGCTGCCGCGTGCACCGTTCCAGACGCCCGAGCCGGACAGGCTGAGCTGCGGCCGGCCACCCGCCTCGACCTGCAGACGGTCCTGACGCCAGGCGCGACTGCCCGCGAGCTGACCGGCCACCTCGGGGCTGCGGCGCACCGCCTCGTCGGCCAGCGCGGCCAGCACCGCGCGGGCATCGCGCAGCACGGTCGGCCGGGTGACGGATGCAGCCTCGCTGTCCTCGTCGCAGACGGATGACGGGGAAGACCGGGCCTGCACGCCCGGCACCAGCAGCATCAGGCCGGCCAGCACCACCGACATCAGAACCGGCCGCTTCATCAGCGCTCCCGGAAGGCCTCGCGGC
The DNA here is from genome assembly GCF_023706025.1 of Sphaerotilus sp. FB-3. Lineage (NCBI taxonomy): Bacteria > Pseudomonadati > Pseudomonadota > Betaproteobacteria > Burkholderiales > Sphaerotilaceae > Sphaerotilus > Sphaerotilus sp. FB-3. Next base: position 31,894 of record NZ_BQWE01000018.1, on the reverse strand, counting down.
CCTTGAGCATCGGCGAGATCAGGAACTCGAGCACGCTGCGCTCGCCGGTGCGGATCTCGATCGAGGCGGTCATGCCCGGCAGCACCGGCAGCGGCCGGCCGTCGGGGCCCTGCAGCGTCGAGACCCGGGTGGCCACCCGGACCCGGTAGTGGGTCTGCGGCTGACCGTTCGGGCCATTTCCGGCCTCGAGGGTGTCGGGGCTGATGTATTCGACCTCGCCCTGCAGGCCGCCGTAGCGGTAGTAGTCGTAGCTGTCGAGCTTGATGGTGGCCGGCATGCCCACCCGCACGAAGCCGACCTCCGAAGGGGCCAGCCGCGCCTCGATGCGCACCGTCTCGCCGACCGGCACCAGCTCGAGGATCGGGGCGCCCGCGCCGACGACGCCACCGCGCGTGGTGATGCGCAGGTTCTTGACGATGCCGCGCACCGGCGCCTTCAGCGTGGTGCGCTGCAGCGCATCCAGCCGCGCCACCTGCTGCTCGCCGATCTGCGCCAGCTCGCCGCGCACCCGCAGCAGATCGGTGGCCGCGTCCTGGCGGAAGCGGTTGATGCGCTCGGCCATCTGCATCTGCAGGTCGTTGCGCTGGCGGTCGAGCCGCAGCACCTCGACCTCGGACATCAGGCCGCGCGCGGCCATCTGGCGCGCGGTGGCCAGCTCGGCATCGAGCAGCGCCAGGCTGGCGCGACTGACCGCGATCGCCTCGTCGAGGCCGCGCCGCCGCGCCTGGAAGGCCTCGGTCTCGGCCGCGACCAGCCCGGCCTGGGCCCGAACCTCGCCCGGAAAGACCGGGCTGCGCCCGCCCGCCTCGGCCTCCAGCCGCGCGGCGGTGGCCTGCAGCGCGAGCTGGCGGGCCCGGCCCTCGTTCTGCTGCGCGGCGAAGCGGGTCGGATCGAGCCGCGCCAGCTCGGCGCCGGCCTCGACCAGATCGCCCTCGCGCACCAGCAGCTCGGCCAGCAGGCCGCCCTCCAGACTGGCGATGACCTGCTCATGGCCGCCAGGCGCCACCTTGCCGGGCGCCTTGGCGACGATGTCGACCCGCGCCTGCGCCGCCCACACGCCGGTGACGACCACGATGACGCACAGCAGGTAGAGCGCCCACAGCGCACGCGGCATCGGCTCGACCAGCTCGGCCTGGCGGCTGCCGTGCAGGAAGCGCTCGTCGCCGGGCATCAGCACGCCGGCGGCCAGTGGCGTCGCAGGTCGCCGGCCGCCGGCCGCGGGGAAGGAAAATCGGGGCAGAGCCATGTCAGCAGACCTCCTCGGCGCGGGGGGCGGGCACGGCGGCGGCCGCAGGCGCGGCCGCTGCGGCAGGCGCCGCGGCCGGGCGGGTGCCGCTCAGGGCCTGCAGCACCGCCTGGCGCGGGCCGTCGGCGATCAGCCGCCCGCCTTCGAGCACCGCGATGCGCTCGACCAGCTCCAGCATCGCCGGCCGGTGCGTGACCACCACCAGCGTGCAGCGCGGCAGCGCCTGGCGCAGCTGGGCGACGAACTGGGCCTCGGTCTGCGCGTCCATCGCGCTGGTGGGTTCGTCCATCAGCAGGATCTGAGGGCGCAGCAGCAGTGCCCGCGCCAGCGCGACCAGCTGCCGCTGACCGCCCGAGAGCATCGCGCCGCCCTCGCCCACCGGCATGTCCAGGCCCATCGGATGCGCGGCCACCACCCGGTCCAGCCCGGTCAGGCGCAGCACCTCGGCGAGCCGGTCGGCGCCGGCCTCGCGGCCCAGCAGCAGGTTCTCGCGCACCGTGCCGCGGAACAGCCGCGGCTCCTGCTCGACCACGCCGATGTGGCGGCGGAAATCGGCCGGATCGAGCTGGCGCAGGTCCAGCCCGTCGATCTCGACCGCGCCGGCGGTCGGCTGGTAGAGGCCGGCGAGCAGCCTCAGCACCGTCGACTTGCCACTGCCGATGCGCCCGAGCAGCGCGATGCGCTCGCCCGCCTGGATGCGCAGCGTGACCCCCGAGAGCGCCTGCGGCGCCTGGCCGGGCGGGCCGTAGGCGAAGCCGGCATCGCGCAGCGCCAGCCGGCCTTCCAGATGCGGACAGGGCAGGAAGGCGCGCTGCGGATCGCGCTCGACCGGCAGCGCCATCAGGCGGTCGAGCATGCGCAGCGCCGCACGCGCCCCCTGGTAGCGCGAGGCCAGCGCCACCACGCTGCCCAGCGGCGCGATCGCCCGGCCGGCGAACATCACCGCCGAGATCAGCGCGCCGCCGGTGAGCTGGCCGGCGCCGATCAGATGCACGCCCCAGACCAGCATCACGATGGTGACCAGCTGCTGCGCCACCATCGAGACATTGTTGACCCAGCTCGACAGCGCCCGCGCCCGCAGCGCCGACTGCGAGACCTGCGCATGCGCCTGCTCGTACTGGCGCTGCACATGGCCCTGCGCGCCGGTGGCGCGGATCGTCTCGATGCCGTCCATCGCCTCGACCAGCAGGCCCTGCATGTCGGCCATCTGGTGCTGCTGCGCCAGCATGCTGCGCCGCATCAGGCCCTGCACGCCCACCGTCATCAGCAGGATCAGCGGCACCGCGATCACCAGCACCAGCGCCAGCGGCCCGGCCAGCAGCCAGGTCGCGGCGATGAACAGCGCGATGAAGGGCAGATCGCTGACCACCGACATCGAGGCCGAGGCGGAGAACTCGCGCACCACCTCGAGCTGGGCCATGTGGTGCGCGAAGGAGCCGGCCGAATCGGGCCGGTGCTCCAGCCGCAGCCCGAGCGACTGGCGCATCAGCACGCTGCCCAGCGCCAGATCGGCACGCCGGCCGGCCTGGTCGATCAGGTGGCTGCGCAGCTGGCGCGCCACCAGATCGAAGCCGGTGGCCAGCAGCGCGCCGATGGCCAGCGACCACAGCGTGAGGGTCGCCTGGTGCGGAATGACCCGGTCGTAGACCACCATCGCGAACAGTCCGCCCGCCAGCATCAGCACATTGCTGAGCAAGGCGGCCAGCATCGCGCCGCGGTAATAGGGCAGATAGCGGCGCAGCGTGCGCCAGAACCAGTGGCCGTCCAGCGACTCGGCCGGCGCGTCGGCCGCCGAGCGCGAGGACAAGCCGCGCACGCCGAGCGACTCGCCCGGGCCGGCCAGCAGCATATCGCCGTCGTGCAGCGCGCGCAGCGCCGCATCGTCCAGACGCTGCGGGGCCGGCGTCGTGCCGCCGGCATCGAAGATCAGCAGCTCGTGGATCCGGCGGCCATCCGCCTCGACATGGCGCGCCAGCAGCACCGCGGCGCGGCCGTCGCGCAGCGGCAGCAGCACCGGCAGCAGCAGCGCCAGCACCTCGCCGGCATCGCGCCTCACCCGCCCGGCCTGCAGGCCGGCGTGCTCGAGCACCTGGCAGGCGCCGGCGGGCGTGAGCGGACGCGGCACGCCCAGGCCGTCGAGCAGCGAATCGGCGCTGCGCTCGATGCCGTGGTGGCGGCAGAGCCAGTGCACCGCGCCGAGCAGCGCGTCGGCGCTGCCGGCCGCGGCCTGCCCGGACGGTGCGGCGGCGTTCATGCGGTCTTGCGCAGCAGGCTCATCAGGTGCACGCCGCGCCATTCCTGGCTGAGGATCTGGAAGCTGCCGCGAAAGCCGTACATCGAGGCCCACCGCACCTTGTCGTCGAAGTACAGCGGGAAGGTCTCCTCGGTGATGATGTTGACGTGGGTCGGATCCCGGAAGGCCGGCCCGTGCGGGAAGGCCGGCGTGAAGGACATGAACACGCCGCCGGGCTTGAGCACCCGGTGGATCTCGTTCATCACCTCGACGAAGGCGTTGCGGCGCTGCGGCAGGTAGATCAGGCGAGGCACATGCTCGAGGAAGTCATGCGCGGTCACATAGTCGAAGCTGTCGTCCGGGAACGGAATCGGCTCGATGACCAGATCGGCCTTGACGATGTGCGCCTCGGCGTCGTCGCGCACGTCGATGCCGTAGACCTCCTGGGCGTTGAACGGGTTCTTGGGCTGCAGGCCGCAGCCGAGGTCGAGGGACTTGGTCGTCATCTGGTGTCGTCCTGTTCCGTGAATGAGGAGCGGCAGGGAAAAGCTCGGGGGCAGTCGGGCGCGCGCAGGGCCCCTCAGGCGGGCGTGGCCGGCGCGGCGGATTCGGCCAGCGGGCCGGGTTCGGTGAGCCGGGCCGGCACGGTGGTGGCCTGCAGCGGCGGCGGCATGCGGAAGAAGCGCGCCCAGAAGTTCGGGCTGTACTTCCACCAGGCGTGGCCGCCCATCGGCGGGGGGCAGTCGATCGCGTGGTAGTGCTCGGGCTGCAGCTCCCAAGAGAAGCGGGCGGCCTCGCGCTCGTTGGGCAGCACGAAGTCGGCCGACAGCAGGCCCATGATCGCGAAGTACAGGTCCTCGCTCGAGCCGGTGCGGCGGAACATCTCCAGCGCCTGCGGGAACTCGCGCAGCAGCGCCTGGCACTTGCGGATGCGCCGCAGGCTCAGGCCGCCGTTGCCCACCAGCGCGCGCACCGTCTTGGCATGCGGACCGCAGAACGGGTCGAGGTCGACCTTGACCGTCACGCCCTGGGGCCACGGCGCGCCGATGTAGTCGTAGGGGCGGCCCATCCAGTGGTCGAGATCGTCGCGCAGCAGGATCGCGTCGGTCTGCAGCACCAGCATGAACTCGTGCGCCGCGTAGCGCTCGTAGAAGGCCGGCGACAGCATCAGCAGGTTGTAGCCGGCGATCGACGCGAAATAGGCCGGATCGAAGGCCTCGAACGGAATGCCTGGGTAGCGCAGCTGGTAGTAGCCGTAGTCCAGGCCGCGCGGGCCGATGAAGCGCACGTCGCGTCCGGCCAGCAGCGGCAGCGAATGGTCGAGCGAGAACTGCTCCAGCACCGACAGCAGGGGCTGGTAGATCGGGATCAGGACGATCGTCGAGGGAGTCACGGTGGACCTCGGCAGGGTCGGTTCGGAAGCGTCGGAGGATCGGCGGGCCGGTTCAGGCCGGCCCGGACAGCGCGTCGACCGCGCTGCCGAGCCGGGAGCGGCGCCACATCGCGATGCAGGCCGCCTCGACGTCGCGGGTGAAGCCCGCCGTGTCGAACAGGGCCGAGTGCGCGCGCTGCGCCTGCAGCTTGGCCCGCAGCGCCGCGCGCCGCGCCGGGTCGCGCGCCAGCGCCAGCGCCAGCGCCTCGTAGTCGGCATGGCTGGTGGTGACCAGCTCCGGCAGGCCGGCGGCCTGCAGCAGGCTGCCGGCCACCCGCGACGGGAAGGCCTGGCCGGAGCAGGTCAGCACCGGCAGGCCCGCCAGCAGCGCGTCGGCCGCGGTGGTGTGGGCGTTGTAGGGATGGGTGTCGAGAAAGAGATCGGCGACGCGGTAGCGCGCCAGGTGGTCCTCGACCCGCGGCACGCGCTGCGCGAACACCAGCCGCGCCGGATCGACGCCGGCGGCCTGCGCGGTGGCGCGCAGATTCTTCTGCGACAGCGCGCTGCGCGACATCAGCCACAGCACGCTGCCGGGCACTGCCGCCAGCAGCCGCATCCAGATCGCGAAGACGCCGGGCAGGATCTTGTAGTCGTGGTTGAAGGAGCAGAACACCACGCCGTCTTCGGGCAGGCCGCATTCGGTGCGGGTGGGCGTGCGCTCGGCGATCTGCAGGCCGGCGGCCGGCGGCAGGTAGGCGTCGGGCAGATAGATCACCCGCTCGTCGTAGAAGCGCTGCTGATCGGGCGGGATCACATGGCGGTCGGCCAGGATGTAGTCCATGTAGCCATTGCCCAGCGTGCCGGGATAGCCCAGGTAGTTGACCTGCACCGGCGCGGGCCGGTGGCTGAAGATGTCGCTGCGCGAGTCGGCGGTGTAGCCGGCCAGGTCGATGGCGATGTCGACCTCCATCGCGCGCAGCTGGCGGGCGATGTCGATCGCACTCATGCGGCGCGCGTCGATGAAATGGTCGAAGGCCGCGACCATGCGCGCGCGCAGCCGGCTGCCGTCGTCCGGGCCGAGCGAGACCGCGATGGTCTCGAAGCGGCGGCGGTCATGGTGCTCGAAGATGCCCGCCATCAGGTGGCCGACCGGATGCTCGCGCAGGTCGGGCGACACATAGGCCAGGCGGATGCGGTCATGGCGGTAGCGCTCGCCGTTCCACAGCCGGGTGCCGGCGGGCGGATAGCGGTGGGCGGAGAAGGTGCGCGCGCAGCGCTGATGATCCTCGGCCGAGTCCGACAGGCCCATGAAGGCCAGCGACTTGCACGCGCGCTTGCCGGCGCGCACGCCCTCGATGACCTGCCGGGACAGCGCCTCGAAGCCGCTCCAGTCGCAGGCATGCAGCTGCTCGTAGACCAGCATGCCCACGCCGTAGTCATAGGCCGGATTGATCGCCTGCAGCTGGCGCAGCATCGCCACCGCCTCTTCGGTGCGGCGGAACTCGGTCAGCAGCGTGGCGCAGTTGGCCAACGCGGTCTCGTTGGCCGGCTGCAGCGCCAGCACCCGCTGGAAGCGCTCGAGCGCCGCGGCATGCTGCAGCAGCTCGCGCAGCAGCACGCCGCTGTTGATCAGCGCCTCGGTGTAGTCGGGCTTGAGGTCGATCGCGCGCTGATAGCTCGTCAGCGCCTCGTCGCGGTGGCCCACGCCCTGCAGCGCGGTCGCATGCGCGAACCACAGCGGCGCAAAGCCCGGCACATCGCGCACGCCGCGCTCGAGCAGCGTCAGCGCCTCGACCGGATCGGCACGGCGCAGCAGGATGACCGCCAGCGAGTACAGCGCGACCGGATCGGCCGGCCAGTGGCCGAGATAGAAGCGGAAGAGCTGCTCGGCCAGCTCGACGCGACCCTGGTTCTGGTGGTCGAGGGCCTGGATCAGCAGCGCACGATCGGCGACCGGCGGCGCAGCCGTCGCGGCGGCCGCAGCGGCCGGGGTCTGAGGGGGCGAGGCGGTGAGGACCATGGTGCGCCCATGGTTGCAGCGATGCCCCGCTTCAACTCGCAGAAAGCGCAAGGCAAGCCCGGCGCATTTCGGCAGTTCGGGACGGGGCCCCTGCCCCGTCCCGTGCTGCGCTCAGGGACTCAGAGCAGCGGCTGCTGGCGCAGCAGCTCGTCCAGCGCCGGGGTGGCGTTCGGCGCGATCACCGCGGCGACCACTGCCGCGCTGGCCTGCGGCGCCGCCGCCGCCACCTCGGACGCACCGGGCAGCGTGGCCGGCGCCTCGACCAGCAGTTCGTCCAGCGCCGGAGCGGGCGCCGCCTCGCCGCGAGCGAACCAGACATCGGCCATCGCATGCACGCTGCCGTCGCTGCGGGTGTAGCCCGAGACCAGACCCAGCAGATTGCCCTGATCGACCGCCGTGCCCGCCTGCGCGTTCAGGTCGAGCGAGACGATGCCCAGATCGACCAGGCCATGCAGCTCGGCCGCCGAGGACAGGCCGTCGGAGTCGGCATCCACCCAGACGCGGAGTTCGCCGAAGGCGGCGTCCTTCGCATCGAGCCGGCCGTCGCCGTTGCTGTCGAGCGCCTGCATCGCCACATAGCCGTTGCCAGCGATCTGACCGCCGTCGAGCCGGGTCGCCACGCCGAAGAGCTCGCGCCCGTCGTCGATGCGGCCGTTGCCGTCGAGGTCACGCACCAGCAGGCCGTCGGTGGCGGAGACCCAGCCGGTGGCATGGGCCTGGCCGCTGGCCAGCAGATCGAAGCGCACGCCCGCCGAGGCCGACAGCGTGCGCACCCCGTCGCCATCCAGATCGAGCACGATCGGCGACAGCGCGGCCAGCGCGGCGCGCTGCGCCTCGCTCATCGCGTCGAGGTCGGTCTGCTCGAAGGCGGCGGCCTGGGTCATCGACATCGCGGCGATGTCGCGCGTCTCCAGCACCACCACCTGCTCGGTGGTGAGCGCGACGATCTGCGCGGTCGTCAGTGCGGCCGCCTGCAGCGTGCTCATCGCGACGATGTCGGTGGTCTGCAGCGCCTGGATCTGCTCGGTCGTCAGCGCGGCGAACTGGGTGCTCGACAGCGAGGCGATCTGCGTGCTGCTCATCGCCACCAGGTCGCCCGTCTCCAGCGCCGCGATCTGGCGGGTGCTGAAGGCGGCCAGCTGCGTCGTGGTCAGCGCAGCCGCCTGGGTGCCGGTCAGCGCCGCGATGTCATCGGTCCCGAGCGCCGCGATCTGGCGGGTCGACAGCGCCACGATCTGCGCGGTGCCCAGCGCGCCGATCTGGTCGGCGCCGAGCGAGGCCAGATCGCTGGTCTCGAGCGCGGCGATCTGCACGGTGGTCAGCGCACCGAGCTGGGTCGTCGTCAGCGCGCCGAACTGCGCCGAGCTCATCGCCACGATCTGCGCGGTCGACAGGGCCCGCAGCGCCGCAGCGCCCAGGCCGGCGATGTCCGCCGTCTCGATCGCGGCGATCTGCGCGGTGCTCAGCGCCGCGACCTGTGCGCTGCCCAGCGCGGCGATCTGGCTGCTGTCGAGCGCGGCAATGTCGCGGGTCTCGATCACCGCCAGCTGGCTGGTGCGCAGCGCGGCCACCTGGACCGTCGTCAGCGCCGCCACCTGATGCGTGCCCAGCGCCACCAGATCACCCGTCTCGAGCGAGGCTACCTGGGTGGTGGTCAGCGCCTGGATCTGGTCGGTGGTCAGCGCCGCCGCCTGGAAGACCGTCAGGCCGGCGATCTGGGCGGTGGTCAGCGCCCGCACCGCGGTCGTCGACAGCGCCACCAGGTCACGGGTTTCCAGCGCCGCGAACTGCAGCGTGTTCAGCGCGGCGATCTGCGTGCCACTCAGCGCGGCCACCTGGCTGCTGGAGAGCGCGACGATGTCGGTCGTCTCGAGCGCGGCGAACTGGCGGCTGGTCAGCGCGGCGATCTGTTCGGCATTCAGCGCGGCGATCTGCGCGGTGTTCAGCGCGACGATGTCACCCGTCTCCAGCGCCGCGATCTGGCGGGTGCCGAAGGCAGCCAGCTGGGCCGAGCTCAGCGCGGCGACCTGTGCGGTCGACAGCGCCAGCACCTGCAGGGTGGACAGCGCCGCTGCACCATCCGTGCCCAGCGCGACGATGTCGCGCACCTCGAGCGCGGCGACCTGCGTGCTGGTCAGCGCGGCGATCTGCGCGGTGTCCAGCGCGGCGACCTGGGCGCTCGAGAGCGCGACGATGTCATCGGTCTGCAGTGCGGCCACCTGGCGGGTGTTGAGCACCGCCATCTGCGCAGTCGTCAGCGCGGACACCTGCAGCGTGCTGAAGGCGACGATGTCGGCCGTCTCCAGCGCGGCGACCTGCTCGGTCGTCAGCGCAGCCACCTGGCTGCTGCCCAGCGCCGCCAGATGCGTGGAGCTGAGCGCGACGATCTGGGCACTGGTCAGCGTGCGCAGCGCGTTCGTGTTGAGTGCGGTCAGATCATGGGTTTCCAGCGCGGCGATCTGGCTGCTCGAGAGCGCAGGCAGCAGGCCGGCATTGCCGAGCGCGGCGATGTCGGTGCTCTCGAGCGCGCGGATCTGGCTGGTGCTCAGCGCCGCGACCTGGGTGCTGGTGAGCTGGCCGATCTGGGCGGTGCCCAGCGCAACGATCTGGCTGGTGGAGAAGGCCCGCACCGCCGCGGTCGACAGCGCGGCGATGTCGCGCGTCTCCAGCGCCGCCACCTGCGCGTCGGTCAGCGCAGCGATCTGGGTGGTGCGCAGCACCGCGACCTGCTCGCTGGTCAGCGCGGCGATGTCGCGAGTCTCCATGGCAGCGATCTGGCGGGTGGTCAGCGCACTGATCTGCACCGTCGAGAGCGCGGCGATCTGGTTGGACGACAGCGCGGCGATGTCGGCGGTGTTCAGCGCCGCCATCTGCGCGGTGCTCAGCGCATTGAGCTGAGCAGTGGTCAGCGCGCCCGCCTGCAGCGTGGTCAGCGCACCGATCTGCAGCGTGGTGAAGGCCCGCACCGCACCCGTGCCCAGGGCGGCCAGGTCACGCGTCTCCAGCACCTGCAGCTGCACGGTGTTGAGCGCGGCCAGCTGGAGCGTGCTCATCGCACCGAACTGCACGCTGGTCATCGCGGCGATGTCGGCGGTTTCCAGCGCGACGATCTGGCGGGTGGTCAGCGCCGCGACCTGGGTGCTGGTCAGCGCGGCGATCTGGGTGGTGCCCAGCGCCACCAGATCGACGGTCTCCAGCGCCGCCACCTGCAGGCTGGTCATCGCGGCGACCTGCACGCTGTTGAGCGCGGCCACCTGGGCGGAGGTCAGCGCCACCACCTGAGCGGTGCTCAAGGCCCCGATCACGCGGGAGCTGAGCGCGACCATGTCGCGGGTTTCCAGCGCCTGGATCTGGCTGGTGGTCAGCGCCGCGAGCTGGTGAGAGCCCAGCGCGCCGATCTGATGCGTGCCCAGCGCCGAGATGTCCTCGGCCTGGAGCGAGACGATCTGGCGGGTGGTCAGCGCCGCGATCTGGCTGCTGGTCAGCGCCGCGGTCTGCAGCGTGGTCAGCGCGACCAGATCCGAGGTCTCCAGCGCGGCGACCTGATCGGTCGACAGCCCGGCCACCTGGGCCGAGGCCAGTGCCGCCACCTGCACCGAGCTGAGCGCGACGATCTGCGCGGTCGTCAGCGTGCGCACGAAGCCGGTGCTCAGCGCGGCCAGGTCACGGCTCTCGATCGCGGCCACCTGGCTGGTGGTCAGCGCGGCGATCTGCGAGGTGTTCAGCGCCGCGAGCTGCGCGCTCGACATCGCGGCGATGTCGACGCTCTGCAGCACCGCGACCTGAGCGGTGGTCAGTGCGGCCACCTGACTGGTGGTCAGCGCGGCCACCTGGGTCGAACTCAGGCCGATCACGTCGGCGCTTTCCAGCGCGGCGATCTGGCGCGTGGTCAGCGAGGCGATCTGTGCGGTGTCCAGCGCAGCGATCTGCGCGCTGCCGAAGGCGACGATCTGGCTGGTCGACAGCGCGCGCAGCTGGGTGCTGCTCAGCGCGCCCAGATCACGCGTCTCCAGCGCCTGGATCTGGGCGGACGACAGCACGCTCAGCTGGGCGGTGCTCAGCGCGCCGAGCTGGCTGCTCGACAGACCGGCCAGATCGACGGTCTGCAGCGCACCGACCTGCACGGTGGTCAGCGCGACCAGCTGGGCGGTGTTCATCGCGGCGATCTGGGCACTGCTCATCGCCACCAGGTCGGCGGTCTCGATCGCGGCGATCTGGCGGGTGGTCAGCGCCGCGACCTGGGTGCTGGTCAGCGCGGCCGCCTGCGCCGATCCAAGCGCGGCGATCTGGGTGGTCAGCAGCGAACGCAGCGCGTCGGTCGACAGCGCGACCAGGTCGCGGGTCTCGATCGCGGCGATCTGCACCGAATTCAGCGTCACCAGCTGGGCGGTGCCCAGCGCGGCGAACTGGCTGCTCGACAGCGCGACGATGTCGGCGGTCTCCAGCGCACCGATCTGGCGGGTGGTCAGCGCAGCCACCTGCGCGGTGGTCAGCGCAGCGATCTGGCCGGTGCCCAGCGCGACGATGTCGGTGGTCTCCAGCGTGCGCAGCTGGCTGCTGCTCAGCGCGGCCATCTGGCCGGTGGTCAGCGCCGCCACCTGCGCGGTGTTCAGCGCCAGGATCTGCGCGGTCGTCAGCGCCTGCAGCGAGGCGGTGTTCAGCGCCGCCAGATCACGCGTCTCCAGCGCCCCCACCTGCAGCGAGGTCAGCGCGGCCAGCTGCACCGTGCCCAGCGCGTTGAGCTGAGCGCTGCTGAGCGCGGCGATGTCGGCAGTCTCGATCGCGGCGACCTGGCGGCTGTTGAGCGCGGCCACCTGTGCGGTCGTCAGCGCCGCCACCTGCAGGCTCGAGAAGGCGGCCAGATCGGTGGTCTCCAGCGCGGCGACCTGCGTGGTGGTCAGCGCAGCGACCTGCGTGCTGCCCAGCGCGGCAGTCTGCTGGGTGTTCAGCGCCACGATCTGCTGGGTCGACAGGCTGCGCAGCGCGGCGGTGCCCAGGGCGGCCAGATCACGCGACTCGATCGCCAGCACCTGTGCGGTGCTCAGCGCAGCGAACTGCGTGGTGCTCAGCGCATTGATCTGGGCACTGCCCAGCGCAGCGATGTCGACGGTCTGCAGCGCCGCCAGCTGTCCGGTGGTCAGCGCGGCAATCTGCGCGGTCGTCAGCGCAGCGATCTGGGTCGAGCTGAGCGCGATGATGTCGGCGCTCTCGAGCGCCTGGATCTGGCCGGTGGTCAGCGCGGTGAGCTGGACGGTGTTGAGCGCCGCAACCTGCGCGCTGGAGAAGGCCTGCAGCTGCGCGGTGGACAGCGCGCGCAGCTGTGCGGTCGTCAGCGCGGCGAAGTCGCGCGACTCGATCGCCAGCACCTGCGCATTGCCCAGCGCAGCGACCTGCGCGGTGGTCAGCGCACCGATCTGCAGGCTGGAGAAGGCGGCGATGTCGGCCGTCTCCAGCGCGCTGATCAGCCGCGAGCCCAGCGCGACCACCTGCGCGGTGGAGAAGGCGGAGATCTGCGCGGTGTTCATCGCGATCAGATCGGTCGACTCGAGCGCAGCGATCTGCGTGGTCGACAGCGCCTGGATCTGCAGCGTGCCCAGCGCCAGTGCCTGTGCGGTGGTCAGCGCGGCCACCTGCGCGGTGGTCAGCGCCCGCACGCCGGCAGTGCCCAGCGCCGCCAGGTCACGGGTCTCGATGGCCGCGATCTGGGCCGCCGACAGCGCAGCGATCTGCGCGGTCGACAGCGCCTGGATCTGCGTGCTGCCCAGCGCCACCATGTCGGAGGTGTCGAGCGCGCCGAGCTGGCGCGTGCTCAGCGCCGCGATCTGGGTGCTGCGCAGTGCGCCGACCTGGGTGCTGGAGAGCGCCTCGATCTGCACAGTGCTCATCGCGCGCAGGTCGGCGGTGTCGATCGCAGCCACCTGGGCGGTGGTCAGCGCAGCGATCTGCTCGGTGGCCAGCGCGGCCACCTGGATGCTGGTCAGCGCAGCCACCTGGCCGGTCGACAGCACACGCACCGCGGAAGTCGACAGCGCGCCGATGTCGCGGCTCTCGATCGCGGCGATCTGCGCGGTCGACATCGCCACGATCTGGGCGGTCGACAGCACCGCCATCTGCGCGCTGCTCAGGGCCACCACATCCGTGGTTTCCAGCGCCAGGATCTGGCCGGTCTTCAGCGCGGCCACCTGATGGGTGCCCAGCGCGGCGATCTGCGCGGTGCTCATCGCCACCAGGTCCACGGTCTGCAGCGCGCCGATCTGGGTGGTCGTCAGCGCGGCCACCTGGGCCAGCGACAGCGAAGGCATCTGCAGCGTGGTCAGCGCAGCGATCTGCAGCGTGCTCAGCGCGGCGGCATTCTCGGCGCCCAGCGCCTGGACCTGCGCCGGCGACAGCGCGGCAATGCCGGTCGTGCCCAGCGCCAGCACCTGCGTGCTGGTCAGCGCGGCGATCTGGGTGGTGCCCAGCACCGCCAGATCATTCGTGCCCAGCGCGGCGACCTGCGCGGCGGTGAGCGCGGGAATCTGCCAGGGCCGCAGCGCAGCGACCTGCGAGGTCGACAGCGCCTGGATGTCGGCCACCGCCATCGCGGCGATCTGCTCGGAGCTGAGCGCGATGATCTGCGCGGTGTTCAGCGCGGCGAAGTCGGTCGACTCGAGCGCGACGATCTGCGCGGTGCTCAGCGCACCGATCTGCGCCGTGCCGAGGGCCGCCACCTGCGCGGTGCTCAGCGCGACGATCTGGCTGCTGGTCAGCGCGCCCAGGCCGGTGGTGCCCAGACCGACCAGATCGCGTGTCTCGATCGCGCCGATCTGGCTGGTGCTCAGCGCGGCCACCTGCGCGGTCGTCAGCGCGGCGAACTGCGCACTCGACAGCGCGACGATGTCGGCGGTCTCCAGATCGCCGATCTGGCGGGTGGTCAGCCCGGCGATCTGGTTCGTGCCGAGCGCGGCCACCTGGGTGCTGGCCAGGGCGGCCACCTGCGCGGTCGACAGCAGCGCGATCTGCTCGGCCGAGAAGGCGCGCAGCGTGGTGGTGCTCAGCGCGACCAGGTCACGCGTCTCGATCGCGCCGATCTGCGCCGCATCGAGCAGCGGGGCCTGCGCGGTGGTGAACGCGCCGATCTGCGTGCTGCCGAAGGCGGTGATGTCCGCCGCGGACAGCCCGGCGAGCTGCTCGGAGCCGAGCGAGGCGATCTGCACGGTCGTCAGCGCCGAGGTCTGCAGGGTCGACCAGACCGACACATCCTCGGAGGCCAGGCCGCCGATCTGCGCCACGGTGAGCGACACCACCTGGCCGGTGGTCAGCGCCGCGACCTGGGTCGTGCTCAGCGCAGTGATCGCCTCGGCATCGAAGCCACGCAGCGCGCTGGTGGAAATGGCCGCCAGCCCCAGGCTCTCGATCGCGGCGATCTGCTCGGCCGACAGCACCGCCACCTGCGCGGAGCTGATGCCGGCCCAGTCCTCGGTGGTCAGGGCCGCCAGCTCCTCCGGCGGCAGCTCGGCGACTTCTGCGGGGGAGAGCGTGGTGAAGATCGAAGCCATGGGGTCGGGTCCGGTGGTGTACTGATCGGTCGGCGGCCGCAGCGGCAATGAAGCAACGACCTTCTCTGCGCCCGATATCGACGGCCCCCCCCCCCCCCCCNNNNCCCCCCCCCCCCCCGAACTGGAGCCGCATCACCCGAAAAGATGAAATTCTCACTGGACAGCGGCCAGACACCACACCCGAACACGAAACAATGCAATTGCGCAGTTCAGGAAGACCGGCCTTCGGCGGGAATGACCTTGCGACTTCTGCTGTTTCAGGCTGACGTTCGGCCGAACCTTGCGCCTGCACCGGTCAAGAACAGCCCATCTTCTGCGCACTGGCTCACGACCTGAACCCCGCACCGCACAGGCCTTCGTGCAGACTTAACGTGGCTTCCCGGAATGAAAACCGCCCCTGCAATCCGGGGAAGCCGCCCGGACAGGTGCCGGATAAACTGCCGCCGGTTTGTTCCGTTTATCACCTCTTTCATTGCGAGCGCAGCCGGCCATGAACCCCGCCGCACACAGCGCTCGCGCCAGGAGTATGCAAGTCATGACATCGGCCCTGTCCACCCGCCCCACCCGTCTGAGCCGCCTTGTCCTCGTCCCGACCGTTCTCGCCTGCGCCGCGCTGCTGGCCGCCTGCGGTGGGGGTGACGGCGACAAGAAGCCGGCCACCCAGGTGGCCGCCAAGGTGAACTCCGGCGAAATCTCGGTGCATCAGGTCAACCAGGTGCTTCAGCGCCAGCCCGGCCTCAAGCCCGAGCAGGTGCAGGCGGTGAGCCGCCGGGTGCTCGACGGCCTGGTCGACCAGGAGCTGGCCATCCAGCAGGCCACCGAGCAGAAGCTCGACCGCGATCCGCGGGTCGTCTCCGCCATCGAGGCGGCCAAGCGCGACATCATCGCCCGCGCCTATGCCGACAAGATCGCCGAGAGCGTCTCCGCACCGACGCCCGAGGAGGTCAAGGCCTACTACGACAGCAAGCCCGAGCTGTTCTCCAAGCGCCGCATCTATGCGCTGCAGGAGTTCAACATCGAGGCCAATGCCGAGCAGAAGGCCGCGCTGCAGTCGAAGATCCCGGGCCTGCGCAATGGCGAGGAACTGGCCTCGGCGCTGAAGAACGCCGGCATCCGCTTCGGTGCACGCGCAGTGACGCAGGCGCCCGAGAACATCCCGATGGGCGCGCTGGCCGAGCTGGCCAAGATCGGCGAAGGCCAGTGGCTGGTCAAGGCCGGCCCGGCCGGGCTGAGCGCCGTCTTCGTCGCTGGCGCCAAGCCGGCCCCGGTGACCGAAGAAGCCGCCAAGAAGGCCATCGAGCAGTTCCTGCTGACCGACCGCAAGCGCAAGCTGGTCAGCGACAGCATCAAGAAGCTGCGCGAATCTGCCAAGATCGAGTATGTCGGTACCTTCGCCAATGCGGCGCCGGTACCGGCCGAGGCCGCCAGTGCCGCGGCGGAAGTCACCCCGACGGTGGCTCCGACCGCGCCGGCCTCGGATGCGCTCGATGCCGCCACGCTCCAGAAGGGCCTCGGGCTGAAGTAAACCCTTCGACGCACGCCACATGCCGATGACACACCGACTCCCGACCGACCTCCTGGCGCAGCTGCTGCAGCGGCTGTTCCTGTCCGTGCTGATGCTGCTGGCACCGGTGCTGGCCCATGCCCAGCTCTCCGAGGCCCAGCGCGACTATGTGCTCGGCCCCGGCGACGTGGTGCGGGTGAGCGTCTACCAGAACCAGGATCTGACCCTGGAGACGCGCATCACCGAGAGCGGCGCGATCAGCTACCCGCTGCTCGGCCAGGTCCGTCTGGGCGGCCTGTCGGTGCCTCAGGCCGAGAAGGTCATCGCCGACGGACTGAAGAACGGCAACTTCGTCCGCCAGCCGCAGGTCAGCATCCTGGTGACGCAGGTGCGCGGCAACCAGGCTTCGGTGCTGGGCATGGTCAACCGTCCGGGCCGCTACCCGATCGAGCAGAACGGCATGCGCCTGAGCGAGCTGCTGGCCACCGCCGGCGGCATCGCCCAGGGCGGCAGCGACCAGGTGGTGCTGAGCGGCATGCGCGACCGCAAGCCGCTGCGCGTTGTCATCGACGTGCCGCTGCTGTTCGCGCAGTCCGGCGGCGTCAACGACCCGGTCATCGCCAACGGCGACACGGTGTATGTCGAGCGCATGCCGATGGTCTACATCTACGGCGAAGTGCAGCGCCCCGGCGCGATGCGCCTGGAGCGCGACATGACGGTGCTGCAGGGTCTGGCCTCCGGCGGCGGCCTGACCCAGCGCGGCACCGAGAAGGGCCTGCGCCTGCACCGCCGCGGCGCCGACGGCAAGGTCCAGATCCTGCAGCCGGGCATGAACGACCTGCTGCAGAACGGCGACGTGATCTATCTGCGCGAGAGCCTGTTCTGATTCGTTTCGGCCCCTAGAAAAACGGTACGCTGCAATCGGTGGGTAACCGCAAAAGCATCTCGGTCACCTACCCACCCGCAAGTTATGTAGCTCCGATCGCACGCACTCAGCAACACAATGAAGCCATCACAATTTCTCTCCATCCTCAAAGCGCGCTGGCTTTCAGCCGTGCTAGTGATGCTGCTGACAGTCTTGGTCACGATCGGAGTGAGTCTGATGCTACCGAAAAGCTACACATCGAGCGCGACCGTCGTTCTTGACGTACGAGGAATCGATCCTATCGTTGGCGTGCCCTCCGCTGCCATGATGTCCCCTGCCTACATGGCCACCCAAGTTGACATCCTGACCAGCGACCGGGTGGCGACTGCCGTCGTCAAGAAGCTCCGTCTTGCGGAAAGTGAACAGATGCAAGCTCAATGGATAGAGGCATCCGAAGGCAAAGGCAGCTTCGAAACATGGATGGCCGATCTTCTCCAAAAGCGTCTGAGCGTGAAGCCTTCGCGCGACAGCAACGTCATCACAATCAGCTATTCCAGCCCCGATCCGCGTTTTTCACGACTGATTGTAACGACGTTCGCCGAGGCCTATATAGATGTCAATGTCAGTCTCCGCTCGAAACCTGCACGTCAGTACAGCGAGTTTTTTGAAGCCAGAAGCAAAGAACTCCGAGAATCCATCGAGCGAGCCCAAGAAAAACTCTCTTCATATCAGAAAGAGACACGTCTCACGAACTACGACGAGCGCTTCGACATTGAGACTCAGCGTCTGAATGAGCTCAATAGCCAGCTTGTAAGCATGCAGGCCCTGCTTAGCGACTCCAGTAGCAGGGCCAACCAAGCTCGGCAAAACCAAGATCAACTGATTGACATTCTGAACAACGGTCTAATCGCCTCGCTTAAAACCGACTTAAACCGGCAGGAGGCTCGACTTTCGGAGTTGAGCGCACGCCTTGGCAGCGCCCATCCGCAAGTGATGGAGCTCACAGCCAACATTGCGGAACTTCGCAACCGTATAGAGAATGAAACACGTCGCGTTGCAGGCAGCGTCGCCATCAATAATAACATCAATCGGCAACGTGAAGCTGAACTGCGCGCAGCTCTGGAAGAGCAACGAACAAAAGTCCTGCAAATGAAAGCTAAGCGCGACGAGGCGATGGTCCTGCAACGCGAGGTAGAGGCTGCGCAACGCGCCTACGATCAGGTGACTCAGAAATTCAATCAGACGGCCTTAGAAAGTCAGCTCAACCAGACTAACGTTTCCGTGCTCTCACCAGCCTCCGAGCCGATTGAGCCGTCTTCTCCGAAAATTCTGATCAACACACTGATCAGCTTGCTCGGAGGCATCGCGCTTGGTGTAACTTTTTCGCTTATACGGGAAATGATGGATCGCCGCATTCGGTCGGTCGATGACATCATGGAAAAAATGGATCTCCCCGTGATCGGCAGCATTCCTAGACCGCTTCTTTCACTCTCCGGGAAAGACAATGGAACGACCATGTCTCTGCCGGCGAATATCATGGGTCAACTGCCCGATCGAAAGCACGCTGATCATCGCCAGGTCGAAAGGTCCACCTGAATGAATTCCCTGCAGCGAACCAATCTAGCCAAATCTTTCCATGATTCCAGGATCCCCACAAACACGGAAGATAATTCCGTTTTGGTAGAGCAGGATCGCACGATAGGCCAGATCATTAAGGAATACAAGCATCTGACGCAGGATCAGATAGATGAAATACTTGCATATCAGCGCAACGAAAACATCCTTTTCGGTCAGGCAGCAGTCAAGCTGGGTATAGTATCGGATCGGGACATACTTTATGCTCTGAGTCAGCAGTTCAATTATCCCTACTCTCCCGAAAACACACAGCTTGATCATCGGGAGCTCGTGGCTGCGACTCGCCCCTTCGGCAAGCAGGCGGAGGCATTCAGAGCCATCAGAAGCCAACTGATGATGCGCATCTTTTCGCCAAACGAACCTCGCCGCGCACTAGCCATCACCAGCCCTGATCCTGGAGACGGAAAAACCTTCTTTGCCGCGAACCTGGGAATTGTCTTGGCTCAAATCGGTGGACGTACATTGCTCATGGATGCCAACCTGCGCAGCCCCCGACTTCATGAACTGTTCCGAATCCCTGAAAAATCGGGACTAACAGGCATTCTGAGCGGCCGACAAGAAGACAACGTCATCTATCAGGTGACCGACATACCAACTCTCTTTGTTATGCCTGTGGGGATCGTGCCACCCAACCCGCTCGAACTGCTGGAACGTCCAGCATTCCGACTACTCATGGGCGAATTGCTCAAGAAATTTGACAATGTCATCGTAGACACACCTGCAGGCAGCCTAGGAAGCGATGCCGTCGTAACAGCAGTCCGCAGCGGAGCTGCCGTCACGATTACACGCAAGAACAAGACAAAGATGAAAAATCTACATGAAATGACTGCACAATTGAGCGAAGCTCCCGTCAAAATGGCGGGGATCATCATGAACGACTTTTGAAATATGAAAATCTCCAGCAACCTGCCAACCAGCTTGCGGCAAACCCATTTGCTGATATTGGCAGCAGGTTTGCTATCGATGTACATTCCCACTTTTCATCACCTTTTTCAGACTATCTGGTCATCAGACAAACAGGGGCACGGCCCGGTCGTCTTTGCGATAGCCTGCTGGCTACTGTGGAAGAAATATCCAGCCATCTCTAGTTCAAGCGTGGATGGAAGTCAGATCACTGGCTACACCCTGTTCATCATCAGCCTTCTCGCCTACGTCGCTGGCAGATCACAGGACATCTACCTCTTTGAGGTCGGTTCGCTCATCGTCATTCTTGCCTCACTCATCCTCATTCTCCACGGCCATGGAGGCCTCCGTGCCGCAGCATTTCCACTGTTCTTCATGCTGTTCATCATTCCGCTTCCAGGCACAGTGGTGGATGCCCTAACGCAACCGATGAAGATGGCCGTATCCTACGTGACAGAGAGTGTTCTGCACCAAATGGGTTATCCAATCAGCAGAAATGGCGTCATCCTGCAGATCGGTCAATATCAACTGCTGGTTGCAGATGCCTGCGCCGGCCTCAATACTCTTTTCACTCTGGAAGCGCTCGGACTGCTCTACCTGAATCTCGTGAAGCATGAGTCTGCGTTCAGAAACATCATTCTGGCCATACTGATCGTTCCGATCAGTTTCATTGCCAACGTGATCCGCGTGATGACGCTCACGCTCATCACCTACCATTTTGGTGACGAAGCCGGCCAAGGATTCCTGCATGGTTTTTCGGGCATGGTCCTCTTCCTTGCTGCCTTGTCGCTGACCATTGCACTAGATGGCGTACTTCGACAGATCGGCAACCGCAAGTATGAACATCCATCCGCATCATCAAACGCATGAGGTCCATCATGAAAGTCAACCCCGTTCGTACATTGATCATGGCGTCACTGATGGCGGCTTCCTCGGTTGGTGCCTCCCGCCTCGTTCCAGAGTTGAGATTGGCTGATACACGGAAAACCGAGCACATTGCCCACCTCATTCCGATATCAATCGATGGCTGGCATCGCATAGAAGTCAGTACAGGTATCGTCAATCCTCAAGCACAGGAACTCTCACAGCAGATCTACGCTGAAACTATCACGCAGATCTATCAGGACAAGAATGGCTACAGGATCATGCTGTCGATTGCGTACGGCAAAGAACAGCAGGAATCCATGCAGGTTCACAAACCCGAGATCTGCTATCCCGCCCAAGGCTTCCAGATCAAGACCATCCGCAACGACTCCGTGGACACGCCCCAGGGCAGCATCAATGTCAGGCGCCTCGATACCCAGATGGGACTGGCTCGGCAGGAACCCGTAACCTACTGGATCACACTGGGGGACAAGGTCGTCACCCAAGGAAACGCCAAGAAAATCGAGGAAATCAGATATGCGATGAAGGGATACATCGCAGATGGCATGCTGGTTCGCATTTCAAGCATCGATCCGGATCCCGTCAGGGCCTTCGTCCGACAAGACCAGTTCATCCGCGCGTTCACTGCGGCAATGTCTCCCGAAGCGGCGACCCGCATGGCCGGCCGATCCGAACAGTGAGCAGCGCTCTTCAGGCAGCAGCATGGGGGTACGCAGGGACTATCGGAAAGTTGCTCATCCAGTTCGGGGCCCAGATCGTCATTGCCCGCATCCTGGGCCCCGATGATTACGGTCAGTTTGCCATCGGCGCCTTGACCATCAGCTTATCCAGCTATATTGCAGAAGCCGGCATCGGCAGCGCGATAGTCCAGCGCAAGAACCTAGACGCACAGACAATAAACTTCATTTTCAGTCTACAAGCGCTGATTGGCCTCTTCATGAGTCTGCTGATCTGGATCGGTGCGGGGCTATTGGGTCACTATCTCGACAGTGACCCTCAGGCCATTCTGGTCGTCCAGATCATGGGCTTGGCGTGTGTTCTCAACGCTGCGGCTTCAACGCCCAACAACCTGTTGAGACGCGCCCTCGATTACAAGCACCTGCAGTTCTGCCAGCTGGCTGGATTCAGTACGGGGTATCTGGCAATCGGCGTTCCATTGGCGGTTGCGGGATGCGGAATTTGGTCCTTGGTTGCTGCATGGCTTGTCCAAAGCAGTGTCGGGCTCCTGACGGTCTGGGCCATAGCAAAACCCGATGTGCAATTTCTTTTTAACCACCCCGACAGGACCACCATACTTCGTTTCGGCAAGCATGCGACGCTCAGCAACATCGCCAACTGGGGTAACGGGAATGGTGACAAGCTCGTCATTGCCCACGGTTTTCCGATTGCCCAACTGGGCATCTACAATGCTGCAAGCAACCTGCTGTCGACACTAATCACTCAAATCCTTTCGACCCTTCAGTCCGTCATTTTCTCGGCCACAGCGAGGAGTTCCGAAGACCCCGCGGTCGTGACGAAGACTTATCTGACTCTTCTAGAGGCTGGGTGCTTCCTGATGATGCCGCTCTTTGTCTGCATCGGTGGCTTTGATGACGCACTCCTTCAAGGCATCTACGGGCCTCAGTGGACAGATTCCGGAGCACTGATCACCCCACTGGCCACCGGAATTGCCGCCTATGGCGTCACTGGGTTGCTCACGCCACTGCTATGGTCCAACGGACAGATCGACAAGGAAAGTCGATTGCAGCTCCTATCCGCCAGTCTCATGATGGTCGTGGTTGCTGGTACGGCCGCCCTCAGTCACGACGTCGTGGCAACGGCATGGGCCGCGTGCGCAGGCCTGTGGGCTCGACTCATTCTGATCAGTTACAGCATCGCCCAATGGTTGGGCGTATCGCCAAAACGTGTCGCTCTCTTTATAGGATGCGGGGTATCCGCATCAGGCCTCGCTCAGGGTCTGGTCATCCAGGCACGACAATCCCTGGAAAGTCGTGACATGACAGGAGCTGCTCTGCTCGCTGGCCTTATCTTGGTCGCCATTCTGGTCACGATGCTGGTATGCAGTGTCCTCACACTGATCGGGCCCGAGGGGCACTTGCGTCACATTGCCATCCGGATCAGCACAAGAGCGCGGCCATCCAAATAACTAAACGAAGTCTTGCCGATTTCATGAAGCTTCCTGTCATCGCCTGCGCCGCCATCGACCATCTGCGGTCTGAAAGCGCCCTCGCCGTCTACAGGAACGTGGGTCTGGCCACGCTGGTCGGCCTCATCGCCATCTTCATCGGACTGGCGTCCGCCGTTCTTCCCGCGATTCTTTCGGCCGGACTCATCGTCCTGCCACTGGCACTCACCGCTTCTTGGCGCTGGCCGATTCTGATCGCGATTGCAACTCCCGTACTCGCTTTCGGGCTGGTCCCGTTCGCCGCCCTGGATTTCTCTCGTTTCACGGAAATCACCCTGATCCTCGGGACAGTCGTGGCGCTACTCAAGTCAGCGAACGAACACATTCGCGCCGGCAAGACACCATTCCTAGATGCCCTGCGCTACATGAAGAAGCCACTGATCTTCTTCATGGTGCTGTGGTCCATTGCACTTATTCATGGCGCCCTGATATCGAAGAATCATTTCGCGGCTTCCGACGCCAAAAGATATATCGGCTATCTGGCCCTTATTATTTTTTCCTTCATCGCCGGTAAGAAGCCTTCATTTTTACCCCGAATCATTATCGGCGCAGGAACGCTTTCCGCATTTTTCCTGATTATACAGCTGGGCACAGGATGGAAAGTTTTCGCCGGCTTCAAAGGATTCATGGAAGGTGGGGCGGGGTCAGGATTCGAAGACGTCGCACGGGGCTCCGCCATGGGAGGAGACTATCTGGTCATCTTCATGCTCTTCTATTCATTGAGCACCGCATCATTGCCCGGCGCACGGCACAGGGCACTCTTTGCAATGATGATTCCCATCTATCTGTTCGGAGCGATCGCCACCTACTCTCGCGGCATGTGGGCAGGCCTAGCCATCGCCTTCATCATTTTCCCGATCATCGAGTATAGAAATTTTTTTCGTGCCAGCCGCAGTCTCATCATCCTGACAGCGACCTGTGCAGCCATTTCTGTCACTGTGTATCCCTGGGCACCTCGTCCATTCGATGCAATCGCAGGCCGACTCCAAAGCATCACGGGCGAAGGTGGACGCGGCACTTCAGTGGGCGCACGACTTGATGAAAACGCCAAAGGCATCGAGTCCATCAAGAGCCATCCCATTCTCGGACTTGGGCATGGCGGCGAATACAAAAAGTTCACGCCACAGGCAGAACGAGGCTTCGTGAACGAAGCAACATTCATTCACAACTCATACCTGTGGATGATGGTCAAGTTCGGCATATTCGGCCTGATCTTCGTTCTCGCACTCTCCTGGAAAATCCTGTCCGAAGCATGGCGATTGCAGAACACGAAAAGTCATGACATAAGACCTTTGCGAAGTGGGGCCATCTGTTTCATGATCGCTTGGTTGACGAATGGAATGAGTTCACCTGTATGGGCACAGGCGACAGACCTCGTCGCACTCTCTCTCATCATCGTGATGATCGGGACGCTCAGGAATAACGCTCTTCGTCGGACAGGAAATCATGAAGTTCAGCATCGTGACATGCACCTGGAACAGCAGGTCCTTCATCCACCAGTCCGTTGAATCGGTACTGGGCCAGACTCACTCCGACATCGAGTTTATCTTTGTCGACGGCGGCTCCGACGATGGAACCCTTGAATACTTGCGGAGCGTCGATCGGCCCAAGACGATCCTCGAGAACGTGCGCGGTGGCATCGCGCGCGCCATGAATGTCGGAACGCAGGCGGCACACGGCGACGTGATCATGCATCTGCACTCCGATGACTACCTCCTCCACAGCAGAGCGCTTGAGCGTGCAGCTCATCTGTTCAAAACCACGGGCTGTTCATGGCTGATCGGGCGGATCCTGAACGAACGTGAGGGAGGCCTCTATCCGGAGAGCTATGTTCCACCTGCGTACAGCTACAAGAATCTTCTGAAATCCAACTTCGTTCCTCACGCATCGACTTTCGTTTCGAGAGATCTGTATCTCCGCGCAGGTGGTTTTTCGGAGAAGCTTCGCTTCGCGATGGACTACGACATGTGGCTGAGACTCGGGCGGATCGCACCGCCCCATGCCACGAGAGAAGCTTTCTCTGTCTTTCGGCGCCATGCCGACAGCACGACGGAAAAGAACAGGCTGGGTTCCTTCGACGAGGATCATGCCGTCAGGCAGCAACATCTGTCAGCCTCGGGTGCCTCGATCCTTGAGCGGTCTGTCCACCAGCTCCGCCACCACGTGCGCCGGCATCGGTTGAAGGCGCTGCTGAAACAGGCCGGCAGACCGGCTACGCCTACAAGGATCACCTCATGAGCACAGGCCAGGACAGGGTGCTGATGGTCGACATGATGAGCGGGGCCAACGATTACGGCCTGGAACTGTGCACGGCGCTGGCTCGTCGGTGCGATCTCACCGTGGTGACCGTGACCAACACCTCGATCGCTCCCGATCGGGTTACTCGTCTGCTCCCGATCTTTCCCGCCTTCGGCGCTCCCATGGGCAAGCTGACCAAGCTACGCCACAGCTTGGCGGCCTACGTGACGCTG
Source organism: Sphaerotilus sp. FB-3 (assembly GCF_023706025.1). Lineage (NCBI taxonomy): Bacteria > Pseudomonadati > Pseudomonadota > Betaproteobacteria > Burkholderiales > Sphaerotilaceae > Sphaerotilus > Sphaerotilus sp. FB-3. Next base: position 7,037 of record NZ_BQWE01000018.1, on the reverse strand, counting down.
ATTCGCGAAGTGCTTCGTCACCGCCACGACATCGTTCACGTCCAATTCTTCCGCTTCCATCTAGTGGACATGCTGATCTACTGGCTGCTGAGCCACTGGATGGACCATCTGGTCTACACGGCACACAACGCCCTGCCGCACGAGTCACGCACCTGGCACCGCCTCCTTTACCGTCGCTGGTATCGACGGGTGTCTCATGTCCATGTGCTGAGCGACTACGCCAAAGCTCGAATCCAGGAATTCTCGGGCCTATCCCCAGACAAGATTTCCGTGATCCATCACGGCAACTATCAGGCCCTGCTTGAACGCAGCGGTGCGAAGATCGACGAGAACGCCACCACATCGGCACGCCCATCTTCGAGCACGGTCACCGGTCTGGTGTTCGGTCAACTTCGTGAATACAAGGGTGTCGATCTCCTGATCTCAGCCGCCAGGCACCTACCCACGGACTCCCGGTTGCATTTCATCGTGGCTGGAGGCGGCTCCCCGGCCCTCTTTGACAGCTATGCGCAGCAGGCCCGGGATAACGGGGTGGGCGAGCGGTTCTCATTCCGGTGCGGGCATCTGGAGGACTCCGACCTGATCGCGATGATCACGGCGACCGACTTTTCCCTGTTCCCCTACCGCCACATCTATCAGAGCGGTGCGCTGATGCTGGCCATGACCTGTGGCACGGCCATCATGGCAGCAGACTTGGCGGGATTTCGCGAATACACCCGAAATGGAGAGGATGCCCTGCTGTGCGACTGCACATCTCCGGAGACATTCGCCGCGGCACTGAGTCGCCTCGAGAACGATCCGGCACTGCGGCAGCATCTGCAGAAGGCATCCCGGGACGCCGCTACCGGCCGCTACAGCTGGGAACACATCGCCGACAGCCTGATCGAGCTCTACCATGCCCGGCGTTCCTGATCTCAGGACACGCACGTCTCGCATGCACCGGACTCCCGAAGGCCAGATGCAGGCCTGCAGACTGTTCATGCTGTGCCTCCTGATGGCAGCACCAGCAGGCGGCCTGTGCGGCCCTGCGGAACCGATCGTGGCACGCGTGCCTGTGGAGGACTGGGAACAGGCGCGACACCGGGTCGACAGGGAGCGGATCTGGTCCCGCTGGGTGGATGAACGACGGATCAAGGTGGACGACTGGATGATCCGCCGACAGGACCATGTGGAATGGATTTCCGGCTGGCTGCACGACTATGTGGATGCAAGCGGCAACATGCTGCCCTGGACACCGGACAACCGGCCGGCAGACGATGCCACGGTACACGCACGCCGGCTGACCGAAGGATGGAATCATGTGTTTCGCAATCAGCACGTCGATCGGATGCTGGATGCCGCCCATCTGTACCGTCTGACCGGTAAATCGCTCTATGCACGCTGGGCAGGCAGCCAGCTGGACTTCTACGCTTCCAGCTACTTACTCTGGCCAGAACAGAGGCGCCAAGGCATCTCCAGACTAATGGGGCAAAGCTTGGACGAGGCCGTTTTGCTGATCCGGCTCGCCGAGACCGCTCGGCTGCTCGGTCCCGAAGTCGACCCAGCCACACGCCGTCGCTGGCGGGACGGACTCTTCCTTCCGGCAGCAGCCAACCTGATTCGCAGTCTGAACGGTCTCAGCAACATCACCCTGTGGCAGCTGTCTGCACTGATCGTGACCGGGACGGCTCTGGAAGAGCCTGCCATGGTCCTGAAGGCCACGGATAACCTGCTTGACTTGATGCAGAGGGGCCTGACGTCCGAAGCACTCTGGCACGAAGGGTCGTTGAGCTACAACCGCTACGCTGTCCGCGCCCTGTTGCCTGGCCTCGAGGCCTTGATGCGCTCCGGAGCATCGCACGCAGCAGCAGCAAAGATCGCTCAATCCGTCAAGGACATGATCGTCACGCCAATGCAGATGCGCTTCGAGGATCGGTCGCTGCCAACGCCGGGAGACTCGACGGAGCGGCTGTTCGTGCCGGACCTCGAGATGCTGAGGCTGACACGACGCCTATTCACCCTGCCTTATGCCGATCTCAGCAAGACAATCTCATCCGCTCCCGCTTGGCCCGATCTGGTCGATCCGGCGCCCTTGTCAGGAAGCCTGTCACAAATGCCAGACGTCATCAGTCGAGTCTTTGGCGGCGCGGCAATGGGACAACTACGCAACCCCTTCTGGCAGATCTTCATGCATTGGGGGCAGACCGCTCCACAGCACGCACAGAAGGAAGCACTCAACATCGAACTCCAGGCAGGCAGTGCTCCGGTGAGCCGCGATCCCGGAACCGTTCTATATGGCTCCGAATGGCACAAGCAGTACTACACCCAGGCGGCAGCACATAACGTCGCGCTGGCCGACGAAACGGGACAAATCGGCTGGCATCCAGGGCAGCTGGTGGAATTCAGCGAGACGCCGCCACGCCTCGTTGCTCGGCAACCCCAGTACAACGCTCGGGTTTCCGTAACGCGCACACTGAGGCTGGACGCCGAAAAACTGGAAGACACGCTGGTGATCGAACCTCGCGCCGATGCGAAGGGACCCGCCGCGACCGTCGGCGGCACGTGGCATTTCGATTGCAGGATCGCCGACCTGCAGGGCACGAAGGCCCCCTCCGCAGACCTTTTCCCTGCCGTGAACGGTTTCCAGTACTGGAGCGGTGTCCATGCCGGGCAGGCGACCGATCGGATCGACTTCACGCTCGACTGCGACGGCCAGCGCGTCCTAGCAACGCTGGCCCTGGCGGGAGAATTCACCGTATTCAAGGGCATGGCCCCTGGTCCCAGGCAGAAACCTCGCCCCGCACTCTACATCCGGCAGAACGGATCGCGGGCCGTCCTGCAAACCGTTTTCAGACTCGAACCCCGGGCGAACTGATCAGACCACCATGAAGATCCTGCTTTCGGTATTCGCCTGCGCGCCCCACTCGGGCAGCGAGACAGGTGCCGGCTGGCGATGGGCGGAAGAGCTGGCACGGGCCGGCCACGACGTGGTCGCCCTGACGGACGAGAGCCGTCGACAGCTCATCGAGGCACACCTTGCCCGTCACCCGGTCGAACGACTCGAGATCGTGTATTTCCGCCCAGCTCCCATCCGTGGGCTGCAACTGAACTCCCGCACCGCCCAGTTCATCTACACGCTGTGGCAATACATGGTGCTGCCCTGCGCCCGACGCCTGCACCAGCAGCACCGTTTCGACCTGGTCATCCACCTGACCTACGGGGTCTTCAGACATCCCTCCTTCATGGGCTGGCTGGGCATTCCGTTTGTCTTCGGTCCCGTGGGCGGCGGAGAGGACGCCCCCTGGCGGCTCAAGGCCGACTACACCCCGTCTGAGAAGATCCGCGCGTTGGCGCGCGTTCTGCTGAACCAGACGGCCCGCCTCAATCCGGTTCTCCGTCTCGCACTGTCGCGAGCGACCCTGATCCTGGCACGCACAGACCACACGCGGCGGCTCCTGCCGGGCCCCTGTCAGAAACGTACCCGGCTCTACCAGGAGATCGGCATCGATCTGCGCAACCCGGAGACGGCTGCGACCACCACAGCGCGCAGCCGGGGTGCACCGTTGCAACTGCTCTTTGCAGGCCGACTGCTGTCTCTGAAGGGAATTCATTTCGCGCTCGATGCGCTGGCATTGGCGACATCGCGCGGACACGACGTCCACCTGACGATCGTGGGCAGCGGGCCGATGGAGACCTGGCTGAAGCGTCGCCAGAACCGGTATCCGCAACTGGCAGGACACGTCACCTGGATCCCTCGCATGCCACAGCCGGAACTCTTCGAGCTGTATGCCGGCATGCACGGCTTCCTGTTCCCCAGCCTGCACGACTCGGGAGGCAATGTCGTTCTGGAAGCCCTGTCCTTCGGCCTGCCCGTCATCTGCCTGGATCTCGGAGGCCCCGCCACGCTGGTGACACCTCAATGCGCCCAGATCGTCGAGGCAGCACAGGCCAGCCGTGCCGATCTGATCGAGCAGCTGGCGAGGGCCATCGGCAGACTGGAGTCAGACGACGAGCTGCGCTTGCGCATGAGCCGTGCGGCGCTGTCCCAGGCCAAGGCCATGACCTGGGAGAGTCGGCCCGCCGGAGCTCTGAAGATGCTGGAGGAATGCCTGCGCGACACGGCCGCAAGGACGCCCACATGCTGAGCCGGATCCTTGCGAGCCTACGGCGACTGCGCACCACTTGGCTGCTGCTGCACTGCCGGGCTCATCTCCAGGCGGGCCGCGATCTCCATGTCGGAACATCCACGAGACTCTGGGCGCCACGCCGCCTGGTCATCGGCCATCACGTCTACATCGGCAAGAACGTCAACATCGAGGCCAATGCCGAGATTGGAGACTTCTGTCTACTTGCCAACGCGGTGGCCATCGTCGGCCGACACGATCACGACTTCACCCGCGTCGGCTACCCCGTGCGCTTTTCACCGTGGGTGGGCAGTCGCCGTGAACCCAGCCCCTACATCGACGAGAAGGCCGTCATCGGGGCCGATGTGTGGCTCGGCTATGGCGCCATCGTTCTGACCGGCACGACGATCGGCAGGGGCTGCATTGTGGCAGCCGGCAGCGTGGTCACCTCCGATCTGCCGCCCTACACCATTGCCGCAGGTATCCCGGCACGCCCCATCGGCACGCGCTTCCCCGATCCGGCAGACCGTGCCGCGCATGAACACTCGCTCACGCACGGACGATTTTCCTTTTCAGAACGGGGCATCGACCACTCGATCATCGAACCCGTGCTCCCGCCCGGACGCCCATGACTCAACCTCGCCGCAAAGTCGTCATCCTGCAGCACCGTCTGCTGCACTACCGCCTACGCCTGTTCGAGCAACTCAGAGCGGCCTGCGCGCAACGGAGCATCGATCTCGAGCTCGTGCACGGCCAAGCCTCCCCCCGCGAAGCCATCAAACGCGACGAGGGCAGCCTGCCCTGGGCCACGCGCGTGCACAACCGCTACTTGGCGGTAGGCGCGCGCGATCTGCTCTGGCAACCTTTTCCCGAGCAGCACCGGGATGCCGATATCGTGGTCATGATCCAGGAGAACCGGATCGTCTCGAACTACGCGCTCCTGCTATCGCGACTTTGGAATCCGAGACCCCTCGCCTACTGGGGCCACGGACGCAATTTCCAGAGCGAAGCGCCAGCGGGAATCCGAGAGCGCTGGAAAGCCTTCCTCCTGCGGCAGGTCGACTGGTGGTTCACCTATACCGACCTGTCGGTTCGGGTCATCGAGGAAGCAGGATTTCCATTGGCCCGTATCACGTCGCTCGAGAATGCCATCGACACCGCCGGATTCACGACCGACCTCGAGAACTGCACGCCCGAGGAAATCGAGGCGGAGCGCCTCGACCTGGGCATTCCTGCGTGTGCACCGGTGGGTCTTTTCTGCGGCTCGCTGTATCCCGAGAAGAAGCTAGATCTGATGGTGAAGGCGGCAGACCGCATCCGCGACACCCTGCCGGAATTCCATTTGCTGGTCATTGGCGACGGACCGTCCGCCGCAGAGATGCGCGACGCCGCACGCACACGCCCCTGGCTGCACATGCGCGGCATCCGCAAGGGCCGCGACAAGGCAAGGCTGTTCCGGCTGGCACAAGTGATGTTCAACCCGGGACTGGTCGGCCTGCACATCGTGGACGCCTTCTGCGCCGGTCTGATCATGGCCACCACCAGCACGGCACGCCATTCTCCCGAAATCGCCTACCTGCGGGACGGCGTCAACGGGGTAATTGCTCAGGGCGATGATCCCCGCCAGTACGCCGAGGCCGTGTTGGATATCCTGACAGCACCGGATCGCTTGGCCACGATGCGCGCGGCCAGCCTGCGTGACAGCCAACGCTACACGCTCGACAACATGGTCCTGCGCTTCGTCGACGGCATCGAGCAGGCGCTAGGGTCAGGGCGATTGCATTAGCCAAGTCCCCGGTTGAGTGGTAACAATCCGGCCCGACCTCGCCCCCCCCCCCCAAGACACGATGCCAGACCACCCGACGACCACCCCAGGCGACAAGCTGATGCAGCGCTTTGAAGACCTGGACGATCCGCGCCGGCAGACCGGGCGCTTCCAGTACCCGCTGCAGGAACTGCTGCTGACGGCGCGGTGGCGGCCGGCGCCGAGGACTGGGTCGATGTGAGCGAGTGGGGCGAGTTCAAGCTGGAGTGGCTGCGGCGCTTCCTGCCCTTCGAGCAGGGCATCGCCTCGCACGACACGTTCAGCCGGGTGTTCGCGATGCTGGACTCGGTGCGCTTCGAGGCCTGCTTTCGCAGCTGGATGGCCCAGATCTGCCCGAGTCTGGCGCAGGAGCACATCGCCATCGACGGCAAGACGCTGCGCGGCTCGCGCACGGCTGATGGGGCGGCGCACCTGGTGACGGCCTGGCACTGCGGCAAGGGCGTGACGCTGGGGCAGATCCGGACGCAGGCCAGGAGCAACGAGATCACCGCGATCCCAGAGCTGCTGGCCGGGCTGGACCTGCGCGGCGCCACGGTGACGATGGACGCGATGGGCTGCCAGAAGGCGATCGTGCAGCAGCTGGTCGACGAGGGGGCCGGCTACATCATCGGGGTCAAGAACAACCAGCCCACGCTGGCCCAGGCGGTACAGGGCCTGCTGGAGCAGGCCCCGGCCCGGGCCGACGGGCGCACCTGGCACGAGCACAGCGAGACCGACAAGGGCCACGGACGCATCGAGACGCGGCGCTGCGTGGTCTGCCATGACCTGAGCGCTATCGCGCCGGTGCTGCAGGACCCCCCCACGTCAGAATAGTTGCCGCGTCGATAGAACCCGAAGAGGGGGCGAAGACGAGGAGAAGACGTGGCGCGATACGGCAAGGAATACAAGGACCGGGTGGTGGCAAGACTGCTGCCGCCGGAGAGTGCACCGGTGGAGCGGGTGTCCGCGGAGGTGGGCGTGAGCGCCGCGACGCTGGAGCGGTGGCGGGCCCAGGCGCTGGAATCGGCGAGCGGTGGCGGCGAGCCTGCGCGCCGGGTGTGGACGGCGGCAGCCAGGCTGCAGGCGGTGATTGCGACAGCCTCGCTGGACGAGACGGCGAAGTCGGCGTG